>NZ_JBFUCY010000006.1:0-215933 GCF_056404995.1 Mucilaginibacter sp. P2_A5
TCAATACCACATAATGCAGCGGCTATAGTAATTGTAATGATATCTGTTAGTAGATGTTGCTTTTTTCTGTCAATGCGGAAGTCTTGCATTTCGCTAAAATAAGCGAAAATAGTACTTGTCTTATTTTTTGTATCCATCTGATTGTCAGATAAATATACATAAATACAATCACAAAAACAACATAAATATCTGACTATCAGGTGTTTATTTAATCGCCAATTAGTGAATCATTTTAATGCGTTTGCCCTGAAGAGTTTATGTACCAGGTGGCCCATATGGGTACGCATGTTACCTTCAGCAAAATGGATATCGAAGATAAATCGCTTGATTATCTATCGGCAAAGCTAAAACTCAACAGCCGTAAAGAACTGGTAGATCAGCAAAAGAAAGGAAAGGTAACCATCAAAAATCCGTTGAATGTGTTGCTGTTAAAAGACGATATGGTAGATGGGCAAATTGACAACCTTAAAATAGATGCTGCTGTTAAGTTCAGCGTAATTACCCTTAACTTTTATGAAAGCAATACCATCATCCAGGAAACCATTGCCAATGATGATCCGGCCGCGTATCAGCTTCCCCTTGGCAAACGCATGTTCAATTCGCTGTCAAACGGATGGTTTATGTTTACCGAGGTAATTTTAGCGATCTCCAACCTATGGGTATTTGTTTTAGCCGCTATCGGGTTTTGGCTATTGTTCAGGTATTATAAGCGAAAACACCCGGCATTTTTCGGCACTATAAAATCATAAAATTTTAGTAGCATTTTCGGTAAACATTTCTATTTTTGCGGTACAAAAAATATCGGTATCATGGAGTCAATGGAAAACGCTAACGCAGAGAAACATTACAAACTATTAGTTGTCGCAATCATCATAGGCATTTTTGGTGTATTTATCCGTTTTGCAGGTGATGAAAACTCAGCTTATTTCTCATGGATAGCCAACGCAGCATTGTTAATTGGTACCCTGATAGCTTTAAAAGCTGTTTTCGCAATTATGAAGTAAAGCCCCGGCCCCTGAAGAGGGAGTTGGAAGATATATACAAAGAAGCCCTGTCCATTTTGGTCGGGGCTTTTTTGGTTTTGTATGTTTTTAATTTTTAAAAAGCTGTTATATTCAGTTATAAGATTGTCGAAATACCAAAGCGGAAATGACATTCAAAAAATAAAAACCTGTCATGCTGAGTGGTAAAATTTCGCGAAATTATGAAGGTGAAATGACATTTTTTAAATAAAAGACTGTCATCCTGAGTTGTAAAATTTCGCGAAATTCTGAAGGTGAAATGACATCAAAAATAAAGACTGTCATGCTGAGGAACGAAGCATCTATTCGCGAACTTTTCTATCGGTCATGCAAGGCGTAGAATAGATTCTTCGTGCCTCAGAATGACAGGAAAATTGGATATGTCCTGGGTAGGAACGAAGCATCTATTTGCGAACTTTTCTAACGGTTATGCACAACTGATAGATCCTTCGTACCTCAGGATGACAGGGGAATTGGATTCGTCATGTATCCTATCGAAGCATTGCGGGCAATGGCCTCTCCGCGCGAGTCTTCGACAGGCTCAGACTGACAGGCGCTCTCTTTATCGCATAACACTTTCTTTATCTGCAAATCAAAAACTCCCCTTTCAGGGGGCCGGGGGGCTCGTCTTACTTTGGCCGGTACTTCGATTCGTTCAATATTTTTTGCGCATCCTTATTGGCCATCAACTGTTGCAGGGTAACTTCGGGATGTTTATCCATATAGGCGCGTACAATTTGCCAGCCCGTCCATACGGCAAGTTTTGGGGCCGATTCATTGCGCTCGCCAAGGCCGGGGGTAAAGGGGGCTTCGGTAAGGTATTTCTGAATTTTGGGATAGTCGGTTTCGTACAGCAGGTTTTCTTCCAAAAAGTAGGCCCATATCTTCGGCTCAAAATCGGCACACCATTTTAGCTGGTCGCGGGTATAATTTATTTTCAGGGTGTCGCCGGCATCGGGCAAAATCTTATCCATAAAATACATGATCTTACCATTGTAAATCATTTTTGTTAAAAGCGATTTATCGTCGTCGTTTTCGGGAAACATATCCTCGCGGGCAATGCCTTCAACCACACGCGGTGTAATATTCTCGGGCGTAAAATGCCTTGACAAATAATGCGGAAAAGCGCTGGTAATGGAAGGGTAAAACCGGGAATTGGCGCCGAGGAACAAATCGAGCCCGATTGCAAAATACCCGTCGCCTATAGATGTTTGCGCCTGGAAACCCGAAAAGTAGCTGTAAACCTTAGGTATTCTTTTCTGCGGATAGTAATATTTAATATGCTTGAAGGCATCGGTAAGTTCGGCCTCCTGTTTATCTAGTTTGGGGTATGTGGCTTCTACATCGTGCCTCAGGTCGTTATAGGCTTTGTTGGCAAACACGTTGCGCAGGGTTTTAAAATAGGCGGTATCTCCTATACTGCCTACCGGTAAAATACGCTCAATAAAATCCTGGTAAAATACCTTGTACTTATTATGCAGGTGAATAGCCTGCTGCGCCATGGGGTGGGTGCGCATGGCGTCGAAATCCTGGTCGAAGCGTTCAATCTTCACCTCAAGGTCAATATTACTTACATCAACCTTTTTGTTGCCGCGGCAGGCCGACAATATCATACCGATAAAAAAAATTAAGTAAATTTGTTTTGCTTTATACCGGGTAGTTATCATATTTATCCTTTGAGCAAAAATAATTTTTATTTGCATTAATACGTTACTATACCATCCATGAAAATTGCATTAGCCCAGCTTAACTATCATATAGGTAACTTCGAATCAAACACGGCCAAAATAATTGACCACATATTAAAAGCCAAACAAAACGGCGCCGACCTGGTGGTTTTTGCCGAGTTATGCGTGTGCGGCTATCCGGCGCGCGACTTTTTGGAATTTGACGAGTTTATTGGCCTGTGCGAGGAATCGGCAAAAAAAATAGCCGAAGTGTGTATTGACATCGCCTGTATTATTGGCCTGCCAACAGTTAACAATAAACCCGAAGGCAAGGATTTAAATAATTCGGCCTATTTTATTGAGGATGGTAAGGTTAAAGCTATTGTGAACAAAGCGCTGCTGCCCAACTATGATGTATTTGACGAGTACCGCTACTTTGAACCATCAACCGAGTTTAACTGTATTGAATTTAAAGGCAAAAAAATAGCGCTCACCATTTGTGAAGACTTGTGGAACACGATAGAAAACCCTTTATACATCACCCGCCCTATGGATATCCTGATCCATCAGCAGCCCGATGTAATGATCAATATAGCGGCCTCGCCGTTTGCTTATAATCATGATGAGGCGCGGATTGCTATTTTAAGCGATAACGCCAGCCGTTATAACCTGCCCCTGTTGTATATCAATAATATAGGCGCACAAACCGAACTCATTTTCGATGGCGGATCATTAGTATTTGACAATGCCGGCACATTGATAGATGAAATGCCTTATTTTGAAGAAAGTACGGCGTATTATACTTTAAACGATGATAACAGCATCAGCTTTGAGCACCCATCAACCATGAAAACCGACAGGCCCGGTGATATTGAACAAATTCACCAGGGCATCATATTAGGCATCCGCGATTACTTTTATAAATCGGGCTTTAAACAGGCAATTTTAGGCCTATCCGGCGGTATCGATTCTGCCGTGGTTTGCGCGCTGGCTGCCGAAGCCCTGGGCCCTCAAAATGTAATGGCCGTTTTGTTGCCATCCCGTTTTTCAACCGATCACTCGCTCAAAGATGCCGAAGACCTGGTGGCTAACCTCGGGTGCAAAAGCGAGACTATCGCCATAAAACATATTACCGAAGCCATTGAAACTTCGCTGCATCCGCAGTTTAAAAACCTGCCGTTTAATATTGCCGAAGAAAATATCCAGTCGCGTACCAGGGCGGTGTTGTTAATGGCCATGTGTAACAAGTTTGGCTATATATTACTTAATACCAGCAATAAAAGCGAAGCCGCCGTTGGCTATGGCACCCTATATGGCGATATGTGCGGCGGCATATCTGTTATTGGCGATGTATACAAAACCCAGGTGTTTGAACTGGCCCGCCATATTAATAAAGATAAAGAGATCATCCCGATAAATTCCATTGTAAAACCACCATCAGCCGAGTTAAGGCCCGACCAAAAGGACACCGATTCATTGCCCGAGTATGATGTACTGGATAAGATCCTGGAAGAATATATTGAGTACCGCCGCTCATCTGCCGAGATCATTAAAATGGGATACGATGAAGCAACCGTTCGCCGGGTGATCAAGCTCACCAACTCTGCCGAGCATAAGCGCTACCAAACCCCGCCAATTTTAAGGGTATCCCCCAAAGCGTTTGGCATGGGCCGCAGGATACCGATAGTGGGGAAATATCTTTCTTGAGACAGTATCAAGTAATTCGTTAGTATCAAGTAGCTAGTATCAAGACCGCTGTAGGTTTGCCTGCAAGCCCTTTGCTCAAAAGTCAAAATCTTGATACTTGATACCGGATAAAAAATCTTGATACTTGATACTAAATACTTGATACTAAAAATGCTATATTTCATGCCTATGAATAAGCGATACGCGGCGTTATGTACTTCTTTTTTTTTGCTGTGTATTGCAGTTCAAACATTTGCCCAGCAACCCCTGGTTAGTGATGCAAAAAAAGCCGAATTGAGCAGTTTTTCTTCGCAATTAAGGAACGCTTTCAATGTAAATAAGCAACAGGCCCTTTCATTGGCAGCGCAAAAAGGCTGGCCGGTTACACGCCGGTCGCGCAACGGTAACCACGTATTTTTACAAGGCATAAACAGCCTTGGTTTTCCGGTATACCTTACTACACACAACAATACAACGGCAGCGGCTACAACGGGTACCAACGCCGTGCAGCCAGGCGGCTCATTAGGGCTAAACCTTTCGGGATCGGGCAGCAACCTTGTTGGTAAGCTGGCCATTTGGGATGGTGGTTCGGTGTATGCCGCACACCAGGAATTTGCCGGTAAAGCCATCACCATAAAAGATGGCGCTTCGGTGCTTGACCATACCAGCCATGTGGCCGGCACCATGATTGCCAAGGGCGTTTACGCCCCGGCCAAAGGTATGGCGTTTAATGCCAGCAGCCTGTTGTCATGGGATTTTGATAACGATGTTTCGGAAATGAGCGGCGCAGCAGCGGGCCTATTGCTATCAAACCACTCCTATGGCGACGTTGCGGGCTGGGATTATAACAGCGATGCAAGCCGCTGGGAATGGTATGGCCTGCCGGGCGACACCGTTGATTATACTTTTGGATTTTACGATACCCGCGCCCAATCATGGGATAAAATAGCCTACACGGCCCCCTATTACCTTATTGTGGAATCGGCCGGTAACAGCCGGGCTACCAACGGACCGGCCATAGGAGCAACATACTACGGCTACCGCAGCCGCACCGATCAAACCATAGTTAACAAAGGCGCCCGCCCCTCCACCATAAGCGACAATAGCGGCTACGATATCATCAGCACTACCGGTAACGCTAAAAATACGCTGACGGTTGGCGCGGTAAACCCGCTGCCATCGGGCCCTACCAACAGCAGCGATTTGAGCGTTGCCTATTTCAGCGCCTGGGGGCCTACGGATGACGGCCGAGTAAAACCGGATATTGTGGGTGATGGGGTAAATGTAACTTCGATAGGGATAGATAACAGTTCATCGTACCTTACCTTATCGGGCACCTCGATGGCGGCACCCAATATCACCGGCTCATTATATTTATTGCAGGAGTATTACGCTCAAAAAAACAGCGGTAATTTCATGAAATCGGCCACGCTGAAAGGGCTGGTTTGCCACACCGCTTTTGATGGCGGCAATGTTGGCCCCGATTATATTTATGGCTGGGGATTGCTTAATATGCCAAGGGCGGCGCAAGCCATAACCAATAATGGCATTAAAAGCATGGTAAAGGAAAACTCGCTTGCCCAGGGGCAAACCCAAACTTTTAATGTGCTGGCATCCGGTGCTGATGCTTTGATTGCCACCATAGCCTGGACAGACCCACAAGGAACACCCTCGCCCGATGGTACCATCAACAGCCGCACGCCAAAGCTGGTTAACGACCTGGATATTAAAGTAAGCGATGGCACCACAACTTACAATGCCTGGGTTTTAGACCCCGGCCATCCATCAGCTGCCGCAACTACCGGCAACAACATCAGGGATAACGTGGAGCAGGTTTATATTGCCAATACCGTGCCCGGCAAGGCTTACACCATCACGGTATCGCATAAAGGCACTTTAGCGCCTGGCCCGCAGGCTTACTCGCTTATAGTTACCGGGATAGGTGGCACTGCATATTGCTCTTCGGCCCCCTCAAGCAATGCCGATTCGCGCATTGACAATGTTAAGCTGGCCAACATTGATAACAGCCCGGCAGCGGGTTGCAAAAGCTATTCTGATTATACCAACTTGACCGTTCAGCTGGAGCAGGATAAATCATACCCGCTTAGCCTTACACTGGGCACCTGTGGCAGCAACTTCAATAAAGCCGCCAAAGTTTTTATTGACTATAATGAAAACGGCGTTTTTGAAGATACTGAACTGGTAGCAACCACCGGCATTATAAATGGCACCGGCACCTACAACACAACCATCAAAATACCGGCAACCGTTGCGGCCGGAACCTATAGCCTGATGCGTGTAGTACTTAGCGAAACCACTAGTACCGCAAGCATTACAGCCTGCGGCAGCTATGCCAAAGGCGAAACACAGGACTACCGTGTACAGTTTTTACAAACCAGTATTGATGCCGGTGTATTGTCTATAGTTAATCCCGGTTCAAGCGGCGCGTGTTCGGCAAGTACGCCGGTTACTATAGCTGTTAAAAACTTTGGCAGTGCGGCTATCAGCAATATTCCGCTAACCGTAAAAATAACCGCTGCCGATAATACCGTAACTACATTTACCGGCACTTACACGGGTACCCTTGCCCCCGGCGATCAGGATAACTTTACCTTCGCCCAAAGCTTTAATGCCCTCGCCGGTGCCACTTATACCATCACGGCCATCAGCAATTTAACGGGCGATCCGGTAAAAACCAACGATACGGTTACCACAACTATTGTTATCAACACCCCATCGGCAATAGGCGATTTAAGTGCCTATTATTGCAACGATACCAAACAATACCAGCTATTGGGACAGGGCGATGGCACCATGCTTTGGTATCAAAACATTAATGACGCTGTGCCTATTGCGGCCGGTAGCCCTGCAAATACTACGGCAACACCCGTTAATAATACTTTTTACGCGGGTGTAAATGATTTTAAGGCAGCCGTTGGCCCGGCAACAAAAAATGTTTTTACGGGTGGCGGATATAACCAGTTTACCCCATCGGTAATTGTGAACACTAAAGTCCCGGTGGTTATTCAAACCGCGCGTTTATATATTGGCAATTCGGGCAAAATAACATTTAACGTAAGCAACAGCAGCGGGCAAATAGTGGCCACTACAACTATTAATGCCCAGGCAACCCGCACCACCCCACTGCCCGGCGCACAGGCTGATGACCCCGCCGACCAGGGCAAAGTATACGACCTTAACCTGGAGTTACTGGCAGCGGGTAATTACTTAATATCTATCGCCTATGACAACACAGCCACCATATACCGTAATAATGCTGGCGTAACAAGCTATCCTTTTAGCATCGGCAAAATCTTCAGCATCCTGGGGAATGATGCCACCGGTGATAACGCCGCCGACACCAATTACTACAAAGGCTTTTACTACTATTTTTATGATATGAAGGTACAAAGCCTGGGCTGCGCTTCGGCTGCGCGTAAGGCGGTTACCTTAACCAAACCGGTTATTGTACAAAGTAACAACACCTTAAACTCCAGCTTTACAACGGGTAACCAATGGCTGTTAAACGGCAAACCAATACAGGGCGCCACAGGCAATACCTTTGATCCGTTGCAGAGCGGAAACTACCAGGTGGTGGATACACTGGCCAGCGGCTGCGCGGTGATATCGGATGTGTTTGCCTATGCGCGCACGGCATCCAACGTTGATAAATCCACAGATATTGGCTTAACAGTTTTCCCCATACCGGCAAGCACCAACCTATATGTGGTGTTTAAAGCCGGTGCCGCTACCGATCTTAACCTTTCGCTTGTAAATTCGGTAGGGCAAACCATCGTTTCTGAAAAGCAAAGCATCCCGCAAGGCAATTTCAGTACGGTAATAAATGTAACAGGAGTGCAGCCCGGCGTATATATATTAAGGGCGATGCTGGGAAGCAAGGTGTATGCCAAGAAGGTGATTGTGGCGCATTAAGCCTCCAGCCCCACCCAAACCCTCCCCGGAAGGGAGGGCTTAAAAAATAACATCGTCAAAGTCTCCCCTACCGGGGGAGATTTAGAGGGGGCTTACTGAAAAGTATACTTCACCCCTACACCTGGCGCGATATCAAAAAACGGCCCGGTGGCTATTTCGAGGCGAGGGTTCAGATCAAGACTTACAGCAATGGGGCTGTTGGGTATTACCCATTCCAAACCTGCTACGCCGTCGGCACCAAATAAAAGGTGCCTGTCTTTATAATACTGGTCATCGCTACCAAAACGTTTGTAATAGCCGCTGCCTGTCGAGCCTAAGTGACCGCCAAAGCCATAAAAAAAGTTCAGTTTATCAACATTAAAAGCACGGGTATGAATCTCGTACAAACCGGTAATAACTATGCCATGATCGCGGATGCCCAGGATGCCTTCAATAGCGGTTGTCTGGTTTAAAAAGTATTTTCCCGAAGGGCCTATCTCATAAGCGCCAAACTTTAAGCCGGCTGCAGCTTTGTAATCCTGCGCCTGCGAACGCTGGTTTATCAATAAAAACGAAACCGATAACGACAGGATGTAGATGATTTTTTTCATGTAGTAGTTTTAGTAAATGAATTAAACAGGTAATACAATGACATTGGAATTTAACACAGGTTTAACCAATTTTTGTCCCAAATGTTCAGGTAAATAAACGCTCAAATATGTTTTTTATGCTATTTCAGGTCAAAATCGCCCGTGAATTACGCTCATTCAACTGATTTCCAATCCGAAATATTGAGCTTTCGATGTATTTATACCTTCAAATAGGCTATTTTAGTGAAAATAAATTTTGGTTATAATGACGTTACATTCCTTTAAAATAAAAAACAACAAACGCTTAACTCTTTTTTTGACGACACTTTTTTTTATACCTGCCGGATACGCGCAGGAACAACCCGGTGCAAACAACAATGGTCAATACAGCAACGGGATGGTAGTTTGCGCCTATCCCGATGCTTCGCAGGTGGGGGTTGATATTTTAAAGAAAGGCGGCAACGCTGTTGATGCCGCAGTAGCTGTACAATTCGCGTTAACCGTAACGCATCCACAGGCAGGTAATATTGGCGGCGGCGGCTTTATGGTTTTCAGGTCGGGCAAGGGCAAAACCAAAACGCTTGATTTCAGGGAAAAAGGCCCTGGTGCCGCCAGTGCGAATATGTATCTCGATTCTGCGGGGAATGTAATTCCAGAAATGAGCCTCTATACCCACCAGGCCACGGGAGTTCCCGGGTCGGTAGATGGCATGGTGACCGCTCACAAAAAATACGGCAAATTGAAATGGGCCGATCTGGTGCAACCATCCGTTGATATGGCCCGCAATGGTTTTAAAATAACCAAACACCTGGCCAGCGACCTGAACCACACTCAGGCGCAATTTATAAAACTGAACCCCGGCAAAAACTATCTTTTAAAACAAGGAGGCTGGAATGAAGGCGACGTGCTGGTGCAGGAAGACCTTGCCAAAACGTTCGAGTTTATCCGCGACAAAGGCCGTAAGGGCTTTTACAAGGGCGTAGTAGCCGACCAGATTGTTGCCGAAATGAAAAACGGCAACGGGCTGGTGACCAAAAAAGATCTTAAAAGTTATCATTCGGTTTGGCGCAAAGCCATTGCCGGCAATTACAAAGGCTATAAAATAATTACCATGCCGCCCCCTTCAAGCGGAGGAATTGCCTTATTGCAATTATTACAATCTGTAGAAAAATATCCGTTAAAAAGATGGGGCTATAACCAGGACTCGACTATCAGGTTAATTGTTGAGGCCGAACGCCGGGTGTATGCCGACCGCTCCAAATATCTTGGCGACCCGGATTTTTATAAAGTACCCGTTGATAGCCTGCTTAAACCGGCTTATATCACATCGCGCATGAGCACATTTAGCTGGGATGCAGCCACACCAAGCGCCAGCATACAACCCGGCACTTTTGTTGGGTACGAGAGCGACCAAACTACCCATTACTCGATAGTAGATAAGGATGGCAATGCGGTATCTATCACCACTACGCTAAATGATAGTTTTGGCTCTAAGATTTTTGTAAACGGCGCCGGCTTTTTATTAAATAATGAGATGGACGATTTTAGCTCGAAACCCGGCGTACCCAACATGTACGGCCTGGTTGGCGGTAAAGCCAACAGCATTCAGCCGGGCAAACGCATGCTATCATCCATGACGCCAACCATCATCGAAAAAGACGGCAAACTGTTTATGGTAGTGGGCACCCCGGGCGGATCTACCATTATAACCTCTGTTTTTCAGACAATATTGAATGTGATAGAATTTGATCAAAACATGCAGCAGGCAGTAAGCTCCAAACGCTTCCACTCGCAATGGCTGCCAGACGAGGTTACCATCGAAAAAGATGGGGTTGATAGCGCCACAGTTTTAAAACTGCAAAGTAAAGGCTACAAAATAACCAACCGAGGGGCAATCGGCCGCGTAGATGCCATCCTGAAAACCCAATCGGGTTACTACGAAGGCGGCGCTGATCCAAGGGGAGATGATACGACCGTGGGGTATTAGGTTGTACGTGATACGTTTTAAGTTGTACGTTTGACGTTCGCTAATTTTTGCCGGGGCTGAAACTTATAATCCAGTAGTTTAAAACTTATTACGTACAACGTATCACATACTACGTTTTACGTTCGCTAAACGTTGAAGAAAATAAGATGTACCTTCGTACCATTGTTTACATCTGCAGCCTATATTTGTTGGGCAAAAACTTATAAACCGGCAGCGTGAAGAAACGTATAACTTAAAACGTATCACGTACAACATATTACGTACAACTTATAAAAATGCATAAAAGCGTTAAACACCAGGAAACTATTGATTATTTTTTGAAAATTGTGTGGCAAACGGTGGCCAACAGGTATAACCAGTTGGTTACCGAATTTGGCATTACACAATCAATCGGTTACCTGTTAATCAATATCGACGAAAAAGAAGGTACTACCGTATCGCAGGCGGCGGCCTTGTTGGGCCTTAAATCAACCAGCTTATCAAGAATGCTCAGCCAGTTGGAAAAAACCGGGCTTATTTACCGGGAATCAAACCAGGGCGATAAACGCTCGGTAAAAATTTACCTGACAGATCTTGGTAAAGAAAAACGCCACCAGGCCCGCGCTGTAGTAAAGCAATTTAACAATTATCTCAACGAGCACATCAGCGAAGCTGACAAAGAATACCTCACCGAAATGCTCAAAAAAATCAACAAACTCACCATTAACTATAAGCCTTAATTGGTTCATTGGTTCATTGGTTCATTGTTTCATTGGTTCATTGGTTCATTGGAACGCGGGCATAGCGGGCCAAACAGGCAAATGCCTTTTTGGCTGAGTCCTTCCCATCTGGTAATCCCACCAGAAAAGACCAATGAACTAATGAACCAGTGAACTAAAAGCAGCTACAATGTCGATAATTTTATGAATAGTTAAGCGTTTTAAGTCCGAAATAAGCGTTGTGATACACCTTATTTGTAGCTGCTTTTTATTGATTGTGTTAAAAAATGTTAAGCTGCCGTTTTTCTATTATAAAAGAATAAATTTGCCTTTTGAAAAAATGAACAGGTTAGTGGTTTTGTTATTGGTTTTGATGGCTGGCTTGGGCGCATGTAAAAAAACTGTCGACCCGATGGTGCAGTATAATATTCAAAAGGGTATCGACGATAAGATCATAAGCGATTACATAGCAGCACACCCCGGAGACAGTGCCAAAAGAATTGATACTACGGGGGTATATTATATCATTAAAACAGGTGAAGAGGGTTCGGGTAATGATTTATTTACGAGCTCAACAACTATAACAGTGGGGTTTACCGGGCAAATATTAACTACAGGCTATGTATTTGCGCAAACCAGTAATTTTCACCCTTCATACACATTAGGAAGCGTGATAAAGGGATGGCAGTTAGGTGTGCCGCAAATAAAAAAGGGGGGCAAAGTACGCTTATTGATACCATCGCGCTATGCCTACGGGCCATATGCTCAGGATTCAATACATTTGCCGGCAAATTCGGTGCTCGATTTTAATATACAACTATATAATATAACTAATTAAAAGATACTAATGAAGGTAAAAGCCGCTACAACGGCCATTACCGGTAACAAAAAATATAAATGAGAAAAATTACTTTTGCGCTTCTGTTCCTGATTACCGCGGGCCTATTATCCTGCCGAAAAACTTCCGACGATCCTAATATTGCCCAATACGATAATACCAATATCCAAAACTATATTAAAGCCAATGGGCTTACCGGCATGGTACGCGATACTTCCAACGGCGATACCAGCGGCATTTATTATCAGATACTATCGCAGGGCGCAACTACTAACCCCATAGCCTACTCCGATACTGTGAAGTTTGTATTTACCCTAAAATCGTTTGATGGCAAGTACAACTCAGTAGATTCGCTCACCAATAACCACTTTGATGGTTTTGCCGGGCATATCAATCAAAGCGGCTATCCTAAAGGTTTACAATTAGCTATACACAATATTGTCAAATATAAAGGTACAAGGGCGCGTATATTGATACCATCACGCCTGGCGTATGGTGTTAATGGGTATGGATCAGGTAGCTCAAGTAACACCAATACCCGTATAGCGGGCAACCAATGTCTTGACTACTATGTTAATGTTATATCCGATCAAAATTTATATGACGATCAGATCATCAAAAACTACATGGCCGCCAATAGCCTAACCGGTTTTGCCAAGGCACCCGGCGGTTATTATTACAAGGTAACCATCCCCGGTACTGGCGCCGATCCTATTGATCAATATTCGGCTTTTACGGCAACCTATACCGGTAAATTTTTAACGGGTACACAGTTTGACGAAAGCACGACAGCTGTAAGTTTTGATATGTCGGGCACTACAGGTGGTCAACCAGTTTCTGGCGTAGTGCAAGGGCTACAAGGTCTTACCACTGGCACAGCAGTTACATTGTTATTACCATCAAGATATGCTTACGGCAGAGCTGGAAATACTAGTATTGCGGGGAACACCAGCCTGCGTTTTGATTTTACGATAGTTACCATAACAAATTAATATTATTAAATAGTATAAATTTGCTATAATAACCAAATATGGCGTTTTTAATGGCAAAAGTTAAATATATATCATTATATTTGAAAAAATATACCATGAAAAATATTTATCTAATCTCAGCAATCGCTTTAATTGCGCTATTCGCCTTTAAAGTCGACGTTAAATCAAACAAAATCAATAATAAAACACTTATTGGTAAAGCAAAAATAATAACCACAACTAATAAAAAAACTTTAAGCACATTAGCTTCGTTACCACCGCAGGCAACAGCTAACACCACGCCATTTTTACGATATTGGAACCCAATACTGAAGAGGCATTATTTTACTTCTAACCCGAATGAATTAGGCGCGGGTAAATATGATTGGGTATTTGAAAAAACGGTTGGTTGGCTAAGAATAGTTTCAAATGCCCCTTATGCTTTGAATTCCTTCTATAATCCTTCAACTAGTGGACATTATTTTTCTCTGACTACGGTTGCTCCGCCGGGATTTTCCATAGGAACAGTTCAAGGTGGCACTGCTCATCCACCTGATCTTGGACTAGCTGTTACAGAATACAAAACTCCGGATGGTAAGGATTACATGTATGTAACTACCACGCAAGATGAATTGTTAATCGGATGGGTAAATGATGGAGTTGTATTCAATGTATTGCCTCATTCGTTTTAAGAAAAAATTATCCAGCCAAAGCGGCTTTAAAAGCTTTTAAACAGCGATCGCGCGCAAAGGCGTGGTCGACAATGGGTTTAGGATACTTGCTGAAATCGGCATATTCCGGAACCCATTTTTTTATATATGCTAAATCCGGATCGAACTTTTTTGTTTGCGCATCCGGGTTAAAAATTCTGAAATAGGGTGCTGCATCCGTGCCGCATCCTGCCGCCCATTGCCAGCCGCCAACATTGCTGGCCATTTCATAATCCAACAGTTTACGGGCAAAATAGCGCTCGCCCCAACGCCAGTCAATCAGCAAATCCTTGGTTAAAAAGCTGGCCACTATCATACGTACCCGGTTGTGCATAAAGCCGGTGGCATTTAACTCGCGCATGCCGGCATCAATAACAGGGAAGCCGGTTTGTCCTTCACACCACGCCTTAAACTGCCCTTCATCATTAATCCATGTTATCCTGTCATATTCAGCCCTGAAGGCATGATCTGCGGTATGCGGAAAATGATATAATATCATCATATAAAATTCGCGCCATATCAACTCGTTCAACCAGGTTTTATCAGGGTAGCCATTTGCGGTTTTAGCCAGCTCACGAATGCCTACCGTGCCAAAACGGAGGTGTAAGCCTATACGCGACGTACCTTTAATTGCCGGAAAATCGCGCTTTTGGGCATAATCGCCAATCACATTTTTATATTCCTGTTTTGAAAAATGCGCTTCACTTTTTATGAAGCCCATTTCATTTAATGACGGTAGCGGCAGGTGATGGATTTTTACCAGATTGTCGAGGTATTTTTCGGTAGGGTAGCTTTTTAAATAAAACGGCTTAAGCCTTGCATACCATTTACGCTGATAAGGCGTGTAAACGGTGTAAGGCTTACCATCATCCTTGGTAACCTCATCTTTTTCGAAAATTACCTGGTCTTTAAAAGTATGGAAGACGATTCCGTGCTGTTTTAGCTTTTCCCTTACAACGTCATCGCGTTTCGTCGCGTAGGGTTCATAGTCATGGTTGGTATATACTGCTGCAACGGGATATTCTTTGATGATCTTGTCCCAGGCATTTGTTGCGTTATCATACACCACCAGCAAACTACTGCCGTATTTGTGTAATTGGCTGCGCAGGTTTTCGATGGCATTATAAATGAAAGTTACCTTTGCATCGTTTTTATCGTCCAGGTTGTCCAGTATTTCCTTATCAAAAATAAATATGGGCAAAACCGGGTTACCACTTTTCAACGCCCGGTACATACCGGCATTATTATTCAAACGCAAATCGCGGCGAAACCAGAATATGGTAACACCTGTTTTATTATCCATAAATATCGTTTAAAGCACCGGCCACTTCAGCATATTTAAAGCGGAAACCGGCATCTTCCATTTTTTGTGCCGATACTTTGGTGCTTCCCAAAACCAGTGTACTCATTTCGCCCAATAATAATTTCAGTAAAAAAGCAGGCACCCTTGGCGCCCATAATGGCTGGTGCAACTGGATGGCCACTGCTTTAATCATTTGCGCATTGGTAACCGGGTTGGGGGCTACCATATTGTAAACTCCTTTCAGTTCTTTATTTTCGATGCCAAAAAGATACATATCAATCACGTCCTGCCAATGAATCCAGGGGATCCATTGCTTACCGCTACCTATCGCCGAGCCAACAAATAATTTAACAGGTAAAGCCAGCATTGGTAATGCGCCGGCATCTTTATCCAAAACCACACCGGTACGGAGTTTCAACACCCGCAGGCCAAGTTTCTCGCCTTCATCAACAGCAGCTTCCCAATCAACACAACATTGGGATATAAAATCATGGGTAGGGGCGCTGGTTTCGGTCAAAAGTTCATCGCCACGGTCGCTGTAATAACCAATGCCCGATGCCGATATTACCGATGCAACCTTATTAGCCCGCCCCTTCAACAGGTTATAGATAAGCGCTATCGATTTGGTACGGCTTTCTACTATCTCTTTTTTGCGTTCATCCGTCCAGCGTTTATCGGCGATACCGGCGCCGGCAAGGTGAATAATGGTATCAACCCCATCAATACAATGCTCATCAATAGCGCCCTTATTTACATCCCACAAAAAGGTTTTAATATCCTTGTCTTTCCCCGGCGCCCGGCTCAGCACACTCACCTGGTAACCCTTGCCCAGCAAGTGTTTGCTCAGCTTTTTACCTAAGCCCCCGGATCCTCCTGTTATTAATATGTTCATTGGTTCTGATATGTTCATTGGTTCATTAGTTCATTGGTGAAGAGTTCATTAGATCTTGCATAATCCATTACTCAAATGATTTTGGCAATATAGATTAATTTTGGTTTAATGCCGCCAGTCAAAACAGGTGAACCTATCCACCAATGGCAAAGACCAATGAACTAATGAACCTGTGAACCAATGAACGTACAAGAACTAATGAACTCTTCATAAGTAAGACATTTACGCGGCACAATATCATCAATGTTATCATCGTGTATTATAGTTTGGTTTTTCATGTTGTTCACCAGGCTCCGGGCCAACGCGAAACCGGCAGATGTAACAAAATATAACCAGTATGACGAGACCTTGGGTGATAAAAAAGGGACAATAAATATATACCGCTTAAGTTTATGTACTTTGGCATATACCAGCATCATATCTTTAAATGATAAAGTATCCGGGCCGCCAATATCAAATGTTTTGTTAAAAGTTTTTTCATTCATCATCACGCTCTCCAGGTAACCCAATACATCGTAAATAGCTATGGGCCGGCAACGGGCATTTACCCAGCGGGGAGCCGGTATAACTGGTAATTTCTCGGTAAGGTCGCGAATAATTTCGAACGGTGCGCTGCCTAAACCAATAATAATGGCTGCCCTTAACACAGTAAGCGCGGCTTTACCTTCTTTCAGCACATCCTCTACATGCCTGCTCGGTTCCTGTTGTTTTGAAAGCTTATCATCATCGGTGGCTCCGCTTAAATATATAATTTGCCTGCAGTTGGTTTTATCAAGCGCCCGGATAAAATTATAGGCCGATAAGGCCTCCAACGCGGCAAAATTCGGAGCCTGCAACGTAGAATGCACCAGGTAGTAAGCCGCATCAATATCTTCAGGAAAAGCTTCAATGCCCGATTCTTTGAACAAATCGGCGGTAATTAACGTAACCTGTTTGCCAAAATCGCTATGCTGATGAAAGTGCCGCTTATCACGTACCAGGCAAATTACGTGATGGCCTTTTTCCAGCAAAACAGGGATCAGTCTTGTACCTATGTAACCATTAACACCCGCAAGTAACACTTTCATGTTACTTGCAACAACCAAAAAGGCGGTGTGTTTTACAACGCCGATTTTAAAACCGTGCCATAAGGGATACCGAGTAATCGCCTTAAAAATTACGTGCAAAAAAGGAGGCTTTGCTTTGGAGCCCAGCAGAAGTTTTAGGCTATAAAATCACCATAAGTTAAAAGATGTTAAAAGCACACGTTATATATAAATGGACGCCAAACACGTTATATATTAGCAGCTAAATAAATAATTGACTGATTTACATTAATCACCTATCTTTGCAAAATGTTTAAAAAACAACTAACGTTATTCGCCTGTGTTTTAGCCCTGTTGATTATTACATTGGGAAGTTGTAAAAGCAAATACGAAAAGTTAAAAGCAAGTAACGATTACGCCAAAAAATACCAGGAGGCTATTAAATACTATAATAAACAGGAGTACGAAAAAGCGCTTGGTTTATTTGATGTGCTGGTTGAACGTTACCGTGGCCGCAGCGCTGCCGAAGACCTGTTTTATTACTATGCTTTCACCAACTATAAGCTAAAGGATTATACGTCTGCAAGGTTTCATTTTAAAACATTTGCCGATACTTATCCATCAAGCCCAAGGGCCGAGGAATGCCGCTTCTTTTCGGCCTATTGCTACTACCTGGATTCGCCTACTTACTCGCTTGACCAGGAGAACACTTTAAAGGCTATTGAAACGTTACAGTTGTTTATTAACCTTTACCCTAAAAGCGACCGTGTTACCGAGGCAAGCAAGCTGATACAAAACCTGCGCGATAAACTGGAACAAAAGGCGTATGAAAACGCCAAATTATATTTAACCATCAGCGATTATCAATCGGCAGTTATTGCTTTTAATAATGTGCTGCGCGATTACCCGGATACCAAATATGGCGAAGAGATTGAGTTCCTGATCATAAAGGCACAATATGAATACGCCAGCCATAGTTTTGAAGCCAAACAGGAAGAACGTTTTGAGCAGGCTATAACCTATGCCGATCAGTTTACCGACAAGTTTCCTAAAAGTAAATATAACCACGAAATTGCCGGGCTAAAAAAAGATAGCCAAATAGGTATAGTGGATGCCAAACGCGTAATGGCCGAAGCATTGGCAGATGATAAACTGGCAAAAAAACTGGCAAAAAAAGATACCATCAAAACGCAGCCGCCATCAGAAAAGAATCAGAATCAGAGGATACCATAATTAAAAAAATTAAGATATGACAGCTAACAACACCAACAAACCAGCAGTAGCAAGCAGTACTGTAACCCGCGATTTACGCGAGCTGGACGTTAAAACCGATAACATATATGAGTCGCTTGTGATCATGTCTAAAAGGGCGAACCAGATATCAAACAATATTAAAGAAGAGTTACACCAAAAACTTTCTGAGTTTGCATCGTCGAACGATAACCTGGAAGAAGTTTTTGAAAACCGCGAGCAAATCGAGATCTCTAAATATTACGAAAAACTGCCAAAACCATCATTGGTTGCCGTTCAGGAGTTTTTAGACGATAAGATTTACTACCGTAACCCGGCTAAAGAAGCATAGGCTTCGTTAAGGCAAAATTCAAAAGTCAAAATTCAAAAGTGATCTGTATGGTTACTTTGGGTTTTGACTTTTGTTTTTTTAGCTATATTCACATGGTTATTTAAATTATCTTTTTTGAATTAGCCATATCGATGTCGTTGACTAAGTCATATTTTTTGACTTTTGAATTTTGAATTTTGAATTTAAAAAGTAAAAACATCATCCTGGGGGTTTGCGGTAGCATTGCTGCTTATAAATCGGCTTTGCTGGTTAGGTTATTAGTTAAAGCCGGGGCCAGCGTGCGGGTGGTGATGACACCTGATGCTGTTAATTTTATAACACCGCTTACCCTTTCTACCCTATCTAAAATGCCGGTATTGGTTGATTATTACAAAACAGAAACCGGCGAATGGAACAACCATGTGGAACTTGGCCTTTGGGCCGACATGGTCATTATAGCCCCTGCAACGGCCAATACCCTGGCAAAAATGGCCAATGGGTTTTGCGATAATTTACTAACAGCCGTTTACCTATCGGCCAAATGCCCGGTGTACTTTGCCCCCGCTATGGATCTGGATATGTGGCTGCACCCCGCAACCCGCCAAAATGTTGCCAGACTGCAATCTTTTGGCAACATCATGATAGCCCCCGGCAGCGGTGAGCTGGCCAGCGGGCTCTACGGCGAAGGGCGATTGGCAGAGCCTGACGAAATTGTAGACTTTTTATCGTCGGCAATTAAAAAAAAACTCCTTTTAGCGGGGCATAAAATTATTGTTACCGCCGGCCCCACTTATGAGGCCATTGATCCGGTACGTTTTATAGGCAACCATTCATCGGGCAAAATGGGGTTTGCTATTGCCGATGAACTGGCCGGTATGGGTGCCGATGTTACCCTGGTAAGCGGGCCAAGTGCCGAGGTAAGCAAACAAACATCCGTTAAACGGATAGATGTAACATCAGCAGCCGAAATGCTGGCTGCTTGTTTGTCGCTTTATAAAAATGCCAAAGCTTGTATCATGAGCGCGGCCGTTGCCGATTATACACCAGTTAATATAGCATCGCAAAAAATCAAGAAAAAAGATGCTTCGTTGAACATAGATCTTAAAGCCACCACCGATATTTTAAAAACCCTGGGCGAGCAGAAAGCCGATGGCCAAATACTGGTTGGCTTCGCGCTGGAAACCAACGATGAAGAAATGAATGCAATAACCAAGCTACAAAAGAAGAATTTGGATTTTATTGTATTAAATTCGTTGAATGATGCCGGCGCCGGTTTTAAGCAGGATACCAATAAGATTACCATTATTGACCGTAACCTGCAAAAAACAACCTTCGCGCTGAAAAGTAAGGAGGCTGTGGCGCATGATATTTGCCTTAAAGTTGCACAACTTATAACCGGATGAAACAACTATTCATTTACACCGTCCTGACTTTTTGGGGCTTTAGGTGCGCGGCGCAGGACCTTAATGCACGTGTATCGGTTGTTTCGCCAAAAATACAGGTGAGCAATAAGCGCGTTTTCCAGACACTGGAAACCGCCATGAAGGATTTTTTCAACGGCCGTAAATGGAGCGCCGATCCTATACTACCGCAGGAGCGTATTGATTGTAATTTTGTGTTAAACATTACCAATTGGGATGGCGGCAGCAATTTTAGCGGCGAGCTTCAGGTGCAATCATCAAGGCCGGTTTTTGGGTCATCATACAGCTCAACCCTGATTAATATTAACGACCGCGACGTTGATTTTACCTATAACGAAGGCCAGACCATTGATTACAGCGATCAGAATTTTCAAAGCAACCTAAGCTCGGTAATGGCCTTTTACGCCTATATCATTGTAGGGATGGACTATGACACCTTTTCGCGCTTTGGGGGCAGCCCCTATTTTGCAGCCGCGCAAACGGTGGTAAACAACGCCCAGGCCGGATCATACAAAGGCTGGAAAGCTTTTGACGGCAATACAAACCGCTATTGGTTATCCGAAAACCTGAACAATAAACTTTATACCCAGCTACGCGGCTTTATGTATGATTACCACCGCAACGGGCTCGATCAGATGGCCGATAATGTGAGTAAAGGCCGCAAAGCCATCTCCTCCTTTTTACCCGCCCTGCAACAGGTTGACAGGCAGCGCGTAGGCTCCATGTTCCCGCTTATATTTTATACCGCCAAAAGCGACGAGCTGGTATCGTTATACAGCAAGGCCGATCCGCAGGAACGCGTACAGGCCATGAACTTATTTTTACAAGCTGACCCGGCTAACGGGAATAAGTACCAGGCTTTAAAATAGCCCCCCAGCCCCCTGAAGGGGGAGTTTTTGATTCGTTTCGTCCTTGCCCAGTTCTTCGGTCTCAAATCTCACATCTAATGTCTCAAATCTCAATAATGGTGTTGCCTGCGGCCCGGGCTTTACGCTTATACTGCACGGGCATTAGCCACATGGCCGGTATTCGCTGCAATCCCTAACACATTTGTCTGAACCGGGATTTGTCAGATTAATGGATTATACAGGATTTTCTCTTATCAATTTATTCATCCACCTGCAATCAAAATCCAAAAAATCTGATAAATCTGTTTAATCCGGGTTCAGATAATTCACGCAACTCGCAACCCGATCCTCGCACCTAAAACTTTTTTCACAAATCTCTTGCATATACGAAATCTATCGTAGATCTTTGTACGAAGAAATTCGTATTTAAACAAAATGGATATAAAAGCAACAGAAAGCGAGCTCGAAATTTTACAGGTGATCTGGAGGATGGGGCAATGTACCGTACGTGATGTTCATGAAGAATTGGCCAAAACCAAAGATGCAGGCTATACTACTACCCTTAAATTAATGCAGATAATGCATGACAAGGGTATGGTTGAACGCGACACTACCTCGAAAACGCATTTGTACAAAGCTTTATTTACACAGGAGCAGGCGCAAAGCAACGCTTTGGATAAAATATTGTCTACTGTATTTAAAGGCTCCACATCCGATTTGGTGATACAGGCCCTTGGCCAGCACCGGGCTTCAAAGGATGAGATAGATGCCATTAAAAACTTTTTGAACCAGTTTGATCAGCATAAAAAATAAAACGTTATGGAAAGTGTGTTCTATAATATAAGCCAGGTATTGGGTATCACTATTATCCACTCCTTATGGCAGGGTTTATTGATTTGGTTTGCATTGCGCCTGTTATTTACCTGCGCGCCATCGTTATCAACCATAAAAAGGCATAATGTAGCTATGGCCGCTATGCTTATCATCAGCGTATGGTTTAGTTACACCTTTGTAAGCCAGTTACAGGCCCATGTATGGGTAAACTTATCGGCAGCAAAAGTACCTGCCTTGTTGCCCAATCTTAACCTTCCCCTGGTCAATATCCCTTATACAGCACAACACAACTATTACTATTATGCCATTGAGGGCTATCTGCCATATATATCGGCCATTTACTTTATCGGGTTAACATTCAACCTTTTAAAGATGGGCTTAAACTGGCAAAAAATAAGCCACATTAAACGTACCATGATGCCATCCGACAGGATGCAGGATTATGTGGATACACTTTGCCGCCAAATGAACATCAGCAAATATGTAAGCGTAAATATCAGCCGTTTTGTTGATGGCCCCTGCATGATTGGCTTTTTTAGCCCGATAATATTGCTGCCCATTTCGTTAACTACTTATTTATCTGCCGAAGAGATAAAAGCTATTTTACTGCATGAGCTATCGCACATCAAACGTAACGATTACCTGCTTAACCTGTTGCAGCAGTTTATGAGCGTATTGCTTTTCTTTAACCCCTTTGCCCAATTAATTAATAGGATAATAAACCAGGAACGCGAAAACCGGTGCGATGACCTGGTAGTACAAACAACCGCCCAGCCCTTAGTGTATGCGCATGCACTATTAAAACTGGAGCAAAAAAGGCAGGTAAACCTGCAAATGGCACTTGCCGCCACCGGAAAAAAATATCATTTATTAAACAGAATTGAACGGATCATGAAAACCCAAAAACCAATAGGCAACATACGCCACCTTTTAGTGGCTGTTGCAATACTAACCGCAGGCATCAGCAGTATTGCCTGGCTTAACCCTACCATAGCCGATGGTAAAATAGCCATCAAAAAGGTAAAAATTACCTATCCTGCTGCATTAAAGGAACTACTTGCCGATACCACCCGCAAAAAGGCCGTTAAAGCAAAAAAAGTTGTAGCCAATAAAACCGCCATAAGGAACAAACGGCTTGCCGAAGAACGTTACAGCAACTTTGATGATAAAGAGTTGAACAGGTTAACTGCCGAAGTTGATAAGTACGCAAAACAGATTGATAAGTACTACAACAACGCCGATTTTCAAAAACTGCAAAAGCTGATGGAAGAGAAAGGCGAAGCTATGGAGAAGTTTTACAACAACCCGGAGTTAAAGAAGATACAGGAAGAACAGGAGAAAATAGCCGAAGATTTTCAAAAAAACTGGGCCGAAACCGGTGAAACCACCAAAATGAGCGAGCAGATGGGCAAGCTGGGCGAAAAGGTTGGCGCCTACTATAACAGCCCTGAATTTAAACGGATGAATGCCGAGCTCAGAAAAAAATACGGTATAAAAGGCGAATACCATGACGACCGCAAAGACGAGAACTATCGCAAATACCAGGATGAGCTACAAAGCAAAGTATCGCCCGAGATAAAAGAACAAACCGAACAGCTGAAAAAAATGGGCGAGGAAATGCGCGGTCATTTTGATTCGCCGGAATTCCGCAAAAAACGCGATGAACTAAGGATAATGAGCGATAGTTTAAGAAAAGCCTTCCGCAACCCACAAATGGAAGAACAAAAGCAGGAGATGAGAAAACTGGGCGAACAGATGCGTACTTACCGGGATAATGCCGAAATTAAACAGGCAAAGGCGCAATTGCGTGAAGCCAGCAAGAAACTGCGTGAGTATACCAACAGCCCCGAGTTTAAAAAGCGCATAGCCGAAGCCCAAAAAGAGGCTTACAAAACCGAAGACGATAAAGAATAATTGAAGTCAAGTTATAAGTACTTAGTCTCAAGTCCTAAGTCTGAATTGTATTTTTTGACTTAGGACTTGAGACTTCCGACTAAAGACTATTCCTCATAACACTAAAATATTTAGCAATAATTTATTAAATTTTATTTTAAAGAAGCTTAATGCTTAATTTAGTATCCTTAATAAAATAAGGATACTTTTTTTATGCTTCAAAAGCTAACCATCAATAATTACGCGCTGATTGATAACCTGGAGATAAGTTTTGGCGAAGGCCTTAACATACTCACCGGCGAAACCGGCGCAGGTAAATCGATTATATTAGGTGCACTGTCGCTTATTTTGGGGCAGCGTGCCGAGAGCCGTTATTTTTTCAACCAGCAAAAAAAGTGCGTTATCGAAGGTTCATTTAAAATCAGCGGCTTTCATTTAAGCTCTTTTTTTGAAGAGAACGACCTGGACTACGAGGCAGAAACCGTTTTACGCCGCGAGATCTCGGCCGATGGTAAATCGCGTGCTTTTGTAAATGATACCCCGGTAAATCTTACATCGCTTAAGCAGTTAGGCGAAAAGCTGATTGATATCCATTCGCAACACGCTACGCTGGAAATTAACGACCCTGAATTTCAATTACTGGTGGTTGACTCAGTAGCAAAACATGATGATTTGCTGAACGACTACCGCGCTAAATACCGCGCATTTAAAAAAGACACCGGCAAGCTTACCCAACTGATTGCCGAAAGCGATAAGGCAAAAGCCGACCTTGATTATTACCAGTTTCAGTTTGATGAACTGGAAAAAGCAAGCCTGGCCGCCGACGAGCAGGAGCCGCTTGAAAAAGAACTGTACGCCTTAAATAATGCCGAAGAAATAAAACGCAACCTGTACGGCGCCTATTTCCTGGTACAGGAAAGCGAAACCGCCGCCCTGTCGCAACTACGCGAGGCCGGGCAACAATTAGGCGCGATCGAAAAATTTGATGCACAGATTGAAGAATTGCACCAGCGATTGAACAGCACCATTATCGAACTGAAAGACATTGCCGCCGAAGTAGAAGGCATCGAACAAAAAACGCATACCAACGATGCCAGGGTTGATGAAATTAACGCTCGTTTAAGCCTCATTTACAACCTGCAAAAGAAACACCGGGTGAATAGCAATGAGGAGTTGCTACAGATACAGGATGATTTGTCGGAGAAGATCCAGCAGGCTTTATTTGGTGATGAAACCATCGATAAACTACAAAGGCAACTCGCCGCCGACAAAGCCGAACTGGAACAACTGGCTGCCAAACTAACTACCAACAGGTTAAAAGCCATACCGGCCATTGAAAAACAGGTAATTGATACCCTGGCCGAAATGGGGATGGGAAGCTCGACGCTGAAGATTGAGCAAACGCCCCCCCCGCCCCCTAAAGGGGGAGCTTTTGATTTGCAGGGTGGTGGGGTACTTGGCGAGAATGGGGTTGATCATATACGGTTCCTTTTTTCGGCCAATAAGGGGCATGCTCTGGCCGAAATGAGTAAGGTAGCATCAGGTGGCGAGCTTTCCAGGCTGATGCTGAGCATTAAATCCATCATTGCCAAATACACTGCCTTGCCTACAATTATTTTTGATGAGATAGATACGGGCGTATCCGGCGAAGTTGCCAATAAAGTAGGCACCATTATGGAGCGCCTTGCCGATAATTTACAGGTGATAACCATAACCCACCTGCCACAAATTGCCAGCAAGGGCAAAAACCATTACTTTGTTTACAAGGATGATAGCGCGGCTACCACCTACACCCGCATGAAGCAACTGGATAACCACGAGCGTGTTTTGGAAATTGCCAAAATGCTGAGCGGTGATAAACCGGGTGAAAGCGCGCTGCAGAACGCCAGGGAGTTACTTGGCAGTTTGCAGTAGGCAGTTTGCAGTTTGCAAGCGTCTAACATGTTATGTTAAACGCGATGATCAATTTACTAACTAAAAAACGGGTATTATATACCGAAAACTAAAGTGCTGGAAACTGCCAATTCAAAGCTGCAAACTGATAACTGACAACTGCAAACTGAAAACTTCAAACTGAATAAAAATATTATAACTTTACGCCCAATTGTAAAAAATCAAAACATGGCTTATAATTTATTAAAAGGCAAAAAAGGTATCATATTTGGTGCCCTTAATGAGCAATCCATCGCCTGGAAAGTAGCGCAGCGCGCTGTACAGGAAGGTGCCGAAATAGTATTATCAAACGCGCCTATTGCATTACGCATGGGCGAGCTCAATAAGCTTGCCGAAGAATGCAATGCCCCTATCATAGGTGCCGATGTTACCAGCAATGATGATATCAACAACCTGTTTACCAAAACAAAAGAACATTTTGGCGGCGGTGTGGATTTCATTTTGCACTCGATAGGCATGAGTATCAACGTGCGTAAAAACATTCCTTACTACGAAAACAACTACGATTTCACCCATAAAGGTTTTGATATTTCGGCCTTAAGCCTGCACCGCATTTTACAGGCAGCCATGAAACATGATGCCATTAACGAATGGGGATCTGTAATAGCTTTAAGTTATATCGC
Organism: Mucilaginibacter sp. P2_A5; assembly: GCF_056404995.1. Classification (NCBI taxonomy): domain Bacteria; kingdom Pseudomonadati; phylum Bacteroidota; class Sphingobacteriia; order Sphingobacteriales; family Sphingobacteriaceae; genus Mucilaginibacter; species Mucilaginibacter sp. P2_A5. The sequence goes on from NZ_JBFUCY010000006.1 coordinate 26,435, forward strand.
CGGCCAGCGTTATTTCCCTGGCTACAATGATATGGCCGATAACAAGGCTGTTTTAGAAAGCATTGCACGTAACTTTGGTTACGAATATGGCGTTAGTAAAAAAGTACGTGTAAATACCATATCGCAATCGCCAACCCGTACCACTGCAGGTTCCGGCGTTAAAGGCTTTGATGGCTTTATTGATTTTGCCGAAAAAATGAGCCCGCTTGGCAATGCCGATGCAGACCAATGTGCTGATTATTGCATCACCCTGTTCAGCGATTTAACCAAAATGGTTACCATGCAAAATCTTTTCCATGATGGCGGTTTCTCCTTTACCGGTGTAACACAAGCTGTTATTGACCAGATGGGAAAATAAGAAATTTCATCAATCAAAAAAAGGAGCTTTGCGTTGCAAGGCTCCTTTTTTGTTAAAAATAAACGATGCTCTTTTAACTACCCTCTACCAACAAAACTTTTATAGTTGCCGCTCCTGGTTTAACCGGCGCTGAACCGGTACTTGTTTGAGCATCTATCTGAATAGATCCTTTTACATAGCTGAAGCTGTAAGCGGTACCGCCATAAACTTCCGGCACCTGCTCATAAGTTGTGCCGCCATCAAATGAGATGTAAACCAATACAGCATCGTGAGCAAGGGCATAACTATCAATTTCAGGAACATCCAACACAACTGAATAAGTTGCACCGTTGTTTCCCAAAGCCCAGCTAAATGTTCCAGAAGTGTTAACGTTGAAAATAATGGTCTGGGTAGTATTTGGCCCAACGATGGTTTCCTTTTTACATGATGTAGCTGCCAACAGTATAGTGCAGCAAATTAAAGTCAAGATTTTTTTCATAATGTTTCGATTGTATATACTGTAAGAACAATATAATTAAAAAAGGTTTAACGGGATTTAATTTATTTCAAAAATAGTATTAACTATTCGGCAATATATTTTTCCAGTTGTTTTTTCCATAAATAATAACCGTAGGGAGTAAGATGAATGCCATCGGTAGTTGCCATAGCATTTAGTTTATTATCAACTAAAAAATGATCATACATATCAATATATACAATATGATTACTTAAGCAGTAGTTTGCTACCCTTGTATTATATGCCCTGATCTTTAAATTAAACTGGTTGTTTAAAGAAGGCAATACCGATTGTACATACAGCTTTGTTGCCGGCGAGGCAGCTTTAGCTACTGTGCACATTTGCACAAAGTTATTATAGGCAGTTTCCATGCTTTTGCCGTTGCGTACATCATTTATCCCACCTTCCAAAAATATCTTTGGCGGCTTACGTACAATTATCCTTTTTAAGTTTTTTAGGATGCCATCCGTCTCCAATCCGCCAAAGCCCATGTTTTTAAGATGGCTGTTGTCGAAGCTGCTTCTTAATGCAAAGCCTTCGGTAAGGCTGGTACCAATAAATATAATTTCCTGGTTATCTGTTTGTGTGCTAAAAAGTGCATCCCATTTTTGCTTTTCAAACTGGTGGCGGCGGATCATCCCAAAAAAAATCTTCCTATCTATAAAATACCCGGCGGTGATAACATTCAGCGCTATTGAACCAATGAAAAGCCATTTATAGATTAACCTTTTATTTACCGGCATATAAATTATAGCTGTGCGTTACTATACGCCCTATCGGTCGTAAAGATACAACTAAGCCCTACGTTCGGGCTCTTACCATGTTCAATTAAAATCATTTTAAAATAACTAAAACTTTAGTTTAATTTGTATTATGCGAACCCTTATTCTTATAATATGGCTATTACTACCTGCCGCAGTTTTGGCGCAGGTAAAAATAACCGGCAAAATTATAAATGCCGGCGATAAAAAACCGGTTGCCAATGCCAGTGTATTTTTAAGCAACGCTATTGTTGGCGATAAAACTGCCGATGATGGCACCTTTACGCTTGGCAATGTAAAACCCGGCCAATATACTTTTATTGTTACCGCAATTGGTTTTGAAACCCATAGCATTACGCTAATGGCTGGGACAGCTAATATTACCTTACCCGAAATTTTGCTGGCCCCAAAAACCATCATGTTGCAGGAGGTGAACATCAAACCCGACCCAAACCGGCAGCGAAATTATGATGACTTTAAAAGGCTTTTCCTTGGCACTTCAGAAAATGCCACATTGTGCAAAATCCTGAATCCCGATGTTGTTGATGTAGATTTTGACCTCAAAACAAGGATCTTATCGGCCTCAAGCGGCGACGATTTTATCGAGGTTGAAAACAAGGCGCTGGGTTATTTGATCAGGTATAAGCTTTCACAATTCAGCTATGATGCTAAAGGGCTTTTTTACTATGAAGGTATCTCGGTGTTCCGGGAAATGACCGGAAGCAAATCGCAGCAACGTAAATGGGCAAAACAGCGACAGGCGGCATATCTTGGCTCATCCATGCATTTTTTACGTTCGGTAATTAGTGGCCAAACCGAAAAGGAAGGTTTTAAGGTATTAAGGTTGGTACGCAAACCCAATCCCGATTATAAAGAAGGACGGTTGGGTAATAACAATTATAAATACAGCCAATCGTTATACACCAAACCGCCGCTGGGTCCGCCAGACTTTGCACACCCTACAGATCAGCCGGGCTTATTTGCTGTTGGCTTTACCGACTGCCTTTATATCATCTATACCAAAAAACGGGAGAATACGGATATGTCGGTTTATCATCCGATTGAAATACCCAACTACCCCGTTACCATCCTTGCTTTTGACGAGCCTTATGCTTTTTTTGACAGCAACGGCATTATAGCCAATCCGCACAGTATTGTTTTTGAAGGCGATTGGGGCAAAAGCAGGATGGCGGAGTTGCTGCCGGTGGACTACGAAACGGAGTCAAATAAATAAGTTAGGCGCACTTAGCCGTCATTGTTGAGGAGCCCAATACTTCTTTATGATGGGATATAGCTCGATATCTATTTTAGGATCTTCCAACCTCAAACGCTGTAAAATACCACAAATCACGTCAACAACCTGGTTAGGATTGTAAAATATTTTTTGCCCATTTATGGGTTTACATATTTCTGAATTATCTATCGAAAAATAAAACGCCAATGAATGCACCTTAGCATCAATCTTTTCTCGAAACTTATATCCTATAATAAAATCAAAATTATATTTCATCGTATCGGGCAAACTACTTATGACTTTATATTTAGTGATTTTATGTTCCTTGTTAATGTCAACTTTCACTACCGCATACATCCACTCACAGTTAAATTTCAGCTTTTCAGGAAGTTTAAACCCTCTACCAACAAGATTACTGAATTCGCTATAATCCGGAGTTGATTGTGCTTTAACTGTTATAGAGCATAATAAGGCAGCTAAAATAAAGTAAACTTTGATTACGGACATGGGATACCTGATTTATCTATTTCTAAATACTTTAACACGCAGTAAAAATAAAGACATCATTGAATAAATATCTCAGTCCACTGAACTGCAACCATTATATGAAAGATTGATTTTGGGTGTTGTATTTTTCATGACGAGGTTAACAGACATTATTCATCTAATGTATTATTAACCAACGATATATACAATAGCAATCTTATATTAAATATTCCTAATAGCCAGCCAATAAAAAACCCCGCCTGCTTTTGCAAACGGGGCTTTATTTTTAAACCAGGCTTTGCTCATTTTGTTTCCTCTTCGGCTGGGGTTTTGCTTTCGCCTTTTTCGTCGATGATGGTAACATCCCGAGCACTATGCTGTTTGAAGGCGATTGAGGCAAAAGCCGGATTACAGAGTTGTTGCCGGTGGATTATGAGTTGGAGATAAAGTAAAACTATGAAATTTGTTTAATTTCATTTAATTTTAATAATGCTTAAGCCCTTATTGCTATTACTATTGTTGGTACCCGCTATGGTTGCGGGCCAGGTTAAAATTTCAGGAAAAATTGTAGCCCAGGCCGATAAAAAACCTATCAGCAGCGCAAGTGTATTTTTAAATAATTCGGTGGTAGGCAGTATAACGGGAAGCGACGGCACTTTTACGCTTGTAAACGTGAGGCCAGGACAGTATACGCTTATTGTTACCGTTGTTGGCTACGAGGCCCACAACCAGGTAGTGTTGATAAATGATAAAGATGTTATACTACCCACTATTGATTTAATACAAAAAACCATCTCGCTACAGGAAGTTGTAATAAAGCCTAACACTCATCACGACTTTGATTTTAGATTGTTTAAAGCTTTATTTTTAGGCCCGTCGGAAAACAGCCAAAAGTGCGACATTTTAAACCCCGAGGTAATTGATGTTGATCGCGAAACCGGCACTAATACATTAACAGCATCTTCCGATGAATTTATTAAGATTGAAAATAAGGCGTTGGGCTATCTTATCAAATATAAGTTGAACACATTTAGTTATACCTCGGCAGGGTTGCTTTATTTCGATGGTATTTCGACATTTGAAGAGCTAAAGGGAAGCGAATCGCAGCAACGACGCTGGAAAAGAAAACGACAGGAAGCCTATTTAGGTTCGACCATGCATTTTTTGCGCTCGGCCATTGCGAATAAACTGTCATCAGAAGGTTACCGGATAGTAAGGCTATCGCGAAAACTTAATCCGGATTATAAGCCAGGCACCAACAGCAAAATGATAGAAACCTTAAATATAAAGGACGATATCCCGCTCGATCAATATATGAATGCTACCGATGTTGACGGATTATTTGCCATGGGCTTTGCCGATTGCCTGTACGTAATGTATACCAAACGTCACGATTTTAATCCCGAATCAGCCATGTTCAGGCCAAAGGGAGCCCCTTCGTATGCGGCTACAATTGTTACGTTTCAGGACCCGCACTTGTTTTTTGATAATAATGGAACTATAGTAAACCCGCACGGTGCTTTACTTGAAGGTGTTTGGGGAGCCCATCGGGTAGCGGATATTCTGCCAGTTGATTATGTTCCGGAGGTACAAAAATGACACTCCGGTATTTAAATTTTCTCCCCAACAAAAAACCCCGCCTGCTTACACAAACGGGATTGTATTTTTAAATAAGGCTTTGCTTATTTGGTTTCCTCTTCGGTTGGGGTTTTGCTTTCGCCTTTTTCATCGATGATGGTGATCTGGCTGGTTTCTTTGTCGAAATCAACTTTCATAATATCACCTTCGCTCATCATCAAAGTTTTTGATTTAATAGTGATGTCTAATAAGGCGTATCGAGACATTTTAAACTGACATTAGTTGGATTTTTGATATCGAACTTCCAGATGCAATTAAGAGTACTTGTTGCAACAATGTATCCGTCTGCTACCGTAACTTTATGAAATGGATTTGATTCGGTAAAAAAAGCCATCCAAAGTAAGTCCTGTGTCATCATTTCAAAAACAGCTATAAATCCATCACTGCCCCAGCTGGCTTCTCCACATATAACTTTTATACCAGTTACAGCATCCATACATTCCCCCATGCTTGCGCAATCTGATATATCCAATTCTCCTTTCGCTTCAAGGTTTTTTATTGTTGTGGAAAGCGAAGGAGTTATAAAGTACTCATAAGGTCTTTCGGAAGTGCTTTCTACTTCAAGTATTTGTATTCTGTTATCAGAAAAAATAATTCCGTCTACTATGGGGCACTCTAAATGGTCGATAAACCTTTTTATATCTTTCATTCTTTAAATTTCGACAACAATATACATCAGTTTCTTTAAACGTTCCAGTAACACCGTGATTTGCATGCGGGAGACGCAAAATATTGCGTCTCTACAAAAGCAAAAAACCCCGCCTGCCTGCGCAAACGGGGTTGTATTTTTAAATAAGCCCTTGCTTATTTGGTTTCCTCTTCGGTTGGGGTTTTGCTTTCGCCTTTTTCGTCGATGATGGTGATCTGGCTGGTTTCCTTGTCGAAATCAACTTTCATAATATCACCTTCGCTCAACTCACCTTTCAGGATCTCTTCGGCAATCGGGTCTTCCAGGTATTTCTGGATAGCGCGTTTTAACGGACGTGCCCCGAATTGCGAGTCGTAACCTTTTTCGGCTATGAATTCCTTAGCGGCTTCAGTAAGCTCAATTTTGTATCCCAGGCCATTTACACGGCTAAACAGGAATGCCAGTTCGATATCGATGATCTTGAATATCTCGTCTTTACCTAATGAGTTAAACACGATAACATCATCGATACGGTTCAAAAATTCAGGGGCGAAAGCACGTTTCAACGCATTTTCTATAACGCCTCTTGAATGTGTGTCGGCCTGTAAGTTTTTAGCATTGGTGCTGAAACCTACACCCTGTCCAAAGTCTTTCAACTGGCGGGCGCCGATGTTCGAGGTCATGATGATGATGGTGTTCCTGAAATCAACCTTGCGGCCCAACGAATCGGTCAGCTGGCCTTCATCCAATACCTGTAACAATATATTAAATACATCGGGGTGAGCTTTTTCAATCTCATCCAGCAATACTACGGCGTATGGTTTACGGCGTACTTTTTCGGTCAGCTGTCCGCCTTCTTCGTAACCTACGTAGCCCGGAGGCGCTCCTACTAAACGAGAGACCGCGAATTTCTCCATGTACTCGCTCATATCAATTTGAATCAGCGCGTCTTCGGTATCAAACATAAAGCGGGCAAGCTCTTTGGCAAGCTCGGTTTTACCAACACCTGTAGGGCCCAGGAAAATAAACGAACCAATTGGCTTTTTAGGATCCTTTAAGCCGGCGCGTGTACGTTGTATAGCACGGGTTAACTTTTTAATAGCATCATCCTGGCCAATAATCTTGCTGGCAACGGTATCGCTCATATGCAATAGCTTTTGGCTATCGGCCTGGCCCACCCTTTGTACAGGGATGCCTGTCATCATGGATACTACTTCGGCAACATTATCCTCGGTTACGGTGTAGCGTTTTGATTTGGTTTCGGCTTCCCAAACGGCTTTGGCCTGGTCAAGCTCGGCAATCAAATTCTTTTCAGTATCACGTAACTGGGCAGCTTCTTCGTATTTCTGGCTGCGTACAACCTTGTTTTTCTCTATCTTGATCTGCTCAATTTTTTGCTCAATATCCAGGATATTTTGAGGAACATGGATGTTGGTTAAGTGCACGCGCGAACCCGATTCGTCCAAAGCATCAATAGCCTTATCCGGTAAAAACCTATCGGTAATGTAACGGGTAGTTAAGTTAACGCAGGCATTAATAGCTTCCGGAGTGTAAGTTACACCATGGTGCTCTTCGTATTTTTCTTTGATGCGGTTCAGTATCTCGATAGTTTCTACCGGGGTAGCCGGCTCAACCATTACCTTTTGGAAACGACGGTCCAACGCGCCATCCTTTTCGATGTATTGGCGGTACTCATCTAAAGTAGTTGCGCCGATGCATTGAATTTCGCCCCTTGCCAAAGCTGGCTTAAACATATTTGATGCATCAAGCGAGCCTGAAGCACCACCTGCGCCAACTATAGTATGAATTTCATCAATAAATAAAATTACGTCAGGTGATTTTTCCAGTTCATTCATCACCGCTTTCATACGCTCTTCAAACTGGCCGCGGTATTTTGTACCGGCAACCAATGAAGCCAGGTCAAGCGTTACCACGCGTTTGTTAAACAATACCCGCGATACTTTGCGCTGAATAATGCGGAGTGCCAGGCCTTCTGCAATGGCAGATTTACCCACACCCGGCTCACCTATTAATATAGGGTTGTTCTTTTTACGGCGCGAAAGAATTTGTGATACTCTTTCAATTTCTTTTTCACGGCCAACAATCGGGTCAAGTTTACCATCCTCGGCAGCGCGGGTTAAGTCGCGGCCAAAGTTGTCAAGCACCGGTGTTTTTGATTTAATGTCGGATACCTTTTTAGGCTGGCTGAATGATTCCTCTTCTTTAAAGTCGTCATCGCCACCGGTTGGCGATCCGGGCATTTCATCGGTTACATCGTTTTTATGTGATTCCACTTCACCTTTAAACACCTCGTAGTTTACGTTAAACTGTACCAATATCTGCGATGCGATATTATCTTCATCGCGTAATATAGATAGCAGCAGGTGCTCGGTTCCAATTACATCACTTTTAAATATTTTGGCTTCCAGATAAGTAATTTTTAATACTTTTTCGGCTTGCTTGGTCAGGGGGATGCTGCCTATGTGTACATTGGTTCCAATGGTACCTTTAACGGCATCTTCCACAGCACGGCGAAGCTTTGCAGTATCAACGTTCAAACCTTTCAGCAATTTAATTGCTACGCCATCACCATCCCTGATGAGGCCCAGTAAAAGATGCTCTGTTCCTATATAGTCGTGCCCAAGGCGTAATGCCTCTTCTCTGCTGTATTGAATGACATCTTTAACCCTCGGCGAAAATTTAGCTTCCATATATACCTTTCAATTATTATGAACGCCGCAATCTATAAATTTTGTTTTTACAAACCCGACGCGTGAATTAACTTTTATCAACAATATTGCCAACATTTAACACTTTGCAGAAACAGACATTGATATGATACGCAAGCTATTAAAGTTTGGGTTTAATCAATAATTTTTATCAAAAAATCCAACAATCACCTAATTTTTTTACAATATACGAACGAAACCCACCAGTTTGATACAAAAAATTCAAAATAGTTTAAACATTGTGTTAATAAATTATAACGATAACAACAAAACAGGCATTTCGTCATAACATATGCCATAAAGGCATTAACATAATATTTACGTTCTGTTCACCTATATGTACGCAAATACAAGCAAAACAGTTGCCATTTTACTGTGTTAAACGCAATTAAATACTTACAAGTATGTATAAATTAATATGGATTTGTATTTGGCAGTAAATAATTTTTCTGCCACCGGTTTTTTAACCGAATCCATCAATTTTACTCATATTTGTTGCGATACTTATTTATCGTGTGGATATAGTTCTTAAAATAAAGAAATGTTATTCGGGCGAGGAATTTTGGGGTGCGCTTCGAGAGCGTTAGCATGGCGGGGCAAACCAAGGAAAGACTCACCCGGCGAGGCTACGCCCGCCACCCTCTCTTCACCTGCGGTGGAAAGAGGGGCTTGAAGAGTTAAAAATTCTCCTGCGTCTTCTTTTCAGCTTTGCTGGAAGGTAGATTATGGTTATTTTTTAATTGCGCTTACCCTCTATGCGGCGAAGCCGGAGAGAGGGTCGACCGGCGAAGCCTGGTCGGGGTGAGTCGTCGCCTGCGTTCGGAATGACAATTCGTTTATTTATAGAGACATGCGCCAACACCATAAGATATTCATCAGCATTTCAAATCAATTATAATGGCAGACGAAAAGATCATTTTTTCAATGGCTGGGGTTAGCAAAGTTTATCCCCCGCAAAAAACAGTATTAAAAAACATTTACCTATCGTTTTTTTATGGCGCCAAAATCGGCGTTATCGGCTTAAATGGTTCGGGTAAATCGTCCTTATTAAAAATTATTGCAGGCATTGATAAAACCAATATAGGCGAGGTTGTTTTCTCGCCCGGTTATACTGTTGGTTACCTGAGCCAGGAGCCCGAGCTTGATCCTGAGAAAACCGTACGCGAAATTGTGGAAGAAGGCGTTGCCGAAACCACGGCCTTATTAAAGGAATACGAAGAGATAAACGAAAAATTTGGCCTGGAAGAATACTACAGCGATGCAGACAAAATGGACAAGCTGATGAACCGCCAGGGCGAATTGCAGGACCAGATTGACGCCGTAAACGCATGGGAGCTTGATACCAAGCTGGAACGCGCAATGGATGCCCTGCGCTGTCCTGAACCTGATACCAAAATTTCGGTACTATCCGGTGGCGAGCGCCGTCGCGTGGCTTTGTGCCGCTTATTATTAAAAGAACCGGACGTATTGCTATTGGATGAGCCTACCAACCACTTAGATGCCGAATCGATAGATTGGCTGGAGCAACACTTACAACAATATAAAGGTACCGTTATAGCCGTAACGCACGACAGGTACTTTTTGGATAACGTGGCGGGATGGATCCTGGAGTTGGACCGTGGAGAAGGTATCCCATGGAAGGGAAATTATTCCTCATGGTTAGATCAAAAAGCGAAGCGTTTGGCACAGGAAGACAAAACCGAGAGCAAACGCCAGAAAACCCTGGAGCGTGAGCTGGAGTGGGTACGCATGGGACCAAAAGGCCGCCACGCCAAATCAAAAGCCCGCTTGGGAAATTACGAGAAACTGGCATCCGAAGAAACCAAGGAACGCGAAGATAAACTGGAGTTGTTTATCCCCCCAGGCCCGCGTTTGGGTAATGTGGTGATTGAAGCCAACGGCGTAAGCAAATCATACGGCGATAAATTATTGTTCGATAACCTGAGCTTCTCGTTACCTCCCGCAGGTATTGTAGGCATCATAGGCCCCAATGGCGCGGGTAAAACCACGTTGTTCCGTTTAATTACCGGGCAGGACCAGCCGGATGCAGGTACCTTCCGCGTAGGCCCAACCGTAGCCTTAGGTTATGTTGACCAGATGCACGACGACCTTGACCCCAACAAATCTGTTTGGGAAAACGTTACCGGCGGTCTGGAAACCATTATGGTGGGCAACAAACCCTTAAATTCCCGTGCATACGTTTCCAAATTTAACTTTAACGGCGCCGATCAGCAGAAAAAAGTAGGCGTACTATCGGGCGGTGAGCGTAACCGGGTACACCTGTCTATCACCCTCAAAAAAGGGTCGAACGTATTGCTGCTGGATGAGCCGACCAACGATATCGACGTAAACACCTTACGTGCGCTGGAAGAAGCCCTTGAAAACTTTGGCGGCTGCGCCGTAGTCATCAGCCACGACCGCTGGTTCCTGGATAGGATTTGTACCCACATCCTGGCATTTGAAGGCAACTCGCAGGTTTACTTCTTTGAAGGTAATTATTCTGATTACGAGGAAAACCGCAAGAAACGTTTGGGTGATGTTGCGCCGAAGAGGATTAAGTATAAGAAGTTGACGGTGTAAGCCCCCTATAAATCTCCCCCGGAAGGGGAGACTTTTATATTGCTCACCGCTATGTCATTGCGAGGAACGAAGCAATCGCGAACTGTGCAGATCAACTTTAAAGGTTCGCAATTATCATATACATCCCAGACTTACGAAGTTTTAAAAACTTCGTAAGTCTTCGTCAAGCCCTAACCTGAATCTTCTACACATCAATGAGCCAGTTAAACTTTTTCATAACCCGTGACGAAACGATAGGTATATTGAATGCCCTTATCGATACAGGTGAAGTTGACGTCTTTATCGGAGGCGCTTTTGAACAAGAAAAGCCAGTCCCTGTTAGCAAGATCACCACGTCAATTGATGCTGACTACTTTACGCTTTGGTTAAAAAATGAATTTAGGGAAGCGAAAGGGGTAAAAATGAATCATGGATTTAATAAGGACCAGTATGTATTCAACAATTACAGAGACCCCATCATACAATTTACCGATTGTAAAAGAACATCATCATTAATTTCCCCTGGTCGTATTTTTTATAAGGCCGGATGGGTAGAACATGAGGCACTAAGGCAAAAGCATAAAAATTGGGGCATAAGAGTATCACGTTTAATTGATAAAAGGCTCCATAAATTGAACAGCATCTGGAGAATATCTGATAATGTAAAAGATTGGGTGATAAATGGCGGGAATTTAGAATTAGGGCCGGGTGGGAAGATTGTTTATAAAGATAACCTTACATCAATTAGGTAGGCACGGGGCAAATCAAGAACGATTAGCGCTGATCTCGATTTGCTATCTACAGAAAGTAAGTCCCTGCGCTTAAAATTAGAACTCTTCAATCAGTACTTATTTGTGAAAAAACACATTGCTCCTCTCAAACAAGTCGACAATCAACATAGTAAAATATTTTTTACTATACTATTTTTTATTGGATTGGCGTCAACCATATTTGAAATACATGTTTATCAAAAAACATTCATTCCAATATACATCCCTGTTTCCTTATATATTATTAGCGGGGTACTTTCAACACCGTTTTTTCTTAACACCCTTCGGCAAACTTTGGACGGAAGTGGATTACTCTGGCAATATGTGTTTAATACAATTTCCTGGGGAGGCGTAGTTGCCGCCCTTTTTATGGCCGTCAATTTTTACTGGGGCAAAGGAGACATATATTCTGTAACCTTGCCTATTTTACATTCAGAGCATTCCTATAGTAATAGAAATGGCTGTTATATCCTTAATATAAAAGTTGAATATGAAGAGGTGCAAAGAGATCTGGTATTTTCATGTGACACCTCAAACCTTAAAAATCTTGACATAGTCATACTCACGCTCGACAAAGGTTTACTTGGATATGATGTTATAAAAAATCAAAAGTTCTTAAAGAAGAATTAATAACTCTTCAACCCTCCGTCAAAAAAACACACTTAGTATCAATTCCTTAACTTAACTCATTAAAAAAATCCCTAACTTGCCGTTTTCTAATAAATAATACTTAAGGCCATGACAGAGACGCTGGACATCAAGATCACCAAGACCACGCATTCCCGTTTAGCAGAAACGGATTTTGACAACTTACCTTTCGGAAAAACATTTTCTGACCACATGTTTGTGGCCGATTATGCTGATGGTGAATGGAAAAACCTGCAGGTCATTCCCTACGGCGAGATTGGTTTAAGCCCTGCAATTTCGGCCCTGCATTATGGCCAGGCGTTTTTTGAAGGTTTAAAAGCCTACAAACATGCCGATGGAAAAGTAACCATTTTCCGTCCTGATAAAAACGCCATCCGTTTAAACAAATCGGCAGAAAGGCTTTGTATGCCTGCCCTGCCCGAAGAAATATTTTTGCAAAGCATGGCCGCCGTTGTCGACCTTGACCGCGAGTGGGTACCGTCAAAACCAAACCATGCTTTATACATCCGCCCGTTCATGTTTGCTACCGACCCTTACCTGGGTGTAACGCCATCGGCAACGTATAAATACATGGTATTGTGCGGCCCGGTTGGCCCGTATTTTTCAAAAACACTGCGCGTAAAAATTGAAACCTACTACACCCGCGCTGCCGAAGGCGGTATGGGCTTTGCAAAAGCAGCCGGTAACTACGGCGGATCGATGCTGCCCGCCCGCAAAGCGGCAGAAGAAGGCTTTGACCAATTGATATGGACAGATGCAAAAGAACATAAATACGTTGAAGAAATGGGCGCTGCAAACGCCATGTTTATGCTGGATGGCAAACTGATAACCGCCGAAGCAAAAGATACCATTTTAGATGGCGTAACCCGCGATACCGTTATCGCGCTGGCCAAAGAGTGGGGCATCCCGGTTGAAACCCGCAAAGTTTCTGTTGCCGAAATTATTGAAGGCGCCAAAACCGGCAAACTAACCGATGCTTTTGGCGCAGGCACTGCCGCAACAATAGCATCAGTTGGCTCGATAAGTGTTGATGGCGAAGAATATTTCCTGAGCGATCCAAAAACGCGCGAATTTTCGCAAAAAGTGTTGGCTACCCTTGATGCCATTAAATACGGCAGGGCCGAAGATACTCATGGATGGAATTATCTGGTTGGGTAAAGACGTTTGACGTGTTACGTTGTACGTTATACGTTTTAAAAAGTAAAAAGGGAGGAGCGCCATGGCGTTCCTCCCTTTTTTATTATATCTAAATTACTTTAATTTCCTCCCATTCCGGCAAACGTACAACGTCAAACGTACCACATACAACGTTAATCGACCGATACAGTCAGCCCTTCCTGCTGAAGAATTTTACGGAAAATCTCCATTTCGGTAAAGGAACCTTCCAGCACTGCGCACTTCCCTTCATTATGTACCTTCCAGGCTATTTTTTCCGCCTGTGGTTCGGAGTAATCGAGGTACTTCATCATACAATGGATCACATGGTCAAACGTGTTGAAATCATCGTTCCATAATATCAGGCGGTGAACTTCCTTAAGTCCTGCCAGTAATTCTTCGAGGGTAAATGTTTCTTCCTGTGTTTCAGTTGGCATACGTAACTACAAAATTACTCAAAAACAATAATAAAAACGGTAAAATCGTGTTCAATTCACTTAAAAATCATACCCCAACGGTGTGCCTGCTACACACCGGACAATCTAAACATCATGAAAAAAATCGCTGTTTACATTATCATCCCATTAGCAGTTCAAGTATTTGCCATGGCCACGGCAAACGCCCAGGCACCAAAAAACGGCCCGGTCAGGTTACAGCCCCCACCTCCAACCATCAAAGTAGATGGTGACGACAAGGACTGGGGCGATAGCCTGCGCTACTTTAACGAAGACAGGAAACTGAACTACGCGTTGGCTAATGACCCAACTACCCTTTACGCTGCCATCAAAATAACCGATAAAATGGACCAGATGCGTGCGCTTAATGCAGGCATTACCCTAAGCATTGATACCAAAGGCAAAAAGAAGGAAAGCTTCTCGCTCACCTTCCCCTTAGCCGAACCAGGCAGTAAACCCGATTTTGGCAAACGCCCCGACGACAATACCGAAGTTACCCAACAAGACCGCGACGATTTGCAGCGCGAGCGCATAACCAAGCTGCGCGATATTAAGGTGGTTGGCTTTAAAGATATTGAAGGCGACATGATCACCACCTCAAATACCTACGGAATTAAAGCTGCCATTGATTACGATACCGAAGGCAACCTCATTTATGAAATGGCCATACCCCTAAGTTTTTTCCATGCCGATGACCAGTTCAAAACCGAGTGGGCGTTCAATTTCAAAATAAATGGCATCCAAAAACCCAAAGGTGACGGAACGGAAAACAATGGTGAACGGCAAGGAGGCAGCATGGGCGGCGGCGGTGGTCGCGGAGGACGTGGCGGTGGTATGGGAGGTAGCGGCGGCGGTATGGGAGGTGGCGGCGGACGTGGCGGCAGGGGCGGTCGCGGAGGCGGCTTCAGTGGCGGCGGCGCAGAAGGCGGCCGCAGCGAGCTATCCAAATCAACCGATTTTTGGGAAAAGTTTTACCTCAATAAAAATTAAGGATTAGTTATCGGGTTTGGGTTTAAGTCGATTAAAACCGACCAAAACCCAGGCCTATTTTTTAAACTGCGCCAGTATCTCGGGTATAAGTTTTAATACCCACTGGTAGTACATTTTGGCAGATGGATGCAACCTGTCGTTAGCCAAAAGGCTGAGGTCAAACGCGGCCTGTTTTGATATGGCAGTAATATCAACGTAAATAACCCCTGCCTTTTTGCTCTCATCCAGGTTAATGGCATTAAACAGGTCTATTTCGGGACCGATAACGGCATCATTGCCATTGGCAAAGGGCGTTACACCGTAATCCGGAATAGATAAAACAAATACATGCTTTTTATTGCCTTTTGCAAACTTGATAGCCGTGTTTAAAACAGCTGCAAATTTTATACGATAGTTATCTTTGCTGTAGCCCCCATACTGGTCGTTAACGCCAATAAGCAGGGTCACAAAATCGTACGTTTTATCGTTAACGGCGCTGCTTTTAATTGCATCTATTAACTGGTCGGTTATCCAACCCGTACGGGCGATGACGGTAGGCTCGGCAATTTTAAACCCTGGCAGGCTGGCTGCAAGCTGATACGGGAATGACTCTGACGCCGTTACAGACTGGCCTATGGTATACGAATCGCCCAAGGCAAGGTAGCTCAGGGTATCTGTTACAGCTCCGGTTACCGGTACCGTATCTGTCGGCGACGGGATGGGGCCGCTATTAATATTTTGCATCGGGTCGGTCTTTTTTGAGCACGCGGTTAGCGCACTTATCGAAAATAAAATTAAAAGTAGTGCTTTCATGACAACATCTCCATATCAAACAATACGGAAATATGGTGCTTAAGGATTTCTTTTACTTCATTTATATTAACCTCGTAGCCAAGCTCCTGCTGCATGGAAGTTACGGCCTTATCATCAATACCGCAAGGCACAATGTTTTTAAAATAACCGAGGTTTGGGTTTACGTTAAATGCCAGCCCATGCATGGTTACCCAACGGCTGCAGCGCACGCCCATAGCGCAAATTTTGCGCGCCTTTTCGTTATCGGCATCAAACCAAACACCGGTGTAACCCGGGTAACGGCCTGCCTTTAAACCATAATCGGCCAGGGTTAATATCACAGCCTCTTCCAGCGTGCGCAGATAGAGGTGAATGTCGGTAAAAAAATTATCCAGGTCCAATATTGGGTACGATACTATTTGTCCCGGACCATGATAGGTAATATCGCCGCCACGGTTAATAGTATAGTAAACGGCCTGCTTTGCTTTCAGCCCGGCTTCATCCAATAGCAAGTGCTCTGGCTTGCCGCTTTTGCCTAAGGTATACACATGGGGGTGTTCGCAAAAAACAAGATAATTGAAGGTTTCATCGGCTTCAAAAGGTTCAAATGTGTTTGTGGGAACCAATACCTTAGCTGCCTCCCCGTAAGCCAGCTCGTTATTGCGGTTATCCAGCTTGGTTTTTACCGTTGCCGAAAAAAGGTCTTCCTGCCTGTCCCAGGCCCGCTGGTAATCTATCAGGCCCCAATCCTGAAAAAATACTTTTTTGTTTTTCATCACCTATCCCCTTTTACGTAGCCAATCATATAATCGGCGTATTGCATATAGCCAACCGTATAATCCAAATTAAGTTCATTTTTATGCAGGTTGGCATTTAGTACACCATGGTGTTCAAAGTTAAAAGGCGCCAAAAAAATATTATCAACAAATGATACCTCTTTTTGCCCGTTACATTTATAAACCGCTTCTTTGGCACACCAGCACACGTACAGATGTTCAATCTTTTTATCCTCGCCAATAAAAGCGAGTTCATCGGCACGCATAAATTTAGTGGCTATCCGTTCCACCTTTTCTTTTATCTGCTCAATGTCAATACCTACTTTATGGGTTTTGCTGATCATCACCGCGGCATAATCAAACGAATGGCTCAGCGAAATATGGTATGGCAGGTTTACCAGGTAAGGTTTACCATGCACGTCTACTTTGCAATCAATATATTCATCGGTGCTCAGCATTTTACGCAACAATACGCGGGTACCAAGCCAATGCAGGTACCGTTTACTGTGGCTTAGCTTTTCAACGTAAGCTTTCTCATCCTCATCCAATTGCAATTGCTTATACAGGTCATCTGCCTGCTCCTCTATTTTCCAGAGTGCAAACTCAGTATCATCATCAATACGCTGCCTGTATGCTATCGCCATAAAAGTAAAATTGCAAAATCGGACGCAAACTTATGCCAAATAAATTTAATTATAATAATTGCCACATCATATTCATAAACGATTGATTGTTAATTAACTGTATGCCAAAACCTATTCAACAATCAATTTCAACAATGTTTGGTTGTTTGTTGTTGCCTGTTGCGGTAATTAGTTATATTTTCGCCCCTCATCAAATATTACTATGATATTATCTGACAAGCGCATCCTCGAAGAGATAGAAAAAGGTACCATTATTATTGAACCGTTTGCCCGTGAGCAACTTGGTACCAATTCCTATGATGTGCATTTGGGTAAACACCTGGCTACTTACCGCGATAGGGTACTTGATGCTAAAAAACATAACGAGATTGATGCCTTTGAAATACCTAAAGAGGGCTTTGTACTACAGCCCAATACCCTTTACCTGGGCGTAACGGTAGAGTATACCGAAACCCATAAACATGTACCCTTTTTGGAAGGAAAATCGAGCACGGGGCGTTTGGGTATTGATATACATGCCACGGCCGGCAAAGGCGATGTTGGATTTTGCAACACCTGGACATTGGAAATATCATGCGCCCAACCCGTACGCGTATACGCCGGCATGCCCATTGGCCAGCTGATTTATTTTGCCGTTGAGGGCGAAATTGAAACCCTGTACAACACCAAAAACAACGCCAAATACAACAACCCCACTACCCGCCCGGTTGAAAGTATGATGTGGAAGAATAAGTTTTGATACGTTGTAGGTTGGACGTGGTACGTTTTACGTTTGTTAATAAAACAATTTAAGTTGGATGTTTACAGAAGCCAGAAAACTGCATTTAATTGAAGAGCTGATCCGTTTAAGAAGCGAAAAGGCATTAGGTCAAATTGAGCATATCTTAACTACCGCGGTAAATACGGAATCGGTTAGCCGTCCGTCTTCACATAATTTTCTTGGTAAAATATCAAAAAAAGATATCTTGCTTATGGAAAACGCAATACAGGCAGGCTGCGGTCAGATTCGTCGTGACTGAAACCAACCGTGGCAGGAATGTATAAAATACATCGAACAGCGACGGCCAATATTTTTTTTCTAAGCAATTAAACCTTTACCTAAACCGGCAGTCTAACTGCCAACCACAAAAACCTCTACCTATGAAAAACAAAAACCGTAACCTTAAGCACCGTTCTTTCAACGTAAAACTTATAACGTAACACGTAAAACCTGAGCCAGCTTTCGGCAATCCCCTCGTAACACACTTGTTATAATACTATTATAATATTTTCTGTAGATTGAAAATTATTTACCTGATGAAAAACAAACATCTTTTTGCCGGTTTATTGATAACTGTTATCGCTACAGCTATTTTGAGTTTCAAAGGCCCTGGCGAAGAACTGCTGCGTAAAATGGTCGACCAGCTCGATAAATGGCGGGCGGAGCATCCGCAGGAAAAAGTTTACCTGCAATTTGATAAGTCCAGCTATGCCATTGGTGATGATATCTGGTTTAAGGCATATGTAACTATCGGCAACAAACACCAGCTCTCGGCATTAAGCGAAATACTCAATGTTGACCTGATTGACGAAAACGACTCTGTAAAGCGAAGTATCAAACTACCATTAATCAGCGGCCTGGCCAATGGCGATTTTGCCCTAGCCGATTCGATGCAGGAAGGCACCTACCGCATCCGCGCCTATACCAACTGGATGCGCAACGAAAGCGAAGCCTATTTTTTTGATAAAACGATCACCATTGTAAATAGCATCAGGAATGATGTTTTTACTAAAACGGCGTTTACCTACACCACCCAAAACGGCAAACAAAAGATAGACGCGGTTATTACTTATAGCAATATCAACGGCGAACCTTACGTGGCTAAAGAAGTAAGTTACCACATACAACTCAATGGCAAAACTGTTTTTAAAGGCAAAGGCATTACCGACGATAAAGGCAATATTAATGCAAGCTTTATAAATACCACTAATGATTTGGCGCCCACCGGTCAAATTTTAACCACCATCAAATACGCCGACAAGAAAACGGCCGATAAAACAATTGCCATAAAGGCGGTATCTGATAAAATCGATATGCAGTTTTTTCCCGAAGGTGGCACCCTGGTTAATGGAGTAAACTCAAAAATTGCATTTAAGGCAATTGGCGCCGATGGTTTGGGGGTAGATATTAAAGGAACCGTAGTAGATGACCAAAACCAAATGGCTACCACCTTTAACAGCACCCACCTGGGCATGGGTGTTTTTAAATTTGTGCCATCTGCAGAAAAAACTTACAAGGCTCATGTTACCTACCCTGATGGCTCCGAAGGGGTATTTGATTTACCCCGGGCCGTTGATAACGGATATTCTTTAGATATAGATAATTCGGCCGATGATGATATAGATGTTACCATATTACCGGGTAAAGAGCTATTAAATAGCGCTATTCCGGCCGGCCGCCTTTTGCTGGTGGCCCAGGTAGGCGGCCAGATTTATTATGCGGGCAACAGTCCCGACGGAGGTAAAACATTTACTGCAACAATACCCAAAAGCAAATTCCCATCGGGCATTGTGCAGTTTACGTTGTTCTCTGACAAAGGCGAACCGCTAAACGAGCGCCTTGTATTTGTAAAAAACAACGATGATTTAAAACTTTCGGTAACCGCCGACAAGCAAAAATACGCGTCGCGCGAAAAGGTGACCATCAACCTGAACGCTAAAAATACAGAAGACAAACCAGTAAGCGCCAGTTTCTCGGCCGCGGTTATCGATCTGTCAAAAGTTTCGGTTGATGAAACGGCCGAAGAAACTATCCTATCAAACATCCTGCTTTCGTCCGATTTGAAAGGATATATCGAAAAACCGGGCTATTATTTTCACAACGCGAACGCAAATGCACAGGCCGATCTGGATATACTGCTCATGACCCAAGGCTATCGCCGTTTTGAATGGAAGAAAATACTGAATGATAATTTTAACCCAATAGTTTATAAACCCGAAAAAACGTTACAGATATCGGGCCATTTAAAAACGGTTTGGGGCAAACCTGTCGTAAGGGGTAAAGTAACGTTATTTACTACAGCGGGTGGCATTTTTATGATTGATACGGTATCTGACGACAAGGGTAACTTTGTTTTTAAAGACCTTGTTTTCAGGGACAGCATCCGTTTTGTGATACAGGCACGTACTGCCAAAGACCGTAAGAACCTTGAAATTGAACTGGATAATATTGCCCCGCAAGTCGCCGGTAAAAACAAAAACGCGCCTGATGTACAGGTAAACATCAGCGATGGCCAGGCCGGCTATCTTAAAAACAGCAAAAGCAAGTTTAACGAGGATATTAAATATGGAATTGGCAACCATACCATTGTGTTGAAAGAAGTGTTTATAAAAGACGTAAAGAGCAAAAAAGACCTTGTTAAAAACTCCAATAACTTAAATGGCCCCGGTAATGCCGACCAGGTGCTTACTTACAAAGATTTTGAAAACATGGGCGGTATGTTTGTCAATGCCTTACAGATGAAAATATTTGGGGTAACTTTTAGGAACGGCGTGCCATACTCAACCCGGAGCCAGGGCCAACCTATGACCGTTATGGTTGATGGGGTACAGATGGAAGGCGATTATTTAAATACCCTATCAGTAAATGACGTAGGAAGCGTTGAGGTTTTACGCTCTATAGGCAATACTGCAATTTATGGTTTTCGTGGCGGCGGCGGCGTTTTGGTTATTACTACTAAACGCGGTGGCGAGGGTTCTGTTTACAACCGTTACGCGCCGGGTGTTGTAACCTACGCGCCAAAGGGCTATTACAAAGCCCGTGAATTTTATTCGCCGGCTTATGACGATCCAAAAACAAACACTCAAATGCAGGACCTACGCTCAACCATATACTGGAAACCGAATATTATCACCGATAAAGACGGCAACGCAACATTCTCGTTTTTTAACGCCGATGCTAAAGCCACCTACCGCATTTTAATTGAAGGGATTGATGTTGACGGTAACCTTGGCCGGCAGGTTTATACTTATAAGGTAGAGTAAGCGGGTTTGTAGTATTTTGTTTATTGCGTATATTAATCCTGATATAGCGCTCATTGCTTTTTTATGAAATTTCGCCTAACCTTCATTTTCCTGGGTACTTTGCTTTACTCCTTAAACAGTTTTGCTCAAACTGATACCAGCATTTTAATCAGAACTGTCAATTCTATCGAAAAATATTCATCTGTAAATCCTATCGAGAAAGTGTACCTGCACCTTGATAAACAGCATTATATGCCCGGCGATACCTTATGGTTTAAGGCCTACGTGGTAACCGGCGAAAACCATGCCTTATCGGCAATCAGCAACGTAGTGCATATTGTATTACTTAACGCAAAAGATTCGGTAATAAGCCGGATGGCATTGCCTTTAAGCTTGGGCATAGGCTGGGGCGATATTGCCTTACCCGCCTTGTTAAAAACGGGTAAATATCAATTACGGGCCTATACTAATTGGATGCGTAACGATGATCCGGCTTATTTCTTTAGCCAACAGATAAGCATAGGTGATTTACAAGTTGTAAAGGCAAAAAAACAAAATATAACGGCTAAGCCCGATGTGCAGTTTTTCCCGGAGGGAGGCCTGCTCATTAACGGCCTGCGATCAAAAGTAGCTGTAAAGTCGGTAGATGAAAAAGGACTGGGCGAAGACCTGGAAGGATTAGTAACAGATAATGACGACAATGAAGTAGCGGAATTTAAAACCCATCATTTGGGGATGGGGGTATTTGCTATTACTCCAACAGCAGGCAAACTTTATAAAGTTAAAATAACGTGTAAAAATGGTAGCCGGTATAGCTTTGATTTACCAAAAGCACGTGACGATGGTTTTGCCATCGCCATTAATAATACCCAGGCAGATAGTTTAAGTGTGCGCATAGTTGTCTCAAATAAATTATTTGAAACTCAAAAAAGCGCAGGTTATTACCTGCTGGCACAGTCGGGTGGTAAAATTTGTTATACAGCCGGATTCAGGCTGGCAGCACAAAGTTTCAACGCGGTTATTGATAAAAAACGTTTTCCAACGGGGATAACACGATTTACACTACTTGCTGCTGACGGCGAGCCGCTTAATGAACGTGTAGTCTTTATCCAAAACAACGATGCGCTCAAACTCAACATAACATCGGCAAGCAAATCCTTAACAGCCAGGCAAAAGGTACAACTTAGCTTAGATGCCAAAACTGCTAATGGTAGCAATATTACCGGAAGCTTTTCGGTATCTGTGATCAGCGAAGATTTTATACCTGTGGATGAATTGTCAGAAAACACGATCCTGAACAATTTGCTACTTACTTCGGATATTAAAGGGTATATCGAGCAGCCCAACTATTACTCTACTGATATAACCGATAAAACCCGGGCCGACCTGGATATATTAATGCTTACGCAGGGTTATCGTCGTTTTGAATGGAAACAGGTATTAGCTAATAAGGATCAACAACCGCTATTTGAAGCCGAAAAATCACTGCAGATTTCCGGATACGTAAAAACCTTAGATGGCAAACCGGTACCTAACGGCAAAGTAAAGCTGTTAACAACCAAAGCGGGCATTTTTATGTTGGATACCGTAACCAATGAAAACGGAAAATTCAGCTTTAACAGGCTTCCCGAGGATAGTGCCCGGTACGTAATACAGGCCCGCACTGATAAGGATAAAAAAAATGTAATGGTTGTGCTTGATACGCCATCTGATTATAAATCATTGCCGTTTAGAAACACATCCGGCGAAAAGGATACGATAAAAGAATTATCTACCTACCAAAAGCAGGTTAAACAACAACTCAAACTAAGCTTAGATAAGCGCACTATACAGCTTAAAGAAGTGGTGATAAAAGACAAAAAGGATGCGCCAAAAGACATTTTTAGCCATGCAGAACACCCCGACCAGGTGATAAACGATTTCCCGAAAGAGCCGACCGGAGAAAGCCTGAGTACTTTTTTGGGCGTACGCCTGCGTGGTATCGAGATGAGGAGTTCGGCAGAAGGCGCTTCCTTTTATACTGCACGTTCCATAGCAAAATATTACCCAAACCCGCCACCGATGCTCGTAAAACTCGACGGCAGTATAATTGATCCTGCTATTTTCAGTACACTTTTATTAACAGATATTGAAAGTGCCGAAGTGATCAGAACAACCGGGCAAATGGATATGACAACAGGCGCAAGGGAAGTACTTTATTTAATTTCAAGGAAACATTCGGGCACCCCAATTAAACCATCAACACCCGATGTTATCACATACCAATCAAACGGATTATACAAGGCAAGGGAATTTTATTCGCCCAAATATGATAAAATCAATGAAAGCAGCTCAAAGCCCGATTTACGTACAACAATTTATTGGAACCCAACCGTTATAGTTGACAAAGCCGTTGCCGAATTTGAGTTTTTTAACGCCGACACCAAAGGCACTTACCGCGTAACCGTAGAAGGAATTGATACCGACGGTAATTTGGGCAGGATAGTTTACCGCTATAATGTTGAGTAACGAACACGCTATCAAAGCTCACGAAAAACCATTTTTTAATTCATCATCTGCATATCTGAAATCTGCACATTATTAGCTAACACTCCGGCAAGCTGATAGGGATATTGATAGCCAGCCCGCCATCGGATGTTTCTTTATACTTGGAATTCATATCCAGCGCGGTTTGCCACATGGTTTTTACTACAGCATCCAGGCTTACTTTGGCTTTCTCGGGATTACTTTGCAGTGCGAGTTGCGATGCGGTAATGGCTTTTATGGCCCCCATCGTGTTACGCTCGATACAAGGGATTTGTACCAGGCCGCCAATTGGGTCGCAGGTTAGACCAAGGTGATGTTCCATGGCTATTTCGGCAGCCATGAGTACCTGTCGCTGCGTCCCCCCCATGCATTCAGTTAAAGCGGCAGCAGCCATGGCAGATGACACGCCGATTTCGGCCTGGCAACCGCCCATGGCTGCGGAAATAGTGGCTCCTTTTTTAAAGATGCTGCCAATCTCGGATGCGGTCAGCAAAAATTGGATGACCTTTTCATCTGTGTTACCATCGCAAAAAACAATATAATATTGCAACACGGCGGGTATAACACCGGCTGCGCCATTGGTTGGCGCGGTAACTACCCTACCAAAAGAGGCATTCTCCTCGTTTACAGCCAACGCGAAACAACTCACCCAATCCAGTATATTTTTAAAGCTGTCGCCTGTTTGCCTTATGGCAGTGACCCATTCCTCGTAATTACTGTAAGGCCGGTTGTTTATTAGTTTTGCATTCAGTTTAAAGGCGCGCCTAGCCACATTTAAACCGCCAGGTAACTGGCCCGTGGTATGGCAGCCGCGGTACATACATTCTTTTAGCGCATTAAAAATATTGAGTACACCGACACGTGTTTCATGTTCGCTACGCCAGGCCAATTCGTTTTCCATTACCACTTCAGAAATTCGAAGGCCTGTTTTTATGCACCAGTGCAATAAATCGGCAGCTGTGTCAATCGGGAACGGCAGGTCGACCTCATGTTTTGATTGGGCGGACGCGCCATCTTTAACCACAAATCCTCCGCCTATGGAGTAGTATGTTTCAGATAAACCCTTGCCATTGCTCAAAAACGACTGGAAGGTTACGGCGTTTGGATGAAAAGGCAGGCTTTCGTTAAACAAAAACAACAGATCGCCAGTTACAGAAAATTCAATTTCTTTAATTCCACCCAAGATCAATTTATGCGACGTGGTGATATAATTAATTTTAGGCGTGATTTGGTCAACCTCAAAAGTTACGGGATCATCTCCGCTCAGGCCGAGCAAAATAGCAATATCGGTACCATGGCCCCGGCCCGTTTTGGCCAAAGAGCCATAAAGCAGTATTTGTACCTGGGATACAAGCGGCAATACATCCTGCTGCTGTAGCGATTGCACAAATTGCTGCGCAGCCCTCCATGGTCCAAGGGTATGCGAGCTTGATGGCCCTATCCCTATCTTAAACATATCAAATACCGAAATTTGCTCCCTTACCATTGGCGTCAAATTTAAAAATAATAAGCTAACCAAGCTTTGTAATAAATATGATGGAGTGCTTAATTTTTATTTAAAAAATTTATATTTTGCAGCAACTAAAACTTATAAAAACACTCAAACCTTAAAAAATGGAAACTTACGACGCTTCTTCCGGCTCACCCGCGGTATTTGCCGCCTTATTTGGAATTATAATGATCCCAGCTATTATCTCATCAGTAATTATAATTGTTGGTATGTGGAAAGTATTTGAAAAGGCCGGCAAACCAGGGTGGGCCTCATTGATTCCTATTTATAGTGCAATTGTATTTTTGGAAATTATTGGCAAGCCGATGTGGTGGCTAATACTATTTATCATACCCTGTACTTTACCCATTTTTGGCATTTGGGCTATTAACTTATTGAGTAAAAGCTTTGGCCAAAGTGAAGGTTTTACTATTGGCTTAGTGATTTTACCTTACATATTTTTCCCGATTTTGGGTTTCGGAAAGTATCAGTATATAGGCCCCGCGGGAGCAGGTTTTGCAGGCTTCCAACCATATGATCCTTCAAAAGATTATCAGGATCCGTTTAACCCTAATACACCACCGCAGGCTTAATGCTGCCAAATTATACCACATTACAAATATTTTGCAGCCGGTTTGTTTTTATCAACTGGCTGCAAAATCATTTAATACCCTGCCCGTTTAAATATTTAACAGGTATTGATTGCCCCGGTTGCGGTTTCCAGCGTTCTGTTATAGCCCTTGTGCAAGGTGATTTATCTAAAAGCTTAGCACTATATCCTCCTTCCATCCCCCTCCTTTTATTTTTTGCGTATGGCATCGCCGATAGTTATTTTAAGCTCGACACCAAAAAGTTCGCAGTAAAAAAAACCTTATTTATGATTGTTGGCAGCATAGTGCTTATTAGCTACTGTATTAAAATGTACAGCCTTTACCGGCATTATAGCACATCTGCCTGAGCTACGATGTGGCTGTAATCTTTTATAATGGTTTGCAAAAACAACATATCGTTCATTTCAGGTGGCGGAGTTATCCCTAAAAGATCTTTAATACGCTGCGCCATATTATATACCAGCACGCTGTTGCGGTTTTTAATGTAACTGTTTATTACTTCGTTTATCAGTTCAATATCTTTGTCGTTAAGGCCGGCTGCTGCTGCAAAAACCGGCTGATAATCATCAGCAGAAGGGCTAAAAGCTATATTATTAATTTTTGTACGCGGCGCGGTACGGATAAGCGTAGTACCGGCTACCATATCACCCAATCGCTGCGATTTATCAGACACCGCAATACAGATCAATCCGCACAAATTTGATGACAGGGCAAAATCAACAATCCTGAACAGCCAGCGTAATAAATATTGGCTAAATCGGGGCCGGGCGCCATCAAGGCTTATCACTTTTATTTTCATGATACGCTTGCCAACACTTTGCCCGTTCATAGCTATTTCGCAAGCTAAATCATAAAATACGTATAGCGATGCATATATAATCACCAAAACGCCGATCAGCGCCCCTTCGGAATTTAGTATGTTTAACATCGACATCACAATCATGGCAGCAATAAATATCACTATAAACATGGCCATGTCAATCAGGTAAGCAACAATACGTTCGCGAAGGCCGGCAACTTCGTAATCAATATCAATGTTTTGTGATGTGGTTATTCTTATAGTTTGCATATCATCAAATATAAACGCTAATTATGTTTTTTTTAGTTGTTATATATCACATTTGTAATTATTTTAACAAAATATTTCAATGTTGGATAACTGATGCGCGAACCCCTTTTTGTAAAACAAAACGCTGCCAAATGGAGCAGCTTTGAACAATCGCCAACGGACGATCCTGATGAGCTTGCCGAAAGGTTTATCCAAATAACCGACGACCTTGCTTATGCCAAAACATTTTACCCGAAATCAAAAACTACTGCCTACCTTAACGGGCTGGCTGCTGGTTTACATCAATCTATCTACAAAAATAAAAGCGAAAAAAGCAACCGTTTTTTAACTTTCTGGAAATACGAATTGCCCATCCTGTTTAAAACCTACCAAAGGCCGCTACTATACTCATTTATATTTTTTATCATTTTTTGTTCGATAGGCGCCTTATCGGCAAAATATGATGAAAACTTTGTGCGCCTTATTTTAGGCGACGGATATGTAGACATGACCAACGCCAACATTGCCAAAGGCGATCCGTTTGGCGTATACAAACAAGGCGGCGAAACCCTGATGTTTTTGGCCATAGCAACCAACAACATCTATGTATCGCTGGTTACGTTTGTAAGCGGCGTCATATTTTCTGTAGGATCTGTTTATTTTCTTTTCCGGAACGGACTGATGCTGGGCTCGTTCCAATACTATTTTTTTAGTAAGGGATTGGGTATAAAATCAATCCTTGTGGTTTGGATTCATGGCACCCTTGAAATTTCGGCCATCATGATAGCAGGTGCGGCAGGCATTATTTTAGGGAACAGCCTTTTATTCCCCAAAACGTATACCCGCATGGTATCCTTAAAAAGAGGAGCCAAAGATGGCATGAAAGTAGCCGTTGGCATAGTACCTGTTTTAATTGTTGCTGCCTTTTTTGAAGGCTTTGTAACCCGCCATACCGAAATGCCGGTTTGGCTTAGCGTTACCATTTTAACATCGTCATTATTGTTTATCATCTGGTATGTAATTATATACCCCAATAAAATTTATAAAACCCTAAACCACAATGCAACCAAAAATTGAATTAGCAAAAACCCGCGATTTTGGCGAAATAATAAGCGACACGTTTCTTTTTATGCGGCAAAACTTTAAACCGCTGCTCAAATACTTTTTCACTTTTGCGGGTATTTTCATAGTTGCCGGTGTTATCAGCAGCACCATATACCAGTTAAAAGTAGTAAATTTTGCCATTGCCGATGGGCAAGCGGTCGCCGGTGGCTTGCAATACAGGCCATCAATATGGAGAATGTTTGGTATAGAGTATTTTGCAGTCCTCATTTGCTCCATGTTAACTGTAATAATTTTACAACTTACAGTACTAAGCTACATGGCTCTTTATAAAGAAAAAGGGAACCAGGTGCCTACCAGCGAAGAAGTTTGGGGTTATATCAAATATTATTTTTTAAGAGGATTTGGAAGTTCCATCCTGCTCAATATATTAATGTGCATTGGCTTTGTATTTTGCTTTCTGCCAGGATTTTACCTGGCGCCAATATTTGCTTTGGTGTTGCCTATTATGGTAATGGAAAATACGTCTTTTGGCTATGCTTTTAACCGCAGTTTTGTACTTGTAAAAGATAACTGGTGGACAAATTTTGGCACCCAGGTGGTTATATGGATCATAGTTTACGTTGGTATTATGTTGTTTAGCTTACCCGCCAGCATTTTCACCATTATAAGTACTTTAACCCACGCGCAAAAAGGCGGCGCCACAACTGCCATAACTTCGGTGCCATTTGCTTTTGCCACCGCGTTGCTCAGGCAAATAGCTCATATACTCGTTATTATTCCCTGCATCGCCATAGGTTTTTGCTATTTCAACCTAACCGAAAGTAAAGATGGCACCAGCCTATTAAACAGGATAAACAAGGTGGGCACTACAACGCCCGACAATGATTTACCGCTTGAAGAATATTAATATGCTGCGCCTGCTCTGCTTTATATTTTTTTCATTTGCTGTTCCCGTTCATTCTGTTAAAGGTGTTGTTTCTGTTAAAAAGAACGCGAAACCTTTGATCCTGAAGCTGGACACCCAGCAAATAAATGTGCGCCAACTGGATAGCACAGCTATTAAAGCCTATAGCAAACTCCCCGAGTTTAAATACGACGAAGAAATACAAAAAGACCCATCATGGTGGACACGTTTTTGGCATTGGTTTTGGACCTGGCTTAAAAACCTGTTTAAACCGGCAAAAATTTCGGATAATAAAGTGAATCCATTTTTCCAGGTTCTGTTATATGTGTTGCAGTATCTTTTCATAGGCGCAGGGCTGGCGGCTTTGGTGTTCCTGGTTCTAAAACTGGCTGGTATCGATTTACTGCACGTTTTCAGGCGCAAATCGATGGGTGCAAATTTACCCTACCAGGAATCATTGGAAAATATCCACGATATCAATTTCGACGACGAGTTGGAGCGGGCTATCGCGCAGCATAATTACCGCCTGGCTGTACGGCTGCTATATTTAAAATGCCTGAAACAGCTTAGCGATGCCGACCTAATTAAATGGCAGATAGATAAAACAAACAATGCCTACATCAATGAACTAACCAACCCCGATCAGCGCCAGGTATTTAAAACCCTCACACTACAGTTTGAATATATTTGGTATGGCGAATTTGGTATTGATGCCTCCGTTTTTAAAAACATCAGCACGTTATTTACAGATTTTAAAAAGGAGATATCATGAAGGATTTTAAAATCTATATTTCAATTGCCAGCATCCTGCTCATAGTATACCTTGTTGCGCAGTACAATAAACCCAATGCTATCAACTGGCAGTCAACGCTTGCAAAAAATGATAAAATTCCGTTTGGTACTTATATTTTGCATAACCAGCTTGATAAACTTTTTCCCGACGCCGAAATTGCCAATACCAACAAATCTATTTACAATGTTTTCCATAATGATAGTCTGCAACAGGGCAATTACATCATTATAGCCAAAAGCATAAAGCTCAATAAATTTGATTTTGACGAAATGATGAAATACGTCAAAGCGGGCAACTCCGTGTTTATGTCGGCATTTAACTGGAGTGGCTACCTTGCCGATTCGCTAAAAATTGAGACCCAGGCCGAGTATGCTAAACATAATGTATCGTTTAATTTTGTTAACAGCAAATTACGGGCTCAAAGTAACTACCTGTTTAACCGTGATATTGCAAACCAATATTTTAGCAGCCTGGATACAGCTAAAGCGACCATTTTGGCGCAAAATTATGCCAATCACTGTACTTTTATGAGTTACAGCTTTGGCAAAGGACATCTGTATTTATGCGCTACGCCCGACTTGTTCACCAACTACAGCCTGTTAACCCGGCAAGGTACCAACTTTGTTGAAAAAGCTTTCTCTTACATGCCGGCTACCGGCCATTTGTATTGGGACCAATTTCAAAATGGCGATATACCCGAAGATCTTTCGCCATTAAGGGTATTTTTTGCTAACCCAGCTTTGCAATGGGCATACTACTTAAGCCTTTGCGGTATTTTAGTTTTCATTTTTTACGAAATGAAACGCCGCCAGCGGGTTATACCAATAGTAGAGCCCTTACAAAATTCGACCCTGGAGTTTGTAACCGTTGTAGGGCAGGTTTATTATGAAAAACGCGACAATGCCGACATAGCCCATAAAAAAGTAATTTATCTGTTAGAGCATTTCAGAGATTATTACCGCCTTAAAACCAACAAGCTTGATAGTGACTTTATAGACACGCTATCGAAAAAAACCGGTGTAGCCAACGCCTTTATTACCGACCTGGTGCATTCGGTAATTTTTGTAGGTGCACAACACCACGTTACCGATCATGAATTAATCAGATTAAATAAACTTATAGAGAAATTTTACAGCCAAACCGGACACAATGGAAAATGATTTTTTTGAACAACGAACTGATATGAGCAGGTTAAGCCTGGCGGTTGACCAGATAAAAGCTACACTGGGTAAAATTATTGTAGGGCAGCACGATTCTATCGATCTGTTGATAGCCGGCATACTGGCCGATGGGCACATCCTTATTGAAGGGGTACCTGGTGTGGCCAAAACACTTACCGCCAAACTTATTTCAAAAGCTATTGATGCCAGATACTCCCGCATTCAGTTTACTCCGGATTTGATGCCATCAGATATATTAGGTACTTCTGTATTTAACCCTAAATCAACCGAGTTTGAATTTAAGCAAGGGCCTATATTTGGCAATATCATCCTTATAGACGAAATTAACCGAGCACCCGCAAAAACACAATCGGCCTTGTTTGAGGTGATGGAAGAAAAGCAGGTTACCATTGACGGGCACACCTATAAAATGCAGGAGCCCTTTACTGTATTGGCTACTCAAAACCCGGTTGAACAGGAAGGCACCTACCGCCTGCCCGAAGCACAATTGGATAGGTTTTTATTTAAGATAGAAATTAAATATCCATCGCTGGAAGAGGAAATAGCTATTATTACCCAACAACATCAGCAAAAAACTACAGATCAATTAAACAACATTGCCTCTGTATTATCAGCTGGCGAGATTATTTCGTTAAGACAACAGGTAAGGGCCTTACATGTTGAGCGTAAGCTGCTGGAGTTTACGGCTAAAATTGTTCATGAAACCCGCAACCATAAATCATTATACCTGGGTGGTTCGCCAAGGGCTACGCTGGCTATGATCAATGCGGCTAAGGCATTGGCAGCTATTAAAGGGCGCGATTTTGTTACGCCCGATGATATTATTTATGCTGCAGCGCCGGTATTAAGGCACCGTGTAATGCTTACGCCCGATAAGGAAATGGAAGGCCTTAGTCCCGATGATGTAATTGGGCAAATTATTCAAAAAATAGAGGTACCACGATAACCCATTTTTTGTGAAAAAAATTTACGGCCTGTTTTATAAAGATCTTTTTTTAACCAACCGCCTGTTTACCGGTTTAGGAGTGAGCGTGGTAGTGTTTGTGCTATCATTCTTTTTTCCCTGGCTTGGCGTTATACCGGCATTGGTTTTCTGGGCGTTGGTATTGCTGTTTTTGATTGATGTGCTGATGCTTTATAAAACGGCTAAAGGTGTATTTGCTAAACGCCATGCCCCCGAAAGATTAAGCAACAGCGACGAAAACGAACTGGGTGTGTATGTTGAAAACTGGTATTCTTTTAATGTCAGCATCGGCATTATTGACGAGATCCCCTTTCAGTTTCAAAAACGCGACATCTGGTTTAAAACAACGCTAAAACCGCATGAGCGTAAATTGATCAGCTATACCTTACGGCCTACCAAACGCGGCGAGTATGAGTTTGGGGATGTACGTGTGTTTGTTAAAAGCGCATTAGGCCTTATCAGGCGACGCTACACTTTTCAGCAGGCCGAGACATTGCCGGTATACCCATCCTTCCTCCAGATGCGTAAATATGAGTTAATGGCTATCTCAAACCGGCTCACGGATATCGGCATCAAAAAAATACGCCGTATTGGTCACAGCCTGGAGTTTGAACAGGTAAAAAACTATGTTGCAGGCGACGATTACCGCACCATTAACTGGAAAGCCACTGCAAGGCAGGGCAACCTGATGGTTAACTCCTATACCGACGAGAAATCGCAACATGTTTATTGTGTGATAGATAAATCAAGGGCCATGAAAATGCCTTTTGAAGGTTTAAGCTTGTTGGATTATGCTATAAATGCCAGCCTGGTACTATCAAGCGTAGCGCTGATAAAAGAGGATAAGGCCGGTTTGATTACCGCATCTGAAAAAATTGGCGCTGTTATTCCTGCCGATAGAAAATCTTCGCAATTGAATAAGATACTGGAGGTTTTGTATAAGGAGCGTACCCGCTACCTGGAAACCAATATGGAGCTGTTATACAGCACCGTACGTACAGTAATAAAGCAGCGCAGCCTGGTGGTATTTTTTACCAATTACGAAAGCATGAACGCCCTTAACCGGCAATTGCCCTACCTGAAAAGAATAGCCAAATTTCACCTGCTGCTGGTTGTTTTTTTCGAAAACACCGAACTTAAAACCCTGAGCGAGAAACAAGCAACCGACCTGGAAGGCATCTACATAAAAACCATCGCCGAAAAATTTGCCTACGATAAAAGACTTATTGTAAAAGAGCTGGCCAAATATGGCATACAATCTATACTGAGCGCGCCACAAAATTTGACGGTTAATACTATTAACAAGTATCTGGAGTTGAAGGCTAAACAAAAGATATAAGACCATGATAGTTCAATTGATTAGATTACTTTTTTTCGGAGTAAGGGTTGCTACAAAGTATGCACAACATAATCAGGACGCTCCCGTTGAACAATTGGACAATGCCTTATTTACCAGAAGATCGACAAGTATTACACAATACATTGATATCGCAACCAAAGCAATGATCAATGATGGAAAAAAAGTAGACGATGTTAAAATTATTTTAATTAGCAGGGGCTTGCATGAAGATCATTTCGATGCGGTATTAAACAGGGCACAACGCAATTATAAAACATGGCTTAATGAAACCAGCGGCAAGTCGGCATTAACCGTTCTTGAAACAGATCAACAATTTGCGCAAACCCCTCCCACACCAAAGTCGTCAATTAAAATAATCACCCACAAGGGAGAAGATCATGCCATGCATTTTTGCGCTTTAACAGATCATCGCAGATACTATGAGTTGATCGGCCGGAGTATTTTACAAGCGGTTGTAGACCGGGCTGTATCTAATACCCCAAATGCGCTATCAAACGGAGAAACTGAAATAAGACAGGCCACTTGTGCAAGGGTGGGTAGGAATGCAGTTAACCCGTATTTACGGGCGGTAACTATTAATCAACAAATAGAAGCTGTTTACCCATACATATATACCGAAATAAAAACAGGTTTTTACACTAAGCAAATTGTGGAGTGGGTTAATGGCGAACCTATTGTGGAAGCCGAAGTAGAAGGTAATCTTAACGGAAGCATTCCGGTAAGCTTCTTTGCTACTGATTACGCGGTTAACAAGCACATTTACCAAACCCAGGCCAACATTGAAGTGCGATTATCTGCCCTGGTCCTGGAACTACTTAAAGCAGATAAAAACACAGATGAAGTAAGCAGGAAACCCCGGGAATTTTGGGCAAATAAGCGTTATAGCAATAAAAGCTATTTTTTGTTTGAAGCGGAAATTTTAGAAATAAAAGAAGCCCCGATAGATCGTTTGTCAACAGGTTGCATAATGACTTTAAAACTTAACCAAAGCAAGAGTGTCGACAATGACTTTATAGTTGACACCTATATCACCACCAATAACATAAAAACCGAAAGTACACACAAAGGAATGCTGGTGAGAGGCACTTTGTGGTTCCAAGGTGAAATAGCAGCAAATTAATCGTCTGCCGTTCTAGGACTCTCGTATCAACAGCGCACATATTCAAATCACTCCAAACAAAAAAGTCTTAAATCTTGATTCTTACATCTTGATTCTTATTCCTATCCGGCCTTCGGGAACGCAACACCATTAGCGCTGAAATCCTTAAATATCTTTTCCTGCAGGGCTATTTTCGCTGTTAAAAAGTTGGCCGGCTCTACCCACACATTTATGGTGATGCGTACCGAATCTATTTCCATACTGATGATTCCCACCCTTGCGGCCGGTTCTGTAAGCAGGTCTTGGGTTGAACTGATGGCCTGGTTAATGATAGTTTTCACTTTATCCAGATCATTGGCGTAGGCTATCTTAATCTCAAAATCCAGCCGGCGTTTACCCTCGCGGGTTACGTTTACAATTACTTCGTTAAAAAGCTTTCCGTTGGGAATAATTACCTGCTTGTTATCGGCAGTAATTAAAACCGTATAAAAAATCTGGATGGATACAACTTTGCCATCCTGACCCTGGGCTACTATGCTGTCATCAACCTCAAATGGCTTTAATAATAAAATGAGTACCCCACCCGCAAAATTTTGAAACGTACCCGAAAGGGCCAAACCGGCGGCAACGCTAAACGCGCCAATTATAGTAGTGAAAATAGTAAGCTGGAAACCAAAAATATTAATTACCGAAATTATCAGCAATATATACAGGCTGGTAATTGTAACACTAAGAAGAAAGGGCTGTAATGATGAGTGGACTTCCCTTTGAAGAAGCCGTTTGCGTATCCGCGACCTTAAAAATTTGATGAACCAGAGGCCGACGAGCAGAACTATTAATCCGAATGTATAGCGAATCCAATTATCTACTATCCATTTGTGCGTATCAAAATAAAAATCTTTTAACTCCATAACTGGAGGCAAAAGTAAAAATTAATTACTTACCGTAAATAGTTATAAATAATTCGGGTCCTTTAAACAGCAACCAATCTACTATGGCACTGTGTATTTGTTTTGATTTTTGTGTTATATTTTTCATATCATCCTATGCTATTCAAATCCTATGCCTAAGAAACTATCTTTCAGGATTGTTACGCAAAAATACTGCTTCGCTGTTAAGATAATTTTAAAAACTAATCAAATGATTAATTAATGACCATCCGTTTACGTTCAAATGACTATAACCGCTCTTTTAAAAAACGAAACCCTGTATACAAAAGCATACAGGGTTTCAAATAGTATATGTTTTAATACGCCCGTTAGCTAACGGGCCGGGGGGCTATTACATCATGCCGCCCATGCCGCCGCCACCCATTGGTGGGCCACCGGCTGGAGCATCTTCAGGATCATCAGCCAATACAACTTCTGTTGTTAACAACATAGCTGCGATAGAAGCTGCGTTCTCTAAAGCTACACGGCCAACTTTAGTTGGATCGATAACTCCTGCTGCAATCAGGTTTTCGTATTTATCAGTACGTGCGTTGTAACCGAAATCGCCTGTACCTTCTTTAACTTTTTGTACCACGATTGAACCTTCGATACCAGCGTTCTGGCAAATTTGACGTAAAGGCTCTTCGATAGCACGACGGATGATCTGGATACCAGTGTTCTCGTCTTCGTTATCACCTTTAAGATCAGCTAAAGCAGCTACTGCACGGATGAAGGCAACGCCACCACCTGCAACAATACCTTCTTCAACAGCGGCACGTGTTGCGTGTAAAGCATCATCAACACGGTCTTTTTTCTCTTTCATTTCAACTTCTGTAGCAGCACCTACGTAAAGTACAGCAACACCGCCAGATAATTTGGCTAAACGCTCCTGTAATTTTTCGCGGTCGTAATCAGATGTCGTTGATTCGATTTGAGATTTGATCTGGCCAACACGACCTTTGATCTCATCGGCAGAACCAGCACCATTGATGATAGTTGTGTTGTCTTTGTCGATAATGATTTTCTCGGCAGTACCTAAGTAAGTCAAGTCAGCATTTTCTAATTTGTAACCTCTTTCTTCAGAGATCAAAGTACCACCAGTAAGGATAGCGATATCCTCTAACATGGCTTTACGACGATCGCCAAAGCCAGGAGCTTTAACGGCAGCCACTTTCAGTGAACCACGGATTTTGTTAACTACCAAAGTAGCCAAAGCTTCGCCATCAAGGTCTTCGGCAATAATTAACAATGGTTTACCTGTTTGTACTTGTTTTTCAAGGATAGGAAGTAATTCTTTCATCGAAGAGATCTTTTTATCGTAGATCAGGATGTAAGGGTTTTCTAACTCAACTTCCATTTTATCAGCATTGGTAACAAAGTAAGGAGAAAGATAACCACGGTCAAACTGCATACCTTCTACAGTTTTAACTTCAGTTTCAGTTCCTTTTGCTTCTTCAACAGTGATAACACCATCTTTACCAACTTTAGCCATAGCCTCGGCAATTAACGAACCGATGATCTCGTCGTTATTTGCCGAAATTGCAGCAACTTGTTTTATTTTGTTATTGTCTTCGCCTACAGTTTGCGATTGAGCTTTTAAATCCTCAACAACAGCTGCAACAGCTTTATCAATACCACGTTTTAAATCCATTGGATTTGCACCGGCAGCTACGTTTTTAATACCTGCGGTTACAATAGCCTGGGCTAAAACGGTAGCAGTAGTAGTACCATCACCTGCAATATCAGCAGTTTTTGATGCAACTTCTTTAACCATTTGGGCACCCATGTTTTCTAAAGCATCTTTCAGTTCGATTTCTTTAGCAACAGTAACACCATCTTTAGTGATTGACGGTGAGCCGAATTTTTTATCAATAATTACGTTTCTGCCTTTAGGGCCTAATGTTACTTTAACCGCATTGGCCAAAATATCAACACCGCGTTTTAAGGCGTCGCGTGCTTCAACATTGTATTTAACTTGTTTTGCCATTTTTTTAGTTATTGAATTATTGAGTTAGTGAATTAGTGAATTAATTTTCACGCTCAATAATTGTTTTTCCGTTTTGTTTTTGATTATTCCAGTGATTTTTTGTTGATCAGCAAGTCAGGCATTCACTAACTCACTAATTCAATAGCTCACTAATTAATTTACAATACCGCGTAAACGTCAGATTCGCGCATGATTAGATACTCTTTTCCTTCGTAAGTAATTTCGGTACCGGCATATTTACCATATAAAACCTGGTCACCAACTTTTACTGTTAAAGGCTCATCTACTTTACCGTTACCTACTGCAACGATAGTTCCACGCTGAGGTTTCTCTTTAGCGGTATCAGGGATAATGATTCCCGAGGCGGTTTTCTCTTCGGCCGCTGCGGCCTCTACAACCACTCTGTCGCCGATTGGTTTAATGTTTAATGACATAGTTATAACTGTTTATTTATTTAAGTTTTTCAACCACCAAATCCTCATCAATTATGCCAAGGCCGGGCAATGGCAAATATTGACATACTTAACTGTTGTAATGGCAGCAAAAACGTTTTTTTATTTTTTACCCTTAACAGTATTTTAACCTTCCCGTGCCATCGTGTCAGTTAAGCAGGAACAAAAAAACGGCTTTGGATTGTTCCAAAGCCGTTTTTTTATTTATTAAGCCTAAACTTATTTTGTTTTATTGGGGGTTGGTGCCGCAGGTATATTCAATGGCGTTGCTGCAGGCGCGGTTGTTGAAGGTTTTGAAGCCTTATCAATCTGGTTTTGCAAAGGGTTTGCAGTACTTGCCGAGCTTCCTTTGGCTACCACGTTAATGGCCAATGCCAATACCATTACAGTGATGGCTAATACCCAGGTACCTTTTTCCAAAAAGTCGCCGGTTTTTTGAACGCCCATTAATTGCGATGAACTTGAAAAATTAGATGACAAACCGCCGCCTTTAGGGTTTTGGATCAACACGATTAGCCCTAACAGAGCGCATACAATAACGGTAAGGATAATTAAAATGATCATTTCTTTATTTTATATTAATTCGTTTTCTTTTCTAACAGTTCAATTTGGTGGGCAAAGTAACGGCTTTTTTCCGGAAATTTCAACATCAATTTTTTATAAGTGGCAATCGCTTTGTGATATAGCATCTGGTCGGCGTAAATCTGCGCCAGGGTTTCGCTCACCAGTTCATTTTTATCTTCCGAACTTTTTTTAGCCTTATTCTCGTTATCTATCTTGTTTATGGATGGTGGCCTTATCTGCGGCTCTTCCTTAATAAATTTTTCAATGATGATGTCTTCTTTGCGTTTCACCTCCGGGGTATCTGGTATTGGCGCATTTTCAAGATCCTGGAGCGATTTATCGTGAAATATATTTTCAAAATATTGCTGTTGAAGTTCGTCGGCAGCATGCTCCCGTTTTTCATCGGCGGTTATTTCATGCGATACCGGCCGCTGTGCTTGTCGCGAATACGGCTGATAGGTCCCGGCGTACTCTTTACGTGTTTTATCAAGCCACCACATAAAGGTATAAGGCATCTTTTCATCGTGATATTTTGATATCGTTTCGGCTTCGTGGGCAATATCTCCCCCTTTGGCAACCACAGGAAGTGCCTCTGCTGCAACCGGTATGGCCTTATCAGCACCTTTTTGATCGGCTATCGAATTATCAAACATAAAGTAATCGGTAGCAGCAATGCTGCCAATGATCCATTTTTCTGTTTCAAAATTGATATCTGCCGGGTTGTTCCTGGGTCCCGCAACAACTTGCTCACCCGCGCCGGGCTTTTCGGCAGAAATTGGCGCCTGTTCGGTTGCAATTTCATCATCAACCTCTTGCCCGGGTTTTATATCCGATGTACTGCCATCAAAGCTAATATTTTCAATGCCTACAATTTCGTCAAAAATCTCATCTTCTATATCATCGTCGGTTTTTTCTTCAGCTGTCGCCGGCTGTTCAGCAGGCCAAACATTTTCGCCGGCAGGTTCTTCCTCTTCAATTACCGCATCAGCTGCGTAATCTGTAGCAGGTTGGGGCTCCGGCGT
The DNA here is from genome assembly GCF_056404995.1 of Mucilaginibacter sp. P2_A5. Classification (NCBI taxonomy): domain Bacteria; kingdom Pseudomonadati; phylum Bacteroidota; class Sphingobacteriia; order Sphingobacteriales; family Sphingobacteriaceae; genus Mucilaginibacter; species Mucilaginibacter sp. P2_A5. The sequence goes on from NZ_JBFUCY010000006.1 coordinate 65,529, forward strand.
TTCTGCCAATCCCTCAAATTGATTTACAGCCCCGTCAATATCCACCGGCTCTTCGGCTATTTCGACTACGGCGCCTATATTAAAATAGTTTTCATTTTCCCCGGGAGAAGGCGTAGCAGGTGCCTGCCCATTTTTAAAACCGGCAATTTGTCCGGCAGATACCACCGGCAAACTCTCGGGATCGTTAATAAGCTTGTGCAGCACCCTGGGGCTAAAATAAGCGGCGGCTTGTTTTAAATCGTTCCCGTTACCTGCATGCGCAAGCATAGCCCTTAACAGGCCACTTTGTGGAAATTCATCAACCAACTGCTGCAAATCATAGTTATGCACCTGGCCATTATCGGCCGGGTTGGCCAATAATTCCCATAATATCTCGTTTTGCCTGTTATTTAAATATTGATCCACGTGGTTGAAAGTACGAAATGCCTACCAATTAGAAAAGGCCCGGTTAAAAATATCTTCGGTTAATTGCTTTGTAATTTCCTGGATGAGTTTTTGCTCCTGCGAATTTATATCCCCCCTGTAATTAGCAAACCGCGTCATACTTTCCTCAAAGTTAAGATTTTTATCCTTCTTATCTTTCTCATAAACACATTTTACCCTCACAGTGATACTTAATTTATTGGCATCGGCAATTGGCGCGGTATTGTTATTAGTCGCCTGGATAGATACCGGCGCTATCTGGTAACCAATGATGGCCCCAGACATGATCACATCCCCTTCGTTCCTTACAATACTTAAGCGACTTTGCGTACGGATACGCTCTTTCAGGGCCTCGGTAAACGTTTGGCTCAGGTTGTTAACTACCAGCGGCGCGTTATTTTCAAAAAACTGAACATTGATGGTTTTCAGTTCAAGCGGTATCGCCGTGTTTTTGAGCGTATAACAAGAAGACAGCAAACCTAAACTTAAAACAACAATTGCACCGTATAACCTTTTCATCAACCTTATAAATTTAACTCTTTTATTTTTCTGTACAGTGTACGCTCGGATATACCCAGCTCGTTGGCGGCCAGTTTGCGTTTCCCTTTATGCTTCTTTAAAGCCTTCCGGATCAGGTCCGATTCCTTCTCAATCAGCGATAGCGATTCTTCTACCTCCTCTGCTTCGTGGGTTATATTATACGCATCGTTACTGCCTATATTGCTGCCATTATTATTTGTATTAACGGGCTGCTGCAAAGTAAATTGTCCCTCGGGGCTGCCCGGAATTTCGATATCGCGGTACAACTGGTTTATGGTTTGCGAGTGATTTGCATAATTGGCTGATACGCCGCCGTGTTCAATAATATCGGCCACCAGCTTTTTCAGTTCAACCATATCGCGTTTCATATCAAACAATACCTTGTACAATATATCCCGTTCAGAAAAATCCTCTTTACCCGGGTTACCTACACGCATAGGCAAATTACGGCCGCTGGCTTCATGCGGGATATAAGTTAGCAGTGTAGGGCCGGTAATTATACGGTCACGTTCTAAAACCGCCAGCTGCTCGGCCATGTTTTTAAGCTGACGCACGTTACCCGGCCAGCTGTAATTAATCAACACCTGTTGCGCCTCTTCATCCAACTGGATGGGAGGTGTACGGTATTTATCGGTAAAATCAGATGTAAACTTCCTGAACAGCAGGTAAATATCCTCTTTCCTGTCGCGCAGGGGCGGTATTTTTAATGGCACCGTATTTAAACGATAGTACAGGTCTTCCCTGAACTTCCCGCTTTTTACGGCATCGTAAACATCAACATTGGTTGCGGCTATAACACGCACATTGGTTTTCTCTACCTTTGATGAACCTACTTTAATGTACTGGCCAGATTCAAGTACCCTAAGCAAACGTGCCTGGGTGCCTAAAGGCATCTCGGCAATTTCATCCAAAAATATGGTGCCGCCGTTTACGGTTTCAAAGTAACCTTTACGTTCGCCAACTGCACCGGTGTAGGAACCTTTTTCGTGGCCAAACAGTTCTGAATCGATAGTGCCTTCCGGTATAGCCCCACAGTTTACCGCGATGAAAGGCCCATGCTTACGCGGGCTCATCTGGTGTATAATGTGCGAAAACACTTCCTTACCACTCCCACTCTCGCCGGTAATTAACACGGAGATATCTGTAGGCGCCACCTGGTTGGCTATATTTATTGCCCGGTTAAGCAATGGCGAATTGCCAATGATCCCGAAGCGTTGTTTTATTTCTTGTATTTCCATATTGAAGAAGAGTCAAGAGATTAGAGTCAAGAATTAAGATTTTGTTTCAGGTTTCAGTATGTGCTCTCTGAATGAAAAAATCATCCGCTGAACTTCTGCCACTAATTCCATGCAACTAAATAATTTATCCGTCGACCCATATTTCCGGCGCTCACATATTAATAACTGTGTTTCAAGTTCAAAAGATGATGACATCGAAATTGACAAAAACTCTGCAAAATGTTTACTCGTTGTTTTTCCAGATCCTTCGGCTATGTTTGAAGGAATGGAGCACGAGCATCTATTTATCTGATCAATCAAATTGTAGTGCTCAGTTACCGGTAAATCTTTACTATAATCAAATATCAAATCGGTTAGGTCCATTGCTTTTTGCCATACTTTCAAATTCTTAAAATTATGCCTCATACAAGTTCCTGTCTTATCTCTTGATTCTTATATCTTGGTTCTATTTCACAACCACGCCAATCAACGTAGCCGTAGTAGTTCTTTCAATCAAAACGTTTACGTATTGGCCGGGCTTGTAGTTGTCAGCTACGGGGAATATCACCATGGCGTTTTGATCGGAGCGGCCGCAATAGTCGTTTTTTGATTTTTTGGAGAAGCCCTCTATCAGCACTTTTTCTGTTTTACCAACGCGTGCCTGTGCGCGGTAGTAAGAGTATTCCTGCTGTTTTGCTACTATCTCGGTTAATCGTTTTTGCTTTACTTCCTCGGGGATATCATCAGCATAGCGTTTTGCGGCCAATGTTCCGGGGCGCTCGCTATACTTAAACATGTATGCAAAATCGTATTTTACGTAGTCCATCATGCTTACGGTATCGGCATGTTCCTCGTCAGTCTCGGTACAAAAACCTGTTATTACATCGGTCGAAATCGCGCAATCGCCAACAATCCTGCGAATGGCGTCAATCCTGTTGATATACCAATCGCGGTCATAAGTCCGGTTCATCATATCCAGGATACGGCTGTTACCAGATTGCACTGGAAGATGGATGTAGTTACAAATATTTTCGTATTTGGCAATAGTATATAAAACCTCATCGGTAATATCCTTTGGGTGCGACGTTGAAAAACGCACACGTAAATCGGGGTTAATAAGGGCCACCATCTCTAATAGGTTGGCAAAATTGGTAACAGGAGCCTCACCTAAATCCTCTCCAAAGGAGAGGACTTGCTTAGCATCTTGTCCATCCTGCTCATCAGAACCCTCTCCTTTGGAGAGGGCAGGGTGAGGCGTTTTCCACTTATACGAATCCACATTCTGCCCCAGCAAAGTAACCTCACGATATCCTTTATCAAACAGGTCGGTACATTCGGCTACTATTGATTGAGGATCGCGGCTGCGTTCGCGGCCACGGGTAAACGGTACTACGCAAAACGAACACATGTTATCGCAGCCACGCATAATAGATACAAACGCGTTGATGCCATTACTGTTTAATCGTACCGGACTTATGTCCGCATAAGTTTCCTCGCGGGACAGCAATACGTTCACGGCCTTTTGGCCGCTATCAACCTGGTCTATAAGATTAGGCAGGTCGCGGTATGCATCCGGGCCAACAACAACATCAACCAGTTTTTCTTCTTCTAAAAATTTCGATTTCAGGCGTTCGGCCATACAGCCCAATACACCAACTACCAGTCCTGGATTTTTTACCTTGGTAATAGCAAACTCCTTTAGGCGGTTACGCACACGGGTTTCGGCATTCTCGCGGATAGAACAAGTATTTATAAATATAACATCGGCTAAATTATGATCGCCGGTGGTTTCAAAACCTTGTTCTGATAATATGGATGCAACAATCTCGCTATCGCTAAAATTCATTGCGCAACCATAACTTTCAATATAAAGTTTGCGGCCGTTATTTTTACCCGTCACCGGCTGCTCTAAAACTAAAGCCTCGCCTTGCCTGCTCTCATCATGTACCTTATCCGGAAGAACCAAATCCATCATTCAATTAAAAATTAGTTTGCAAAAATACACAAAATTTAAATACACGGATGACATATTGTCAGTATTTAACAAAATCAAGATTTTATTGTTATATTTCTGATTCTATACGTATAAGCGTACCAGTAACACCATAAAAGTAAACGGATATCTATAAATGAAGCTTAAATTCTTAAGGCACAAATGGCAAAAAATAGCTTTTAGCTTTGTATTGGTACCGGTACTCATTGTATTTATTATAGCGCTTATACTTAACCATTACCTTGCGCCTATTTTGGCCACGCAGGTGCGGGAGGCTGTTTTAACAGGAAGCGATAGCCTGTACCATGCCAATTTTACCAAAGCCGAGCTCCATTTATTAGAAGGAAAAGTTACGATATATAATATCAGCCTTATTCCGGATACCGCGGTGTACAACCGCAAAAAGCAACAGCACGTGGCGCCAAATAACCTGGTAACCCTACATGTAAAGAAACTCATTTTAAGGCATATACACCCCTTCAGCTATTATTTCAGGCATAAACTAAACATCAGCGAAATTATTTTGAATGAGCCTGAATTAAATGTTAGCTACGCGCTTAACCATACACAGGATACCGTTTTAAAGGACCACCGCACAACCTGGCAAAAAATCTCCAAAAGCCTGCGTTCCATAAGCGTAGCGAATATTTACTTTAACGATGTAAAATTTAAGTACGAGGATTACTCGGGCCATAAGGTGGTAATATCTACCCTTAAAGAAATGAACCTGAGCGCTACCGACCTCCTGATCGACTCGGCGACCCAGACTGACAAATCGCGGCTGCTGTACTGCAAGGATATTGTTATGGAGCTTAATAACTATAGCGGCAAAACCGACAACGGGTTATACGATTATAAAATAAATTACCTTAGGCTATCAACTATGTACTCCAGGCTCAACATCAGGGGTCTGCAATTGCAGGCCGCAAAAAACGACCTGTTTTTTAACAAAAGCCAAAGCGACAGCTTTACCCTGGGGGTTGATTCATTAGAGCTCAACAACTTCGATTTTTTGAATTATCATAAATACCGGCGCGTAAGGGCATCAAGCCTTAACCTTGCCAATGGCACACTAAAGGTATTTGGTAACCCCAACAAAAGTAAGCAAGTGGCTATGGATCAAGTATCCACCTTCCCCAATGTACTGGTACGTAACACAGATGCCGACCTGACAATAGATACCATCCGGGTGAAACGCATCAATGTATCCTATTCCGAATTTAATGTAGAGACAAAAAAAACAGGATCGGTGGAATTTGACAATACCAGCGGCGAGTTCCATAATGTTACAACAAATAAAGCGGCTATTGCCAAAAACAACATTACCGATGTGCGGCTTACCAGCTATTTCATGAACCGGGGACGATTGGATGTACAGTTCCTGTTTAATTTAACTGATGCCGACGATACCTTTAGCTATAAAGGATCGTTGGGTAATATGGTGGCCAACAAACTTAACCAGGCTACTGTGCCATTGGCCATGCTGAAGATAACATCGGGCAACATCAGGCAATTTAATTTTGATATTCATGCCAACCGCAAGGCATTTAAGGGCCGGATAGCGTTGTTATATAACGATTTAAAGGTATCCATCCTGGAAGCCGACACAGCCAACAATCGTTTAAAGAAGCAGCAGCTGATATCCATATTTGCCAACCTGTTTGTTATTAAACACAACAACCCCGATGTTGCCGGCAAAGCGCCCCGTTTTGCCAATGTTAATTATTTGCGCCCCAAGGACTCGCCATTTTTTAAAACCGTTTGGCGAACCTTGCTACAGGGCATAAAAGAATGCGCCGGCCTGGATGAAAAATCACAGCAAGCCGCGATGGGGCGGTTAACCGAACATAAAAAAAATAAGCAGGAAAGATTGATAAGGAAAGCCGAACGCAAAAAACGAAGGGCCGATAAAAAAGCGGCAAAGGCGCTAATTTGAAAATTAATGGGGTTAACAATGCATTTTCAAATCTTCAAATCCTCAAATTTTCAAATCGGCTTTAATTTATTGAAGTAATAATTTTAGATTGATGCCAAAATTGGTAAACGCAGTATTAAACGTTTGCGAGGTGTATGGCCGGGTGATGTTTGAATCGTAAAACAGGTTGAGGTTAAAACGCTGGTTTATCACATAATCAATTGATGGTCTCACGGTAATGTTTTGTGCCCCGGATGAAATTTCCGCCGCTTCTACATCGGCACGATAGATGAGCGTTTTGTTATCCCGTAACGAGAAATCGAGCTTAAAGTTAACATCTTTAGGGCTGCCTCCCGGAAGCAATCCAAAGGGGAAGTGGAAGTTTTTGGTATGATAGCCGAAGCCAAAAACAACAATCCTTTCATTCTGCTGCGCCAGCTGGCTATTGAGCAGGCTCAAACTAAGTGTACGGCTCTGCCTGAACTCTATATTGGCGGTCATGCTGTTCTTAAACCGGGCGCTGGCGCCAAGCAAAGGCACAAACTGCTCAAATATGGTAACCTGCGAAAACTGGTAAAGCGGTAAAAAATCGTTATTTAAATCGCGCGCACTACTGGCGCCGGCGGCTTCGCGGTATTGCAGCAGGGTAGTAAAACCGTTTACGTTGTATGATGACCGGTAGCCATGGCTCAAATCAAAGGAATCAAAAACATCGGCAAAGAAAGGGATTTTAGCCAACCCGCTGTACCTGACATCCCAGTTGGGGATAGGTATTTTAGGAAACTGAGATGTGTTGACCTTCGCCGCTTTTTTACCGGTATATGCGGCCAAAAATGCCGGAACCAGTACATTTTGGGAATTTTGCCCATAACCGTCTCTAAGCCCAACCGAATCTACCAATTGCGTTGAATTGGGGTTTTGGGCGGCAAGCCTTTGCGATATAACAGCACGGTTGGCAAGCATTTGCTGAAACAACGGCGATTTGTTATCAATACCTGTAGTTTTTTTGAACGCCGTGCCAATGGTTAAATACGAGATACTATAATTGCCCGTTGTAACAGGGCTTAACGATTGGATGCTATTGGTTTCGGCCAGGTATTTAAAATTTGATTGGTAATTATGATCCTGTGTTTTAAAGGCAATGAGGTCGATCTTGAGGCCTTTAAATGGCTCAATAACACCCCTGAAATGCATATCCTCATTAAGCGATGTGGTATACAATTGATTTTGCAGGGTATCGGTAGTTATCCATCCATTGGCTACAGCTTTGGCCCGAATATCGGTTTGGCTACCCAATAAAAACCCGATGCCCGGAGCATTATAATCGGCGTTTTGCCCAAAAATTCCCGATTGCGGCAGATAACCCGGTAAATAGGTACCCTGCTTGCGCGAGTATGTAGCGCTTACATTTTTAACACTGGTAAGCAGGCCTATCAATACTTTACCTATTCCGTCGGGCGCATTTGGGTTAGCCGCCTTGCGGATGAACGGGAATTTGTTATACAACGATACCATATTAAACGTAGGGTTCACCTGGATTTCGCGCAGGTTGCTGATGCTGTTACCTACATCGTACGATGGGTCATTTATGGCAAACAATGGCTGGGTTTGCCAGTTAAAGTGTGTGCTGTACCGGGTGGTTACCGATGTCCAATCCAACCCCGGAATTTTGTTAATGGGGAGGGTATAATTTATGTTGATGGTATGATTGTAATTGGTGGTACGCCCCAGCTTTTTAAGGTTATCCCAAAGGGTATCGCGTTTTAAACCATTGATGCGTCCGGCAGGCTCATCAACTACCGATAGGTTGGTTGCATCAATATCTAACGATAAGGATTTGGATAAATTCCAGCCTATACCGTATACCCTGGTAATGTTAAAATACTTGTTAAATGTAGTTGTAGGTACAGGGATAAAGTTGTTAGGGTCATTATCCCGTAAGGTATTCTCCGAATAAAAACGATCAAAATTAATACTGAAGTTTAACCTTGATGGCAGTATGCTAAAATTGAAGTCGCGCGCCAGCGCCAATAAATTGCTTTTGATGATTTTGGCAAACGGGTTATAATATTTTGGCGCATTGGTATAGTTGTAAGCCAAGGTAAGGTGATAGGATTTCTCCAAATCACTTTGGGTGGTAAAATCGTGATGGGTAAATTGTGTAAATGCGTAACTGGCACTCAGGTTCTCAATATCCCAAACATGGTTTTTTGCCGTTGGATCAAGCTTTGTTTTATGTACGTTGGTAAAGTTGAAGCTCTTTCTGAAAGTATAATCAACCGACGCGTTCCTTATCGAGTCACGTTCTTTGGAGCTGGTGGCAGCCGCAAGTGATTGCTTCAGCTCAATATCGGGCGAACCCGGGTCATATTGAGGCATACTTGTTTGCGACGACACATTGATGTAGGCCGGAATACTGATCCCGCTTTTAACCGGGAAAAACTTACCTAACTCGGCAGTTGCCGATATATCGTAAACCTGGTTATCGCTCTGGCTCCTGTCATTCAGCCGCGAATCCAGCGTACCGAAACCTATGCTGGTTTTACTGCCCGATACGGTAACGTCGGCAAAATCGGCCAGTTTGGTATTCAGCCTGGCGGTGGCCGCCCAACCGCCGCGCTGGTCAAAATCGGTTAAGCGTAATTCATCAAACCAAGCCGTACCTGTTTTATCCAGCCCATCGTCCGCTCCCGAAGCCTGGCTCCCTTTTAAGGGATTGCGTACGCCTATCATAATGGTACGCAGGCGGCTCAGGTCGGGCTGACCTTTGATATAAACGGTTTGGGTACCTTCGGTATATTTAAAAACCTGGTTAAAGGCTACGTTGCTATGATTGCGGGCAAGCTTAGCACGGGTAAGCAGGCCAAGCTCCAGGTCGATGGCGTTGGCATCGGGCCATATCGCATCAGGACTGCTGGTGCCCGACTGGGTAATTTTCAAAGGCACCTCGTACTCATAATAGTTGTCCTGGTAATCAACGCCAAGGCGTAAAAAAGCGTTTAAATCATCATCTTTTAGCTGTTCGCCTTCTGCATGTACAAACATTTGTACGCGCTTATATTTGCGCAAATCGTTATAAAACGTACGGAAGGCTGCCCTTGAATATCCATCGCGCAAGCTTTTTACATTTAATGACAACGATTGCTCGTTCAGTTTGGTATTGGTTTGCAGGTTGTTGTAATTACGCTGGCGCTGAATACCCGGCGGCACTACATACGGGATAGGCGTACGGTTGCCATTTTCCTCGATATTTACCGCCTGTACATCAATCGTCGAGTTATCTAAAGGTGGGTTACTGATAGATGGATCGGCAATAACGTTAAGCGGATTTCTCTCGATGTTAAAAGCCCGCCATTCGCCGCGCACTAATTCTAATGTCGCAAAACGGAGTATTGCGGTGTCAGCAAAATTGGTCATGAACATCCGCATAAAACGAATGGCTTTAAAATCGCCGATATTGCCAACCTTGCTCTGGTAATCAGTAATCGGGATCCTGAACTGGTACCAGTTGACAGATTGTGTAGTACCATCGGGTAATTTTACATTGGCAGTTACCTTATCGCTGATGTTGTTTTGGCCAACAACCATATCGCCGGGACGGATAGAAACTTTGTATTGAAAATACGAATCTTCCTGGCTCATGTTATTATCGCGGTTAATATCCTCGCCATCGGGCAATGAAGTTGATGCCGAGTTTTGAATACCCAACTCGGCCTGCGATTGCTGCGATGTTTTGGAGTTGCCATCGGTACCATTGTACTTGCTATAGCGGTCAAGTATGCCCAATCTTGCCTGGTCAAGCGCCGAACCCTGGTAATACTGGTAATCATCAGACGATGGGTCATTAGCAAAATTGGTTGCCGCCTGCCCACTCAATTGCCCTTTAACCTGGTTAACTACCGGGGCAAATTTTTTCTGCTCATCGGCATCATTCATTCCATCCAAACCCACATCCTGCAAACGGCGCGCATCCGGGTTATTGTCAAAAGCATTTATAACCGGCTGCAGTTTGGATACCCTGCCCCAGTTGGTTTCATCTACCTGGGTAGCGTCGCCGTTTACAGGCAGGCTGTTCTCTAAACTTTTGCGGCCATCTTTTAATATATCTTCGGATACACTGCCCAGGTTAAAAAACAAATCGCCACCTGACGAGTTGGGTTTGTAAATAAAAGGATCGAGCACCCAAAATTCTATGTACGATACGTTTAACGATTCAAAATCATTTGTCTCCAGTTTCCTGAACATACCTCCCCACCGCGTTTTTGGGCTTTGTAAGGTACCATCGGGATTAAAACCGGTAGTTGCGTAATTGTAAGGCCCGCGAACGTTTGGATAAAAAGCCATGTTTAAGGTGGCCAGGGTTAATGGCTGCCCGGTGCTTGATTGCTTGTAAGGGAATACTTCCTGCTCCAACACCTGCCTTGCGTAGTGGTTGGACAGGTCGGCACGGGAAATGGCAATGTTATTCGAGTTGGTGTAAAATATAGGGTCGATATTATAAAATGCCAGTCGGGCACGGTTGTAGCCATAGCTCAGATCATCAAACCTGCCGGCCTCCTGGAACATTTGCGGCGTACCCGAAATTTGCCAGGCATTGGCGCTTTTAATATCGATGATGGATTGACTGTTTTCAAAATCATCCAGGTACGATGTGCCGTTTTTTGAACCGGCAAAATTCAACGCTCCCGGGCTACCTGGTAACAACTGGGCAAACTCGCCCGAGAAAGTAACCGATGAAGGCGCCTTGGTATGTATCAGCGGGATTTTATCAACCAGGCGTGTAAGCATCCGCGAATCTGAACTGTAATTAACATCAAAACCCCATATGGTGTTCGATATAGATTCTTCGCCGGCTGTTTCATTTTGGGTAATAGGCTGCTCGGTAAGGTGCATCATTGTACCGCCTAAATTCAGCTTATCGTTCACATGGTAATCAAACCTCGATCCGTATAGTGACTTTTGCTGAACGCCAAACAACTCATTATTTTCCAGCTTTACGCTGATGGTTTGGCCCGACGACAGCAGCGCCTGGTTCAATATTCTTATACGACCGGAGTTGTAATCGACAGTATAATCGGCACCCTCTGTCAGTTTAAGCTGACCAGCAGTTACGGTAACTGATCCTTGCGGAATATTCACAGCGTTCAGCTGGTATTCCGAGCCGCCTGTTGAGGTATAAGTGCCTTTGATTACATAGCGGTTTAACGCCGGGAAATATTGTTGCGCTATCGTTTTTGTAGAGTCGTACAACTGTTGGTATACATATCGTTTGGTCAGGTCAGTTTCGCCCGGCGCAAACTTAGCAGCCAGGTCTGATCCGAAAGGTTCAATGGTTGGAAACGAGATACGGCCGTTTTGCGAGTCAATGGTAACCCCTTCTAAAAAGTCAAAATACCCATCGGGCTGTTTAGCGCTTTGCTGGTTAAGATTATCAAGCCCTGCAACCTGCATCCACAATTTACCTTTCAGGCTGGCCCCCTCCTCCATCACCGTTTTTTCGATACCTGATTTGTCATCCAGCCGTGTTACCGTCAGCTTAAAGTTGGTCGGCGCAATCTGGAAGGCTCCCAGTGAATAGATGTTTTTCATCATCAAATCCCAGGATGGCAAATTGGTTTTCAACAGTTCGTTTTTCAGTAATTTTACAAATAATACTTTAGGGGTGTTTGGGTCAACAGCCACGTCGCTGCTAAACTCACCCACCTGGTATTGTACGCCGTTGATGGTGTACTGGTAAGCCACGGCCAAAACTTCATCGTTATTTAAAGGATAATTGAGGGAGATATAACCCAATTGCGGATGCAGCGTATATTCCTTATCTGTAAGCTTGCGCGCATATGTAAGTTTGGAATAGTTATCTGTATTACCGGTTGATTGAAAATAACTGGCTACAGCATTTGAATTAGTTTGCCTTGCATCGGCTGGCAAATTATTCAATAAAGAGTTGGACTGCTGCGCAAAGCCCGGACCTTTAAAACCGGCAGGCAAACCGCTAAAACCGGCCCCACCTTGTATCCTTGATGTGTTGTACGGCTTGTTTTCGCCTAAATCAAGGAAGGCCAAGATATCTCTTGAATCGGTGGTTACGTTGGTACGGTTGGTTGTCCAAACCTCAATTTTTGTGATGTTGATATTGGAGCTGATGATCGGGATATTAGCCAGCGCCTTGTTATAATTATTGCGGAAATACTGCGATAAAAAGAAGTGCTTATTAGCCTCGTAATCCGCAGGTGTTAGTCTGAACTCGCCCTGTTGGGAACCATTGGTTATGGTAATAGTTTTTGACTGCGACCGTTGTTGAGATAAAATACTGGTGATATCCAGCCGGCCAAATTTCAATTTGGTTTTTACACCGAAAAGCGCCTGGCTGCCGGTTATCAGCGTGGTAGGCAGGGGCATACTCACGGTACCTGCTTCTATTTTCTGGATGATCTCGTCGGGCGAGCCAGTGTAATCCAGCTTTACCTGGTTTTCAAACTGGAACTGCGCATCGGTATTGTAATTGGTAGTAATTTTTAATTTATCGCCTATATTACCGGTTACGTTTAATTGAATTTTTTGATCAAAATTAAAATTGAACTGCTTGCGCTGGCGGGTGTTAAATAACGGGTTTTCATTTTTGTTCACCTGCCCGGCCAAAATCATTTCTGCCGATCCCTGCGGACGGATATCAATGTTCTGGCTGCCGAAAATTTGCTCGAAAGTCCGGCTCCTTACTTTAATAACGGGAATAAATCCGGGCTGCTGCGAGTCATAGGCATAGTTGTCTGCCAGCTGCTTGTAGTAATTGCGCTGCTTTGATTTATCTGTAAGCTTTAAATACTCGGCAAAAGTAAGGTACTGTGGCGGACGGTAAAGCAGGTTACCCACACGCTCGTACAAAATATAGCGGTTTGATGCAGCGTCATATTCAACGGTACGCACAAGCCCCGGAGGATCGGAACTAAAAATACCTTCCCTGACCCTAACATTTTTGGGTTGGGCTAAGTCCAGTGGTGCGCTTTTTTGAGTCGTATCGGTCCTTATTTTCGGTATCTGCTGCTGCGCATAAGCGCCATTAAACATACCGAAAGCAAGAATTACCAATACACTTATAATAATATTATAAGTAAATATTCTAATCAAAAGTCAAGTCGAAATTTATACGTAATTATAAGGTTTTTAAAGCGAATTTAATAAGTTGTTCAACAGTTAAATCGCCGCTATTTTTATTCATTTCCTGTTCCAAAACCTTTTCGGCAGCATTGCGTGCAAAACCAAGCATTACCAATGCAGTAAGTGCTTCATCTTTAGCGGTTTTATTTACCGGCACTACAGTTAAGGTGTCAGGCCCTTCTTTACGTAGCTTATCCTGGAGTTCTAAAATGATTCTTTGTGCTGATTTAGGTCCGATCCCTTTTATCCGTTGAATGAGCGAAACATTCCCGCTCACTATGGCTGCCTGGATCTCGGCAGGTGTTATAGACGACAACATCATACGGCCCGTATTTGGCCCGATGCCAGATATCGATATCAGGTGCATAAACAAGCGGCGCTCACCATCATCGGCAAAGCCGTACAGGGTGAGCGCATCTTCTTTTACATGCTGCCATATGTATAGCTTGCAGCTCTCCTCAGCGCCAAGCCTTGAATATGTATTTACCGATATATTAATGTGATAACCTACACCGCCGGCATCAATAACAACATGCGATGGGTTTTTAGAAACCAGTTTACCACTAATATAATCGTACATAAATATTATTTTATTTTTAGTTTATCAAAAAGCTATTGGTTGGCTGCCTTAACCTGCGCAGTAATTACGGCTATGGTAACCATGTTAACAATTTCGCGGACTGAACTACCTAACTGTAATACGTGAACCGGCTTTTTCAAACCTAACAATATAGGCCCAACCGCTTCGGCGCCGCCTATTTCCTGTAACAACTTGTAAGCGATGTTACCCGATTCAAGATTAGGAAATATCAGCGTATTGGCCGGCTTTCCGTTTAACGTGGAGAATGGGAAATTATCGGCCAATAAATCTGAATTCAATGCAAAGTTTGCCTGCATATCGCCATCAACAACCATATCAGGATATTTTTCATGCAGTATCTTTACCGTCTCCCTCGTTTTTTCGGGAATTACGCCCTCGTTCGATCCGAAGTTGGAATAAGATAATAAAGCAACCCTGGGGGTAATGTTAAAGCGTTTTACCGAGCGTTCTATCAGTACGGTAATATCTACCAGTTCCTGCACTGTTGGGTTCACGTTTACCGTGGTATCGCCAAAAAATACCGGGCCCTTTGGTGTTATCATCATGTACATACCCGCCACGCGGTTTACACCTTCTTCGGTACCTATGATTTGTAAAGCCGGTTTTACGGTGCTTACATAATCTTTTGTTAACCCAGAGATCAATGCATCGGCCCGGCCAAACTGAACCATACTGGCACCGTAATAATTACGATCGACCATAAGTTTTTTGGCCTCGTATAGCGTAATACCGCGGCGCTGGCGTTTATTGTATAAATAATTAACGTATTCGTCCATGTTTTCGCAGCCCTCACGTGGATCGATGATCTGTACATCACCCAGGTCAAGCTCGTTTTCACGCATGATCCGTTTTATCTTTTCTATGTTGCCCAATAATATCGGGGTAGCAATGCCCTCATCTTTTACTATCTGGGCCGATCTTAGTATTTTATAGTTATCTGCCTCGGCAAACACCACCCTTTTAGGGCTCTGCTTGGCCTTATTGGTAAGGTTGCGCAGTAGTTTATCATTGTTGCCTAAACGCGACCTCAGCTCTTCTGCATAGGCATCCCAATCGGTAATTACCTTACGGGCCACGCCCGAATCAATGGCTGCTTTGGCAACTGCCATAGATACTTCGGTTATTAACCGCTGATCCATCGGTTTTGGGATAATGTAATCCCTGCCAAATTTAAGGTTGGTGATATTGTAAGCGAGGTTTACGGCTTCGGGTACCGGTTTTTTGGCCATTTCGGCAATAGCGTGAGTGGCGGCTATTTTCATCTCCTCGTTTATTGCGGTAGCCCTTACGTCAAGCGCGCCACGGAAAATGTAAGGAAAACCCAACACGTTATTTACTTGGTTAGGATAATCGGACCGGCCGGTTGCCATAATAATGTCTTCACGGGCGGCAGTTGCCAGGTCATAATCAATTTCTGGAACAGGATTGGCCATAGCGAAAACCACGGGCTTTTTGGCCATTAATTTCAGCATAGCGGGAGTAACCACATTACCTGCCGAAAGGCCGACAAATACATCGGCATCCTTCATGGCGTCTGTTAATGTTTTAACATCGGTGCGGTTGGTAGCAAACTCCATCCTGATATCGTCCAGATCGGTACGTTGCTGATCGAGCACGCCGTTGATATCAAACATCACCAGGTTCTCTTTTTTAACCCCTATGGAAAGGTACATTTTTGAACAGGATACAGCAGCGGCGCCCGCTCCGTTAACAACCAGCTTTATCTTATCCAGTTTTTTGCCCTGAATTTCGCAGGCGTTCATCAAAGCAGCGGCCGATATAATAGCCGTACCATGCTGATCATCATGCATTACAGGGATGTTCATTTCAGCTTTAAGCCTGCGCTCTATTTCAAAGCAGGTTGGGGCCGATATATCTTCCAGGTTTACACCACCAAATGTGGGCTCAAGCGCTTTTACTATCGCCACAAACTCATCTACACTTTTGGCATTCACCTCCAGGTCGAACACGTCAATATCAGCGTAAATTTTAAACAGCAGCCCCTTGCCTTCCATTACCGGTTTACTGGCTTCGGGGCCAATATTGCCTAAGCCCAATACGGCGGTACCATTACTGATAACCGCTACCAGGTTCCCTTTTGCAGTATATTTATATACGTCATCAACGTTTTCGGCTATGCGCAGGCAGGGTTCGGCAACACCTGGCGAGTAGGCCATGGTTAAATCTCTTTGCGAATTGGTAGGCTTGGTGGGCACTACCTGTATCTTACCAGGACGGCCCATGGAGTGGTAATTCAGCGCGTCCTGTTTACGGTTGTTCTTGTTCATCTTCTCAAAATTCAAGCGCTCAAAATTACAATTCTTTTTATGGTAACCTGAAATAAAAAAGCCCGGTTTTGAAACATGTCAAAATCGGGCTATATATTTAGCGGATATTATCCTGTGTTTACAACGTCGGTTTGGTATCGGCAGATACGCTTGCCGAAATATCGCCGCCGGCGGCAACCCTTATTGTTTTACCAACGGGCGCGCGGTTACTTTCCAGGTTGTTCCATACTTTAAGATCATGTACCTCGCAGCCAAACAAGTCGGCTATACCGGCCAGGGTCTCCCCTTTTTTTACTTTATGATAGGTGGTTATCTTACGATCAGACTTGGGAACATCCACATATGCGGGATGGGCCGCTACCGCATAAACCGGGGCAGGTTTGGCAAACTCCATAGGAGCCACCGCATCACCGGCACTATTTAATACATTGTATAAAGCCGCGAATTTTTCTTTTGAGGTTTGTGGCAGGATAAGCCTGCGCGGGGCCTTTGGCGAACCATTTACAATTAATCTGCGATAGGACGGGTTAAGGATGGTTATTTCGCCGATGCCCACATTTAAAGCACGGGCAACGTTACTTAACGACACAAACTTTTTAACCATAACGGTATCCGTTTTCAATGAAAAGTTACAGGCCTGCGCTATAATGTTGTGCTTGCCAAAATAGTTCATTACATAGTTCATGGCTATAAAGGCGGGTACATAGCCGCGTGTTTCGGCAGGCAGGTATTGGCGTATAGTCCAGAAATCGCTGCCGCCACCGGCTTTTTCCATGGCACGTTCCACGTTGCTTTTACCACAGTTGTATGATGCAATGGCCAGCAGCCAATCGCCAAATTCCTGGTAGGCGTCTTTCAAGTATGCGGCAGCCGCATAGCTGGCTTGTATCGGGTCGCGGCGTTCATCCACATACTCATTCATGTTAAGCCCATAAATTTTTGCGGTAGTGCCCATAAACTGCCATAAACCCGTTGCCCCTACCCTTGATACCGCGTTGGGGTCAAGTTTGGATTCAACAATGGATAAAAATTTTATTTCATCCGGGATCCCGGCATCGTGAAAAGCTTTCTCGTAAATTGGGAAGTAATACCTTGCAAGTCCTGCTACCTGGCCCATTTCGTCGCGGTTGTGCATGTACAGGTCAATGTAACTTTGTACATATTCATTATAATCAAGCTGGATATCTTTCCTGACCGAATCAAGCCGGCGCTTATAAACATTACCCTGCGCGCCTATGGGCAGTGGCTGGTTTATAACCGGCAAAACGGTGGTATCGGCATTAATTTCGCCACGAAAAGCAGAAAAATGATTGCTTTGTTTTACAAACGGAAGGGCATTGGCTTGAATAATTTGTAAAAGTGACAGACAGATGGTAAGCGTAAATAATCTCTTCATTAGTGGGATTTGATTAAGTAATGATGCTTCCTGCATCGGTTAATTTTACTAAAATATGGCTTTTTTATAGCTTTAAGAAATATTCAGCAAAATCTAACAGTTGTTGTTCGTTAAAATGTTTTGTTAATAATTGTAATCCTAACGGCAAACCCTGGCTATTATTGCCGGTTGGCAACGAAATGGCGGGCACACCTGTTAAAGATGCTTGTACGGTAAAAATGTCATAAAGATACGTTACCACCGGATCTTTTTCTTCGGCCCCTATCGGGAAGGCCGGTTCGGGGGCGGTTGGGATCAATATAAAATCGTATTCGTTCAGGATCTCGTTCGTCTTTTCCTTTATTAACCTGCGCACTTTTTGGGCCTTAGCGTAGTACGCATCATAGTACCCGGCGCTCAATACAAAGGTGCCCAACATAATCCGGCGCTTAACTTCTTTACCAAAACCTTCGGAGCGCGAACGTTTATAAGTTGATTGCAAATCATCGGCTGCCGGGCTGCGGTAACCATAATGCACGCCATCAAAACGTGCCAGGTTTGATGAGGCCTCGGCCGTGGCCAAAATATAATAAGTAGGCACCAGGTAATCCAATTGCTCAAAAGCGATGGGTTTTACGGTATGGCCTTCGGCACGCAATTTTTCGATGTATTGTACCAGTATGTCCTTGACCTCGGCATCAACGCCAGGGCTTGATAAGGCCTCCTGTAAATAGGCTATTTTTTTAGGGGTTGGCTTTTGGGTATCAACAGATATTGGCGGTACCGGTTGCTGTATCAAGGTGTTATCGTAATCATCGGGGCCTGCCATCACTTCATACAACAATGCAGTATCTTCTACCGAACGGGTAATTGGGCCAACCTGATCAAATGATGAGGCATAGGCTATAATGCCGTGCCTGGAAATACGGCCGTAAGTAGGTTTAAAGCCTATCACCCCGCAAAATGCCGCCGGTTGCCTTACCGAGCCGCCCGTATCAGTACCAATAGCCGCATGGCACATATTGGCCTGTACAGCAACTGCCGAACCGCCCGACGAACCGCCCGATACTCTTTTTTGATCGGCGTAGTTTTTTACCGGGCCATAAAATGAATTTTCGTTGGATCCTCCCATAGCAAACTCATCGCAATTACAGCGGCCTATAATCACGGCATCTTCGGCAAGCAGCCGCTCAACAATAGTTGATGAATATATTGAAGTAAAACCTTTGAGGATTTTGGACGAGGCGGTTACCTGGTGCCCTTTGTAGCAAATGTTATCTTTTATGGCTATCACCATACCTGCCAGCTTACCGGCAGTTCCATTTTTTATCCGTTCATCAACATTTTTTGCATTGATAAGCGCTTCTTTTTCAAATACTTCATTAAAAGCATTTAAATGGGCGTTCTTTTTAATTTCGCCCAAATAGCTTTTTACCAAACCCTGAACAGTAATTTCCGCACGCTGCAACCCGCTCTTTATTTCGGTTAAAGAGGAATAAAATTTAGCCATGGGGCTAAAATAAAAAACTTATCCGTTGAAATAACAAATTAATTCAACAGATAAGTTTATATCGTAAATAAGGTAGTAAAAAACAGCAGTCTAAAGTATTAAACTTTAGGTTTTTCTTCTGCAGAAGACGTGTTGCCTTCGTTGTTCTGTGCGTCTTTAAATTCTTTAACGCCTTTTCCTAAGCCTCTCATTAGTTCGGGTATTTTTTTACCGCCAAATAATAAAAGAATTGCCAGGATGATAAGAATAATTTCTGGTGCCCCTAAACCCATGATTTTTGATTTTTATATAAGTTAATATTATTATTAATGATAGAATGCTCTCTTTATTAAACTGCCAAGGCAGGTTTTTAGTGTTTATTAAGATCTATTTTCGACTCTGTAACCGGTTCCTGATCGTTACCTACGTGAAACTCGGCAGCAGGGATTGTATTTGGAACTTTATTTTCGGCAATCACCGGATTGGGGTGATGCTCTACGCTTTCGGCAACCGGAGTTTCATCAACCAGGGTTTCATCAACCGAATGTTCTTCAATAAGCGGTGTTGTATGTTCTTCAATTACTGGAGTAGTAGTTTTAGTTTCTGTTGGTTTCTCCTGGAAATTATTGATCTGGTTATTAATTTCGCGCTTAACATCTTCCGATGCATCTTTAAAATCGCGCAGGCCTTTGCCCAGCGTGCGCGCCATACCAGGAAGCTTTTCGCCTCCAAATAGCATTAATGCTGCAAAAAGTATCAGTACCATCTCGCCCGTACCAATATTTAAAAATAAAAAAACTGTACTTAGCATCGCATTTTTTTTAAGGTTACAAATATAAACAATTAATATCTTTATAATTAAGAATCAAGAGTTAAGAGTCAAGAATCAAGATAGCTGCAAAAAAGGTTCCAATATAAAATTACTACCTAAACTGCTTATTTAGCCAAGCTGGGCATAATTTGACTTATTATTTTATTGTTTTCTTTCTTGATTCCTGACTCTTAATTCTTGACTCTTATTCACGGTTTACAACTAATTAGGCGCCAGCCAAAACTTAGGGTTCTGCGCGTCCTTAGCTTTATATATATCAAAGTTAACTTCAGTTTCGCCCGTTGACGGATCGGTTGCAACAATACCTAAATTTTGTTTGGTAGTTACCTTTTGGCCGCGTGCCACAGTAACCGACCGTAAGTTTCCATACACTGTAAAGTACTCTCCGTGCTTTATCATCACCAGGTAAGTACCACTCACATCAACCACCCTGATCACTTCACCCTCAAAAACCGCCCTTACCGTGGCGCCTGCGTTCGTCCTGATGTCAACCCCGGTATTTTCGCTCCTGATACCTTCGGAAGTATAAGGACCAAACGGCGTAGTTATTATACCGTTGGCTACCGGCCATGGCAGGCGGCCTTTGTTGCCCAAAAAGTCGTTAGACAGCCTGGCCGCTTCTGGTGTTGCATTCAAATACCCAGAACTTGTTTTAGCAACTGCCTTACGCTCAACAGGTGCGGGCCTGTTTTCAGCTTTGGCTTTCGCAGCTGCTAATCTTGCTGCTTCCCGCGCCTCGGCTTCTGCCTTCCGTTGAGCTTCCTCTATCTCGCGGCGAATAGCGCTTGCAATCTCCCGGTTTGTCTTGGCCAGCTTATTCTGAACGTCTTTTTGCTGTTGTTTTAACAACCCTTCATGCTGCGACAGGTCTTTAACTACTTTAACCTGGTCGTTTTTTTGCGCACCCAGGGTTTTCTTTTCTTTTTCCTGGTCTTCAAGCAAATTGCTTTTTTCCTGCTTGGTTTTATCAAGCTCGTTTATTTTTACGTGCAGTTCCTTTTGCGTTCCTTGTATGTAACCGGCCTGGCGTTCACGGTAGGCGCCAAATTGCTGTAAATATTTTAAGCGTTTATAGGCCTGGTTAAAATCTTTTGATGCAAATAAAAACATCAGCTTATTGTAAGCGCTTTGGTTACGGTAGGCAAAAAGTATCATTCCCGCATACTCCTTTTTTAACTGATCTAACTGGCTTTGCAAGCTGTGTACAGTATTATTGCTTTCGGAGATTTGGCTATCCAGGTTTCTTACTTCGGAGTTAATGTTGCTTATCTTTTCCTCCCTCAGGCTTATCTGCGCCTTTAACAGGCTTAATTGTTTTAAGGTCGCCCTTTTATTACTTGAGGTCTCCTGGTAATCCTTATTCAATTGTTCAAGCTCTTCTGATAATTTATCGCGCCTGCGCTTTAGCTCGGCACTGCTTTGTGCATGTGCATCAACAGCGATAAGTACTGCTATAAAAAAGAGAATTGCTTTTAAAAATTTCATCAAACAAAAATAGGAATTATTTGGCCGGCTCATATCTATCCGGAATACTAAATGGATATTCCAGTTGCTGGTCAAAATCGACCTTAGTATAATGCAGGTTTATGTGTACTTTTTTATCTTTTACTACCGATGCAATATCTATCTGCGATGGCAGGATACGGTTGTTGGCCTGTATAAATGCGTTATTTTTTACTTCCAACGATTGCTCTTGGCTCGGATTAGCTAAGTTGGTTTGTGTAACCTTATTATCAGTCCCAAAAGTTAAGAGATAACGAAGGTCGTCAAGTTCACCTCTTAAAAAAGCATTGCCATTGTTACCAATAGAAATGTCGCTTTTCTCCACAAGCAACTCAGGTATCGCATTACCTATCAGCAATGATTCTAACGTTTTATAATTCACCTGTTTGCTGGCATACGCGTAAACATAGCTAAATGGCTTTTTCATGTAAACCCCCTCCAGCCTGTTTATGAGCAATATGCTATCGGGCGTAATCACGGCGCGGGCAACCTCTACACCCAATATCGCGGTGATAGATACCCAGATTTTTTTACCCTTATTTATACGAATATTAAGCGTAACATCGTTGCTGTTACCGTTAATATCCAGGTTTGTTTTGGCCTTGCCCGAAAATGTATTAAAATTTACCTGCTGCGCTTTTATGGCAACAAGTTTCGTATTTATTTTATTATCAGTCGTAGCAACAGTATCTGGTTTGCGGGTTACCATTACCTGCTTGCGCGCTTTACAACTTACTATTACAAGCAAACCGCAAACTATCAGTAACCTATTCAACGTATTTCTTTTCATTTATCTTTCGATCTAAAACCGGCGATTGCTCACCGTAGCCTTTAGCCTTTTTCCAGCTATCTACCGCTTCATCTGTTTTACCAAGATAAAACAAAATATCGCCGTAATGTTCATACTTAACCCCACTTTTATCTTTATCGTGCGTCAAGGCCTTTTCCATCCATACCTTAGCATCGGGATATTTCTTCTGCATAAACAATATCCATGCATAAGTATCTTCAAATGATGCCGTATTGGGCTGTAGCTGGGTTGACCGCGCCGACATTTGCGCCGCTTTATCCAAAGCTTCATTTCTTAACGATAAATAATAAGCATAATTGTTTAAGGTATATGCATTATCCGGATTAATGGCCAGGGCCTTATCATAAGCTTCGTCTGAACTTTTGTTGTTCTTCATATCATGATAACAATCGCCTAATAACGAAAAGCTTAGCGAAAGTAGTTCCTTATCCTGAATTTCTAATGAAGTTGCATTTTTAACATAACCCAGCGCTTTGTTAAAATCCTTTTTTTGCGCCCATGCCACGCCCACCAGGTAATTCATCCAGGCCTGGTTTGGGAACAGGGACAGCGCGTTCTCCCCGTCTTTAACAGCTCCGTCAATATCGTTCATACTTAATTCAATACGCACCAATTGTTCATGTACCTGGTATGTCTGCCCGTCCAGCTCTATTGATTTTCTGTAGGCTTCTTTTCCTTCCTTCAATTTATCGTTTTGCAGCAGCATATCGCCATACATGGCAAAAGCCTTGCTATCCCTGGCATGGGTAACTGTAAGTATCCGGCTCAATTCAAGCGCGCTGGCTCTGGCATTGGGATCCGGAAATTTAGGATAGTAACCGGTTATGATCCTTATTTTTTGATCGATGTTTATTTCGGGTATGGCGAAGGCCAGTGTAAGCTCCTTAAAACTCGCTTCGTTATTTTTCTTATCCCGGTAAATATCGGCAAGCGCCAGGTGCACCATGCCATTGCCAGGGTCAATTTTTTCGGCCTGCAGTAAGGTCTTTAAAGCTTTATCGCCAAATCCGTTCGAGTTATATATTTCTGAAAGTAACAGGTAATAACGTATCTGCCCGGGGTTGGCAGCTATAGCTTTTTCAATATCGGCCGCAGCCTGGTCAACCTTACCTTGCTTAAGGTATATTTTTTGGCGGCTACCTAAAAGGTCGTCGCTGGGGCCGGTAATTTGCTCTAACTGATCGTAAACTTTTAGCGCGTCATCATATCTTTTTAAAATGACCAGCGCATTGGCTTTATCAAAATAATACTCGGGCTTGCTGGGATTAAGGCGGATAAGCTGGTTAAACACATTCTCTAACTTGCCAATGTTGTTACTTTTTTCATAACTATCGGCAAGCGCGCTCCAGTACCATTCGTTATTGGGTTTTACGGCTACAGCACGTTCAAGCAATGGCTGCGCGCCGGTGTAATCATTTTGTATTTTTTTAAGATTGGCCAGTTCATACAGTGAGGCATCATTCGCCGGATCGGCCTGGATCACACGCTCAAACAACTCCGACGCGTGCTTCAGATTTTCGACCGTTTTCTCGCGCAAGGCCGAAAAAAACAACTGCCTGATCTCGCTGCTGTCCAGGGTACCCATTTGTTTCGGGGCCACTGCGGTTTGAGCGGTGAGTTGAAGGGGCAAAAACCAGGAAGCAAGCACCAAGACAGCTGCAATTTGCAAGTGCCATGTCTTGTTTATTGTATTTCCAGATCTTAAATTCCTATCCCTCATATTCAAATCTACACAAAAAAAATGCCCGTCTTTACCTTCCAGCCGATTTTCAAAAGTCTTAATTCTTGACTCTAACCTCTTGATTCTATTTTACCGCAGTGTGCCCAAACCCGCCTTCGCCACGTGTGGTATCATTTAATACCTCCACTTCGTTCCAGCTAACGGTTTCATGTTTGGCTATTACCATTTGCGCTATCCTATCGCCATGGTTAATCTCAAATGGTTCTGCTCCAAAATTAATAAGCAATACTTTTATTTCGCCCCGGTAATCGGCATCAATAGTACCCGGCGAATTAACGATGCCTATGCCATGCTTAAACGCCAAACCACTGCGCGGCCGTATCTGCGCCTCAAAACCTACAGGCAATTCAATATACAAGCCGGTTGGCACAAGCTTACGCTCCATTGGGTTTAACCTGATGGATTGTTCCAGGTTTGCCCTCAAATCCATACCTGCGGCGTGGACGGTTTCATAAGCCGGTAAGCTGTTGTTTGATTTGTTGATGATACGTATGTTCATTATCTTTTTAAAATAGCTAAAAGCGGTTTACGTTCAAAATAAAAAGCTGTGCCCGCAAACAAAAGGACTAAAGCGTTGCCTACAAATATATTTCGTTTAAATATAGTGAACGATATGTACACGAGTATTATTGATGCTACAATGTAAGCCAGATTTTTTTTGATATTATACGGGATAGGATAATTTTTTTGTCCCCATATGTACGATAATATCATCATAGTGGTATATGCCGCAAACGAAATCCAGGCAGAGGCTATATAACTGTATTTGGGTATAAGCAATACATTTAAAACAATAGTTAAAATTGCGCCTACGCCAGAAATATACAAACCATATTTGGTTTGATCGGATAGTTTATACCATACCGAAAGATTCATGTAAATGCCCAGACTTACATACCCGAACAGCAGGGGTGGAACCACCTTTAAACCAGTCCAATACAAATCAGTTTGCGTTTTATCGTGGCCCCTGACAAAGTACTTCAGGATTTCGATATTGGCCACCAGGGCTACAAATATTATACACACAGTAATTACAAAGTAATCCATAATGCGGGCGTAGGTTTGCCCTGCATTTTTATTTTTAGCATGACTAAAAAAGAATGGCTCGGCCCCCAGCCGGAACGCCTGTACAAAAATGCTCAGGAATAAGGATATTTTGGCGCAGGCAGCGTAAATGCCTACCTCGCGCACACTGATGTGCGGGTGCAGCAACTTGCCCAAAAGTATCTTATCTAAATTTTCATTAATCAGGAAAGATAAATTGGCTATAAGCACGGGCCAGCTATATTTAAACATTTCGGCAAACATCTTCCTGTCGAAATCGAAACTAAGCCTCAAAAACTCGGGTAACAGCATCAGCAATGAAAAAACACTGGCTATAAGGTTAGATACGAAAACATACCCTACCCAACCCGGCACATACCACGTATGTATCCAAGCCGCACCAACAAGGTTATGACTTAGCCAAAACGGCAGCACATAAATAAAAAGAAGATTGAAACCGATGAAAATGATGATGTTCAAAAACTTAATAGCCCCGTACCGGCCAGGGCGGCCATCAGCCCGCAATTTGGCAAACGGTACCGTACCCCAGGCATCTAATACCAATATGGCTATGAAGATTTTGATAAAGATTAAAAAATCTTCATGACTGGTAAGTTCGCCAACTTTAATAAAGCCAGTTATAAAATTTAAAAAAGGAAGCGTAATTAATAAAAAGAACAGTGTAACTGCAAAAATGGCTATAAAGGAATTATTGTAAACCCGTTTTTTATTTTCGGGGTACTTATTCAGGTACCTGAAAAAAGTTGTCTCCATCCCGAAAGACAATACCGCATTTAAGATAGAAACCCAGCCAAACATGGTGGTTAATATGCCGTAAACACCGGCGGCATAGGCGTGAGTATAAATTGGGGTGAGGAAAAAACTAAGCACTCGCCCGGCAATGGTGCTTAAACCATAAACGGCGGTTTGCCCTGCAAATTTTTTAGCGGTTGACAATGTTGATGTTCAGTGTAATTAATCTGCTTCCGTTACAATTACGGGCGCCTTTTTACAACTTCAAAATTACGATAGTTTTTTAATTCGCCCTCATGGGTTTCAACAGAAGTTACTTCGCCGTACTCGGGGCCTTCATTGCACCAGTCCATAAACATGCCCATGGCAAAATCATCGCCCTCGGCTTCAATATACACATCGCCGTTGGGCTCATTTAAAATAAAACCACGCACGCCCAACTGATCGGCCGTTGCCTTGGTTGATTTACGAAAGAAAACGCCTTGTACCTTACCTTTTACTGTTATATTGAGATGTTTCATTAGTTGGTGAGTGGTTGATTGAGTTGATTAGGTGAGTGGTTGCTTTTGCACCAGACCAGATGCCTGAATCAATTTTCTACATTGCAAATGTAACCTATTCTAATTTTTTTAACCAAATAAACTACTCACCCAATCAACCATTCACTAATTACTTTAAATCAACTTCTTAACTTTACTCTCAGGTGTTATCTTCAAACCATCAAGACCGGTTATCAGGTTTAGGCCCGGGGTTTTGCCAATTTGCAAGGATCCTTTCTCATCGTCGATGCCTAAAAACTCAGCACCGTTAAGGGTGCCCCATTTTATCAGTCTTTCGGTACTTAAAGCAGGAAATTTTTTTTGAATGACGCGCATTTCGCTCAATATGCATAAGCTATTGTTGGATGCCAGGCTATCGGTACCCAGGGTAATGTTAAAACCCTGATCGACAAAAAGTTCAATTTTAGGCAATTTGTCTTCAATATACACATTGGCATTGGGGCAAAAGCAAAAATTCACCTTGCGGTCAAAACGTTTAATAAAATAGATGTCCTTTAAATTGGTACAGGTATTATGAACCAACAGCACCTTTTGCTTATTGCTGAGCAAAGGAATAATTGATTGTACAGAGTTGCGCGCCTGCGGTTTAAAAAAACCGATATCAATACCAAAATGCTGGTACAGGTCTAAAAATCCACCGAGTTTATAGCGATAAAATTTATTTTCGTCTTCGCACTCCTGGTTGTGAATGCTGATAAGATTATGTCCTTCTTCGCTGTGTTTTCTTACCAGTTTAAATAGTTCTTTGGATACAGAATATGGCGCGTGTGGCGTTATCGAAACCGATTGCGGCTTAAACTCATTTAGCAAGGCTATAGCTTTGTCGAAAACGTCGGCGGCGTTTTGTGGCAAAAAGCCGAAGGTTTCTACAAAAGTGTGGTAATACAGTTTACTTTTAGCTTTGGTGTTTACACTTAAATTGGTATTTGAAATATCGCCAACAGCAACAATGCCATTGTCATACATTTCCTGATCGGCCTTTTCAATGGCCTCTGTCACCACCTGCTCGTCGGAATTTCTGAAAGCCTGAACATCTTTTATAAACGAAACCAGGCCTCCGCCTGTTTTAATTTTGTTTTTTAGATGCGAAAGTTCAATGTGGCAATGGGTGTTTACAAATCCGGGGCAAATAATACCGCTAACATTTTCTATCGGACCGCCTGGCGGGTTGCTTGAATCGGAAACTGAAATTATTTTACCAACATCATCAACGGTAACAATTCCATTCTTAATAGGATCGGCATAAACTGGAAAAACATAATCGGCTCTAAAACTTTTCATTCATCTGTAAAACTTTGGTATCTGTGTAAAAACGTTTTTCTAAAATATGCCCGGTTCAAATTAACACAATTAACTTTTAGTTATCGTTTTTTTACCGTCAAAAAGAATGACTTTAAAAAAAGAAAAACATTTTTTTAAATTAAGTACCTTTGCAACGTGAATATTGCAAAAAACAAAATAGACATCCGCAGCCTGAGTTTGAACGCTTTACAGGAACATTTTATCCGTATGGACGAAAAAAGTTTCAGGGCTAAACAAGTTTATGAATGGCTTTGGAAAAAATCATGTTTCTCATTTAATGAAATGAGCAATATTTCAAAAGAACTACGTGCTAAACTGGATGAAAACTTTGTAATTAACAACGTTAAGATAAATACATCACAGGTTAGTGCTGATAAAACTATAAAAAATTCTTTTATTTTACACGATACTCACCTAATTGAGGGTGTTTTAATTCCAACTCCCGGCCGGATGACGGCTTGTGTATCATCACAGGTGGGTTGCAGTCTTACCTGCAAATTTTGCGCTACAGGCTATATGGAGCGCAAAAGGAACCTTAACCCCGATGAGATTTACGACCAGGTAGTATTGATTGATCAGCAAGCCCGCGAAAATTATGGCATCCCGTTATCAAACATTGTGTACATGGGAATGGGCGAACCATTGCTGAACTACAAAAATGTAATGGATTCGATAGAGCGCATCACTGCCGAAGATGGCTTAAACATGTCGCCAAAGCGCATCACCGTATCAACAGCAGGCATAGCTAAAATGATAAAAAAACTGGGCGATGACGAGGTAAAATTCAACCTGGCGCTTTCATTACATGCCGCTAACGACGAGAAGCGTAACACCATTATGCCCATTAACGAGCAGAACTCATTAAAAGCATTGGCCGAGGCCCTTAAATATTATTACGCCAAAACCAAAAACCCGGTAACATACGAGTATATTATTTTTGACGGTGTAAATGATGGCATCCAGGATGCCATGGAGCTTGCCAAATTTTGCAAGCACCTGCCCTGCAAAGTGAATATTATTGAGTACAACCCCATTTCTTTCGCCAGCTATATTAATGCCGATGAGGATAAGGTAGAAGCTTTTGCCAGCTATTTAACAAAACAAGGCATTAATACACACCTGCGCCGCAGCCGGGGCAAAGATATTGATGCAGCCTGCGGTCAGCTTGCTATTAAAGAAAAAGCAAAAACTGTAGAAGTTTAAAAAAATCTGCCTTACATTAAGGCCATGAAATTACCGGGCGGCTACCTTGCCGATTTTGTTTCGCTGCTTTTCCCCCAATTATGTCCTGCCTGCAATGCCAGCCTGGTAGCCAATGAGCATATTATTTGTTCGGATTGCCGGTATAATTTACCATTTACCAACTTTCATACCCAGGCCGATAATATTGTTGCACAGCAGTTTTATGGCAAAATAAAGATTGAAGCAGCCTACGCCCTTTACTTTTTTAACAAAGGCGGCAATGTGCAAAACCTGATGCACCATTTTAAATACAGCGGCATGAAACAGATTGGTAACCTGGCAGGAAATATTGCCGGCACTCAATTAACGGAGAACCCCGTTTTTAATACAGTTGATTATCTTATTCCCGTACCCCTGCATAAAAAACGTTTAAAAGAGCGCGGTTACAACCAAAGCGCCTGCTTTGCCGAGGGATTGGCAGATAAGCTGTCGGCTACGGTTGAATTGGATAATTTGATACGGAAAGTTGCCACAGTTACCCAAACCCATAAATCGCGCTTTGCCCGTTTTGAAAACATGCAGGAAGTATTTGCAGTTGCCAAACCGGAAAGATTAACAGACAAGCATGTTTTATTGGTAGACGATGTTGTTACCACCGGATCGACGCTGGAAGCTTGCGGGATAGAATTATTAAAAGTGCCGGGGTTGAAGCTGAGCATTGCAACTATTGCGTATGCGGTTTAAAGTAACTGAAAAATAGAATCAAGAGTCAAGAACCAAGACACTTCACATAAGTTAATAGTTCAGCTCAAACTCATAGCGGTGTCAATATGTTAAAGAGCTGATAATCAATTATAAAAGTGTTCCGCGTTCCGTTTTAGCAAAATGCTAATTCATTGACTATCAGGAGCAATGCGTTCCACAGTGTTCCACTGTTCCGGTGGAACACCTCTGTACAGGAGCTCGCCTTTCGGGGTTTGGCACCACTTATTGGTGTTGATACCTGCTCAATTTTTCGAAAAGTATTTTTGGATCAAATGGTTTCAGGATATAATCATTCATACCGGCGTTATCTATTTCGCCCATTTGGTTGCTAAGCATAGATGCGGTTAAAGCGATGATAGGCAATTGCTGAAAATATGGTTCGGGATTTGAACGGATAACCTGGGTAGCTTCTAAACCACCCATTTCGGGCATGTGTATATCCATCAATACCACGTTATAATTTTGATTGGTTACTACCTTGTTTACTGCCTCCAGCCCGTTTTCGGCAAAATCGGCATCCGCACCCCATTTTTTAAGGATTTTATTGATCAACAACCTGTTTATCTGGTTATCATCAACTACTAAAACGTTAATTTTCAGTCCTTCTTCCACTTTGTTATTATTGCTATTTAGTTGCTTATCTGCTTTGTTGAAAGTAATGGTAAACCAAAAAGTTGAACCCTGACCTGGCACGCTATCCACATTAATACGTGAATCGTGTAATTCAATAAGGCGTTTACTGATGGCCAGGCCTAAACCTGTGCCCCCATATTTTCGTGTAGTGTCGGCTTCGGCTTGTTTAAACTGCTCAAATATCACATTTATTTTATCAGGCGCAATACCTATACCGGTATCTGTGATCGAAAACCTGATCCTTACATCCTTATCCGTTTCCTGGATAACTTTCAGATCAACATTAACGCCACCTTTTTCGGTAAACTTAACCGCGTTGCTCACCAGGTTTAAAATTATCTGGCTTAAACGGGTCCGGTCGCCTAAAATAATTGACGGCACATCGTCATCAATGCTTTTGCTAAGATATATATTTTTTTCGACTGCCTTGTATTGCAACGAACTGTTAATGCTCTGAACCATATCGCGCAGGTCCAACCGTACACGCTCAAGCTCCACATTACCTGTTTCCATCTTAGCAAAATCAAGAACATCGTTTATCAGCGTCAATAAATTCTCGGCCGAAAATTTAAGAATGCCCAGGTTTTCTTTCTGCGATTCCAGCGGATCTTCATCCAGCAATAAATGCGACATGCCAATAACCGCGTTCAACGGCGTGCGGATTTCATGGCTCATTACCGATATAAACATATCCTTGGCCCTGCTTAGTTGCAGCGCTTCTTCTTTGGCGGCAATTAATTGAATTTCGGCCTTCTTTTTCTCGGTGATATCAATAATTACCTCAACATATTTGTCAACTTTCCCTTTTGCATCTGATATCACCGAATTGATGACAGAAACCCATAATGGCTGACCGTCTTTACGGTATATAAGTAAATCAACCTCAAAAGACTGTTTATTCCGGGAAAGCTCACGGGCCCGTTCAATAATGGCAACATCAGTTAGCGCACCTTTTAATATATCGCCCAAATGTTTGCCGCTTACCTCTTTTATCCGGTAGCCTGTAATTTTTTCAAAAGCTTCATTAACCCACTCAACCCGGCCTTCGCTATTATTGATTACTATGCCACTGGTAACCTTGCTTGCCACGAGCGACAACAGGGTGAGTTCCTCTTCGGCTTTTTTACGTTCGGTGATGTCAACCATTACCCCTATCTGCCTGTCAACCTTACCGGTTTCGTTAAATATCGGGCTATTTGACAGCCAGGTCCATATCGGCGTGCCGTCTTTTTTGTACACTTTTATTTCAACCTCATACGGCCGGTTTTCTTTAACGGCCTGTACGGCGCCTTCAAAAACACTCAGGTCAGAGTCCTTTCCCAATAACGAGGTTCCAATCGCTTTGCCTTCCAGTTCGGCAAACGAATAACCTATTATATCTTCCAAAGCCTGGTTCATCCATAAAAACCGCCCTTCATTATCGCGAATAAATATCCCTCCGGGTGATTTCCTGGCAGCAAATGATAGTATCTCCAGGTCCTGTTCAATCTTCTTCCTGGCCGATATATCAATAATTACCCTGATGTATTTATCAACATCACCCTCGCTGTTACGTATTACAGAATTGATGACAGTGATCCAAAAAGGTTTGCCGCTTTTTGGCGTTACTAAAAGCTCAACCTCATACGATTCTTTATTTTTTATTGAGGCTATCAATTTAGCCTCGGCGGCAGCATCTGCAACAGTACCTTTGAGTGTAGCGCCCAGCCATTTATTTTCAACATCGGCTAAGGTAAAACCGGTAATGTGCTCAAATGCATCATTCACCCAAACAACCTCATCAGCGGCGTTGCTTATTACAACGCCGTTGCTAACCTTGCTTGCCACTAAGGCCAATTGTTCCAGTTCCTGCGAAATATGTTTCTGGTAGGTGATATCGCGGCCACTGGCAAACCATTTGCCGCCGTTGAATGTAACGGACCAGCTTATCCATTTAACATCCTCTCCGGCCGTTAACACACCAGTTTCGATGTCAAACCTGCGTTGCTGCCTGCTTAACCCTGTTTTAAGTAAATTTAATGATTTGAGCCTTTCTTCTTCAGGGAAAAAATTCCAGATGGGCTGGCCAATAGCCTTATCCGGGGCAACGCCCAAAACCGTGTTAGCCGACCGATTGATCTGTTCGATATTAAAATCCCTGTCCATAATACAATGAACATCGGGCGAGCTATCAAAAAGGTTGTAAAAATCCTGGTGAATTTGAAGGTTCTGTTCCAATTCGCGCCTTTGCCTGCGCAATTCAAGGTGCGAGATAACCTCTTTGGCAAGTGTTTTTAACGCATCTTCCTGTTCGGCGCTTAAATGCTTTACTTTTTGATCGAAGACGCAAAGGGCGCCTATGCGGTAGCCCTGCGGATTAACCAGGGGCGCGCTGGCATAAAACCTGATAGCCATTGGGCCTTTTACCATATCAGTGTCGGCAAACAAGTCGTTTTTAGTGGCATCAGGAACTATGATTGTCTCATCACCCAAAATGGTGTAGCGGCAAAAGGAATCTGTTTTGGGGATATAATCAATCGGCAGGCCTATTTTTGATTTAAACCACTGTCTGTGATCGTCAATAAAGGTAATAAAAGCAAAAGGCGCCTGGCATATATAGGATGCCAGGCGCGCTATAGCGTCATATTCTTCTTCGGGCAATGTATCAAGCACATGGTATGATTGCAGCGCGGCTAATCGCTCTTTCTCATTATCTATAAATCCATGCTGCTTTGTTGCCATTTATTCTGATCCTTCTTCGCGATACAATGGAAAATCGTGCATTAGTTTGTGCACCCTTTTGCGAATTTTCTTTATAGAATGCTCATTTTCAGGATCAGAAAGTACCGCATCTATCAATTCCACAATCTCTTCCATATGTTTCTCTTTCATATGGCGGGTGGTGATGGCCGCTGTACCCACACGAATACCTGATGTTACAAACGGCGACTTATCGTCATAAGGCACCATGTTTTTATTAACCGTAATATCGGCGCTAACCAAAGCATTCTCGGCTGCTTTACCGGTAATATTTTTATTACGAAGATCAATCAGCATCAGGTGGTTATCTGTACCCCCCGAAATGATCTGGTATCCGCGTTTTACAAATGCTTCGGCCATGGCTTCGGCATTCTTTTTAACCTGTACAATATATTTCATGTAGCTATCGCTCAAAGCCTCGCCAAAAGCAATGGCTTTAGCCGCAATGATATGCTCTAACGGACCACCCTGGGTACCAGGAAACACGGCCATATCCAGTAAGGACGACATCATCCTGGTTTCGCCTTTTGGTGTTTTTACACCAAAAGGATTTTCGAAATCTTTACCCAATAAAATTAAACCACCGCGCGGGCCGCGTAAGGTTTTATGCGTGGTTGTAGTAACAATATGGCAATGCGGAAGCGGATCTTTCAGCAAGCCACGGGCAATAAGGCCCGATGGGTGCGAAATATCGGCTAATACCAAAGCGCCAACCTCATCGGCAACTGCACGGATAAACTCATAATCCCAATCGCGTGAATAGGCAGAAGCACCACAGATGATCAGTTTTGGTTTTTGCTCCAAAGCGACTCTTTTAAGCTGCTCGTAGTCAATTAAACCGGTTTCTTTAACCACGCCATAAAAATGTGGCTCGTATAATTTACCCGAAAAATTCACCGGCGAACCATGTGTTAAGTGACCACCATGTGAAAGATCAAAGCCTAATATTTTATCGCCAGCTTGTAAGCAGGCCAGCATTACCGCAGCGTTGGCTTGTGCGCCAGAGTGCGGTTGAACGTTTGCCCACTCGGCATTAAACAATTGTTTAGCACGCTCAATGGCAATGGTTTCAATTTCATCAACCACCTCGCAGCCGCCATAGTAGCGTTTACCCGGTAAACCTTCGGCGTATTTGTTGGTAGCAACAGAACCCGCCGCTTCCATTACCTGACGGCTTACAAAATTTTCAGATGCTATTAGCTCAATGCCTTCCTCCTGGCGTTGCTGCTCTTCATCCAAAAGTTTAAATATCAGTTTATCTCTTTTCATTGTGTGTTTTTAACGCTGCTAAGTTAGCTAAAAAGATAGATTTGAGATGGGAGATATGAGATTTGAGACAGAAGTAATTTGAGATTTTACTTGTAAGGAAATTAGCACAATATAATTTGTTATACAAGCAGTTATAACTAATAAGTTTTTGCGACAAGCCTGTTCCCCATACTAACAATGACGGCGCCTGTATTAAAATAAACCGAAATTATTCCGTTTGCTCACAAGACAATCTTTTACCACCATCACCACCTGATAACCAGGCGCTACTTCGTCCCGGGTACAATAATTTTTAACTCTTTGGCAGCTTGTTTAATTTAGAGGAATAAATCCGTTCAAAAATCTTTATCGGCTACCTTTAATGAATGCATCCAAGCTTTCTTGTATAGCAAATTTTAAGGTTGAAGATGCCGGGTTTGCAAACGTCTTGTGCTCTCTATAGGCAACTTCAATATTTTAACAATGTTTTTGCATTATTTTATTGACAACAAAAAAGGCCCTACGAATTATCGTAAAGCCTTGATTATCTGTGGAGAATATCGGAGTCGAACCGATGACCTCTTGCATGCCATGCAAGCGCTCTAGCCAGCTGAGCTAATCCCCCGTTGCGGGTGGCAAATATATAATTTTAAGTATTAAAAAAGAATTTGATTTTAAAAAATTAGCTGCCGGGCCTAAAATCATTATCTAATATCAATTGCATAAATTTTAAATCGAGCCAACGATCAAACTTATAACCAACCTGCTTAAAAGTACCTATCTCTGTAAAACCAAACTTCTGGTGCAGTTTAATACTCGCCGCATTCCCGGCATCAATGCCCGCAATAATAGTATGTATTGGTTGCTGTTTTACTGTTTCGATGAGTTGGAGTAAAAGTTTTCCAGCTATGCCTTGTTGCCTGTAGGCTTTGTGAACGTATACTGAATGCTCAACGGTATACTGGTAGGCAGGCCACGCCCTGAAGGGCCCATAAGTTGCAAATCCGGCTACAATGCCATCAACCTCGGCCACTAAAACAGGAATATTGTGGTTACGCTTATCTTGCAGCCACTGCAGGCGCATATCTATAGTATGGGGTTCATAACTATACACGGCCGTTGTATTCAATATGGCATCATTGTAAATATCAAGTATACCATGGGCATCTTTGATTGATGCCAGCCGGATGGCCAAATCAGTATTTCTGTTTTCCATAGTATTTTAATCCATTATATAAACATAAACCCTGGAAGCAATCTTCAATAGTTTTAGCCGCTGAAGATTATATTGATTACGCCTCTCAATTTTCGTCAAAATTACTTAAATGATGGTTTAAAACTCAAGTCCTTAAAACAAGTAAAGCCCCTGATGGGCAGGGGCCTTTACTAACCAATTATAAACCTAAATTATGAGAAGACTTTTTTTGTTTTTGTATTACGGTGTAAAAGTAACACTAAGTTTTTATATTCTTTTAAATTATTTTGTAATTTTATTGTAACATTTATCAAAACAACTCAATATCCCTGTTTGATTCTCAAAAATACAAATAAATTATTATTAATGTGATAATTTATTTAAAATTTAATTTACATTTTAATAAAGAAGAAAACACCTATTAAATTATTAGATTTCAGTCATTTTTTTTGATCAAAAATCAAAAATTTAACTAAATTATACATTTATAAACACTCCAAATTCAATAAAAGAATGAATTTATAATGTTTTTTGTTCAAATTCTATTCCAAAAAAGACTTATTGAACAAAAAAAGTGATAAAATTTACTTTTTTATTCACTCGCCAATAAAAAAAGTACTTTTATATTGATGTTAGAACTCCTAATCTTTGCAGATATTGTAACCCGTGTACAAAAATTTACTTAAAATAAGCATGACTTTAAAATTGCTTCAGCATTTTTGCGGCCTATTTATGAATTTTTTTATACATGACAACTACCCTGCCTGCAAACATACACCCACATCTAACATTGTTCACTTTATGGGTCATGACTATTGCTACCTGCCTTGTAGTGGCCAATATTTACTACAATCAACCTTTGCTGGCCGATATTGCGCACACCGTTAAAATCTCTGACAAAAAACCCCGCAGGTTTCGCTATAGCGCTTGCCGCACACTTCATCAACTACCAAAAAAACGTACGGAATTAGAGCAAGTGTTCGGTTATTAAATAACAACCGGACACTTTTTTTGTCTGATTACACCATCAGCAGAAAAAAGCCAAAAATGTTTTATTTATTATAAACAACTTAAAAACAATAAGTTAAAAAGAATTACATACAAAAACCATGACATTAAAATGATTTTTTCTGGGGGATAATGTTTTTTTGGCACAGGATTGGAACTGTACCTACCAAACGTAACTGTTATGGCAACCAAAAAGAAAACGGTTAAGGAAGAAGAGAAGGAATGGGCTAATCCTGTAGAGCCTACAAAAATAACAGACGCACGCGATGAAGAGCAAATTTTAAGGCAATACAAAGAAGCAAAACGTCGCAAAGAAAACCTTACCGAAAACCAGGAAACTGAAAAGAAAGATTAAACTAAAAACATTTTAAACATAAAAGCTAAAAAACTATGAAGACTACAAGAAAACCATCAACCAACAAATTAGTAACACGCTTTGATAATGAATTGAAAATATTATTAATGAACGATCTGAAATCAGTTAAAGCTAAAGCAGCCCGGTTGGCAAGCGCGGCATAATTTACAATTCACCTACTTACCTATAAAACATTTAACTATGAAAGCAGCTAAAACAAACCCAGCCATCAGCAAATTAGTTGACCGCTTTGAAGACGAATTGCTAAATATTTTATTGGAAGATCTTAGGAACTTAAGCGTGAGAAATCAATTTATGCACAACAACAAGAAGGTAGCTTTACCAACAACACGTAAAGCTGCCTGATCATCATATATATCTACATCTACCTATTAAGTACAACATCACACCTATGAAAACGATAGAGCCCTGCTAAAACAGGGCTTTATTTTTTTGCGGCATATTTAACAATCAGACCTGCAGTTTTGGCCGATGCGCCCGGCTGCCCCATCCTTTGGTCAAGAGCATCATAATCTTTTAGCATTGTTTCACGATAAGTACCCTGGCTAACTATGGCAGTAAGTTCGGCAGCTATTTTTATTTCGTTGCAATCGTCCTGGATGAGTTCTTTTACTATCTCCCTGTTTACAATGAGGTTAACCAGCGATATAAATTTAATTTTTATCAGCATGCGGGCTATAGCGATGGTTAATGCGTTGCCTTTATAAACCACAACCTGCGGCACGTTGAACAATGCAGTCTCCAAAGTAGCTGTTCCGGAGGCAACAATGGCAGCATGCGCGTTGGTGAGTAAATCATAAGTAGCGTTAAATATTACCGGAATATTTGTATCCTTCACAAACTGACTGTAAAACTCAGGTTTAAATGATGGCGCCCCTGCTATGACAAACTGGTAATCTGTAAACTGCCCGGCCACGGCAATCATCTCTGGCAATAAATAGTTTATTTCTTGTTTACGGC
The DNA here is from genome assembly GCF_056404995.1 of Mucilaginibacter sp. P2_A5. Lineage (NCBI taxonomy): Bacteria > Pseudomonadati > Bacteroidota > Sphingobacteriia > Sphingobacteriales > Sphingobacteriaceae > Mucilaginibacter > Mucilaginibacter sp. P2_A5. The sequence goes on from NZ_JBFUCY010000006.1 coordinate 103,177, forward strand.
TACCAGGCAACAGCGCAATTATTTTTTTACCCGATATATTATTCTGCTTTAAAAATTCGGGGTTAGCCTCAAACGCGGTTATGGCATCCAAAAGCGGGTTGCCTACATAATCAACGTCCATTCCCCAGCTTTTATAAAAATCAACCTCAAAAGGCAGTATGCAAAACAGGTGGTCAACTATCCGCTTGATTTTTAAAACCCGTTTTTGATTCCAGGCCCAAACTTTGGGCGAAATGTAGTAGTTAACCGACAGACCAATGGTTTTGGCGTATTCCGCGATCTTCAAATTAAAGCCGGGGAAATCTATCAGCACCAAAACATCGGGTTGGTATCCAGCAATATCATCCTTGCAGGCTTTCAGGTTTTTAAGGATGGTGCGCAGGTTAACAACAACCTCCACAAAACCCATAAAGGCCATATCGGCATAGTGCTTCACCAGGGTTCCGCCTTCGGCCAGCATTAGGTCGCCGCCAAAAAAACGAAATTCAGCCGCCGGGTCAAGCTCCTTTAGTGCCTTCATCAGGTTCGCCCCGTGTAAATCGCCCGAAGCTTCGCCGGCTACCAGGTAGTATTTCATCGGATGGGTTGTAATTTGAGTAAAAACACCGCTGCGGTAAATACAAAGGTGATCAATATCATCCCCGTGCCTGTGTTGTCTTTGCCTTGCTTAAAACAATACCTGATGATAAAAAGATTAAGCGCTATTGCAATCAAATAAGGTATGCCCGGCTTATTTAGTATCAAAAAGTTGCCTTTAAGCAGGTACAAGAAAATGAACAGGCTGATACCGGGCAGTACAGCCCCGGCAAGCAAACCAGTTACTAAACTATTATTTTTAAGCATGTATTTTATTTAGCACAGCAATTTACACATTAAATGCCCAGGTGTTTAAAAATGGAATGGCATGGTGGGCCGTCATATCAAACTGAACAGGTACTACCGATGCGTAATTATGCTCCAGGGCCCATACATCGGTATCCTCGCCGCCATCATTTAACTGAAAAACGCCGGTAAGCCAGTAATAGGGCCGTTTATGCGGATCGACCCTTTCATCAAACTCCTCGGCCCATTTGGCGTTGGCCTGGCGGCAAATTTTTATTCCCTTGATATCATGAGTATTCGGAAAATTTACGTTGAGGAGTGTGTTCGCCGGCAAACCATTAGCTAAAACCTGTAAGGCAAGTTCCTTAACATATTTAATGCAGTGGCTAAAGTTGGCATCCAGGTTATAATCATCTAAAGAAAAACCAATAGACGGAATACTTTCGATAGCACCTTCAACCGCGGCCGACATGGTGCCCGAATACAATACGTTAATGGAATTATTTAAACCATGATTGATGCCCGATACACAAAGATCGGGCTTTTGCCCTTTGAATACTTTATTAACGGCCAGCTTCACACAATCAACCGGCGTACCAGAGCAGCGGTACATTTCAATGCCTTCGTAAATGTCAACCTTATCTAAACGCAAGGGCTTGCCAATAGTAATAGCATGCCCCATACCCGATTGCGGACTATCGGGCGCAACAACCACTACCCTGCCTATACCGCTCATCGCCTCAATTAAAACTTTAATACCGGGAGCGGTTATACCATCATCATTAACAACAAGAATATTTGGTTTCGCTGTTTTCATTGTGCGAAATTAGTTATATTTGATTTATGCTCACTGCTGATAAGAAAAAGAAATACACCGTTGATGATTACCTGCTGCTGGAAGAAGGTGCACCTTTTCAGTTGATAAACTATGATTTGATTATGTCGCCATCGCCTCTTGCCATCCATCAACAAATATTATATGAATTATCAGAAATAGCGGTATTGCACCGCATAAGTCAGGGCCGAAAGGGTCAATGGCTTTATTCATCCATGGATGTGAAATTTGATGATGGAAATATTCTACAGCCAGATATGCTATACATTAGCGAAGAGCGAAAATCTGAGTTAATTAAAGATCGTATTGAAGGCGCTCCCGACCTTGTTATCGAGATCCTCTCTCCTTCAAATGCGTATTATGATTTAAGGCAGAAGAAAGACATATACGAAAAATACGGCGTAAAAGAATACATCATTATTGACCCGATAGCGCAAAACGCCGACCTTTACGCGTTGAGGGATGGCGCTTATTACCTTCATCAAAAAGCACAAAAAAGCGAAACACTCAACTCTTTAATCTTGCCCGGTTTTGCAATAGAACTTGCAAAGATTTTCAAATAAAAAGGCCCCGTTCCCGGAGCCTTTTCAATATTATAAACTGTTTATCCATTTCACCAGCTCATCGCGCGTTTTACCCGTTTTTTGCTGGAGTTTTCCTAATGTCTCATCGTCTTTGCCTTCTTCGTAGGCTAAGTCGTCATCCGTCAGGTCGCCATATGCTTGTTTTATCTTACCCTTCAATTCATTCCAGCTACCCTTAATTTGTAATTTGTCCATTATGTTTTTTATTTAGATGTATTTGTACAACACCCGGGGAACAATATGGTTTTTGAGGAAGAATCAAGAGTTAAGAATCAAGAATTAAGACAAAGCGCACATGGCTGATTAACATCAGCTGACAGAAAAAATCTTAACTCTTGATTCTTGCATCTTGACTCTATTGTACCACAAATTGCTTCAGCACCTTTCGTTCAAAATCATGGGATGGCCACAGCTCTATTTTGTAATGATCTGTACCCTCATCCGCTTCAGGGTCATTGTTGGCCAAATCGTACGAATAAACCCTGATGCGGTAGTAGCCCGGCGTTACTATAGCCTTTAACTGAATTTTGCTGTCGGGGTAATCAAGAACTTCCAATATCCCCGAACTTATCCTTACCCCGGCCTCAACTACGTGATCGTATTTTTTAAAATCCTTTTCCCTGCTTGCAGCATCCAGTATATCAAGCTGTGCTTTTACATGGCCAAAACTTTCAATGCTGATGCCCACTATATCCCTGTCCTTTGCAGTCGCCATTCTATCGGCATATGCCGACGACGTCCAAAAACCAGGGTCGCCGGTTTCGCCGGTAAAAGCCGAATCGCAAAGGTAAAACTGGTTCTCTTTGGTAAAAAAATCGAGCCTGTATCGTGCAGAAGGGCGGCCCGTAAAAGAAAAAAATGCCGTTGACACCGTTAAAAAAAGAAGCAATAATGTACGATGTAACTGTAGTTTATTGATGCAATAAGATAGCATGACGCAAGGTACTAAAAAAGCGCAAAGGGATAATCGTCATTATATAAAAGCAAAAAGCCAAGAACCAAAGATTTAACTATCTTGATTCTTGACTCTTAATTTTTGACTCTCTTCCCTACAAAGCTCCCGCCTTAATTTCTTCAACCACTGCTGGGTCAAGCAAGGTGGAGGTATCGCCTAAGTTGGATGTTTCCCCCTCGGCTATTTTGCGCAAAATACGGCGCATAATTTTTCCTGATCGGGTTTTTGGCAGTCCGGTCACAAACTGGATTTTATCCGGTTTGGCTATGGCGCCTATAATGCGGGCAACAGTCATGGTAATATCCTTACGTGCAAGTTCCGCATCGCCATGCTGGTTAGGGCATACCACAAAAGCATAAACGCCCTGCCCCTTAATGTCATGCGGATAACCCACAACTGCCGATTCCACCACGCTACTGTGCATATTGATAGCATTCTCTACCTCGGCGGTGCCAATGCGGTGACCAGATACGTTCAATACATCGTCAACCCGACCTGTAATGCGGTAGTAGCCATCATCGTCCCTTAAACAGCCGTCGCCGGTAAAGTACATGTTTTCGTAGGTAGCAAAGTAAGTTGTACGGCAGCGCTCATGGTCGCCATAAGTAGTGCGCAGCATACCCGGCCATGGAAATTTGATGCAAAGGTTACCGCTTACGCCATTACCTTCTATTACTTTGCCATTTTCGTCAACCAGAACCGGCTGTACGCCTGGCAAAGGTAAAGTTGCGTAACCTGGTTTAGTTGGGGTAATACCGGCAATAGGCGATATCATAATACCTCCGTTTTCTGTTTGCCACCAGGTATCAACGATGGGGCTTTTGCCGTGGCCGATCTTTTCATCGTACCAATGCCAGGCTTCCTCGTTTATCGGCTCCCCTACCGAACCCAATTTAGTTAACGAGCTCAGGTCTTTACCTTTCAGCGGCTCTTCGCCAAAACTCATTAATGAGCGGATAGCGGTTGGCGCGGTATATAATATATTTACTTTAAACTTATCTACAATATCCCAAAAACGGCCGGCATCCGGATAGGTTGGCACACCTTCAAACATCAAGGTTGTTGCGCCTTGCGATAACGGGCCATATACAATATATGAGTGCCCGGTTATCCAGCCGATATCGGCAGTACAAAAATATACCTCGCCTTTGTTGTACTGAAATACGTTGGCAAAAGTATAGCCGGTATAAACCATATACCCACCGGTAGTATGCACCACACCTTTAGGCTTACCTGTTGATCCGGACGTATACAAAATAAATAACATATCCTCGGCATCCATTACCTCGGCAGGGCAATCCGGGTTACCCTGGGTTTCTACCTTTTTAACTTCATCTTCCCACCAAACATCACGGCCTTTTATCATGGATACCGGTGTGCGGCTGCGGGTTAAAACGATTACTCTTTTGACCGACCGGCATTGCACCAACGCATCGTCAATAACGCTTTTTAATGGAATGGCTTTATTGGCCCGGAAACCACCATCGGCAGTAATAACTATATTACACTCAGCATCGTTTATCCTATCGGCGATGGATTGTGCCGAGAAACCGCCGAATACCACGGAATGGACAGCGCCAATACGGGCGCAGGCCAAAACAGCAATAGCCAGTTCGGGAATCATAGGCATGTAAATACAAATACGGTCGCCTTTTTTTGCGCCATTGTTTTTTAAAACATTGGCAAACTGGCAAACTTTATCGTGCAGCTGGCGATAGGTTAATATCCGGTGATCTTCCTGCGGATCATTAGGCTCCCAAATGATGGCCGGTTTATCGCCAATAGTATCGAGGTGACGGTCGAGGCAGTTTTCGGTTATATTAAGCTTAGCCCCTTGGAACCATTTTATTTTAGGCTCTTTAAAGTTCCAATCCAGCACTTTATCCCACTTTTTTTGCCATAAAAAGTTCTCGGCTATACCGGCCCAAAATTCTTCGGGCTGCTCAATACTTTGCTGGTATACCTGCTTGTATTCGTCAAATGATGTAATCTTCATAGTGTTTATAATGGAGGGCCTAATTTAATAATTTATATATGATGTAAATATTAATTCTGTAACTTTTTAAAATTATTTAAAAAGTACATAAAAGATTAACTTCTATGTTTTTCTGTATTCAATAAAAAAGTTATTTTTATAAGCGCTGCTGACTACACAAAACGAAGTATTAAAGAATTTCTTTCGTTTTAGGTAATGCGTAACAAACCTTAATCATGACATCCAAAATAACACTACCAATAATAGCAATTAGCCTACTAATATTTGCTTGTAAAAAACCAGCTCCAACACAAGTAAAGATTTACAGCAGCAGCGGGATAGAGACTTTGAACGGCCACGTGAAAGAAATATATTCCTCATCGTCATCTTCAAAACACAATTTCTCCAGACTGACATTTGATAATGAGGGCCGTATGTCTGCCTTGAGTATTAGCTGGTTGAATGTTGTTACAACAGACGATAAAACGGATTCCACAGTAGAAAAAGAAAATACTGTTTATAATTATCATTACGAAGGTGATAAGGTAACGTCAATAATTTGTGAAGTAGGTTCCGCCGGTTCGAATTTCTCATCAACATTGAAAATCGATGCTTTAGGCCGGTTAATGAATAACAAGGGGGATACAACAGCAGAGAGTTATGACGTAAACAGTTACAAATATGATAAGAAAAATAATCTAACAGAGTATGCAAACTATCAATCGGGAATAAAAGTTGAACCTACTATATTTAGATTCAAGTACGACAAGCAAGGTCGCGTTATTGAAGAGAGCTTATGTTCACCTTATGGTGGCACTTATCAAAGAAAAACCTATGAATACACAACCTTAGATTCAAAGAAAAACTGGATTAAGGCAATAGTTCGTTTTAAAAATTACATGACCTCAGAATCTGATTCAAGAACAGACACCATAACCCGTAAAATCACCTATTATTGAGACAATTAATGTCCCGAAAATCTTTTTGAATTATTTTTAATACCGCTATTGAATATTTGATTAAAAAGTCTGATATTTGCAAACTCTTTTTGAATAAAGGGTTGATAATTAAAAATATTTGTCATGTCAAGAATTTGTGATCTAACAGGAAAAGCATCTATAGTTGGTAACAACGTTTCTAACTCAAACGTTAAAACTAAACGCAGATTTCATCCTAACTTAAAACTTAAAAAGTTTTATATCCCTGAAGAGGATAAATGGATTACCTTAAAGGTATCTACTTCAGCAGTAAAAACTATCACCAAAAATGGTATTACTGCCTGTATCAATAAATTTGTAAAAAAAGGATACATTTAGTAGTTGTACGTTAACGGTTTTACGAATTGTAAAATTGACAACGTACAAGGTATAATTTGAAAAAATTACGTAAGCCGTGACGGTGACGCGTACAACATAAAAAGAAAATGGCAAAAAAAGGCAACAGGGTTCAGGTTATATTAGAGTGTACTGAACACAAAACAAGCGGTATGCCAGGCATGTCTCGCTATATTACCACCAAGAACAAAAAAAATACCACTGAAAGACTGGAAATGAAAAAATTCAACCCGGTTTTAAGGAAAGTAACTGTTCATAAAGAGATTAAGTAATTGGTTGATTAAGTTGATTGGTTGATTAGGTTTAGATCCCTGACCATCAGTTAACTCACTAATTCAATGATTCACTAATTCAATAATTAAAAGAAATGGCAAAGAAAGTAGTTGCAACACTGAAAGTAGCAGGTAAAGGCAAAGAATATTCAAAAGTTATCACAATGAACAAATCACCAAAAACAGGTGCTTATTCATTCAAAGAGCAAATTGTTCCTAACGACGCTGTTAAGGACATCATTGCGGGCAAATAATATTTGCTTAAACTTTTGATCAAAATATCGAAGCCGTCTTGTTTTTACGAGAGGGCTTTTTGTTTTGATATGCAAATTATACAGATGTGCAAATTTCAAATGTGCAAATATGCAGATGAGAAAAATATATCACTTATTACAGCATAGTGATTAATCTGCACATCTAAAATCTGCACATTTGCATATCAATTATCTGCACATCTGTAATCTAAAATCTGCACATCTAAAATGGGATTATTTGATTTTTTTAAGAAAAAGGAAAATACACAGCAAGAGCAGCAAGCCCTTGATACCGGTTTAGAAAAAACCAAGGATAATTTTTTTTCAAAGATAACCAAGGCCGTCGCAGGTAAATCAACCGTTGATGATGATGTGCTGGATGATTTGGAAGAGATCCTGGTAACATCAGACGTAGGTGTAAAAACCACGCTCAAGATCATCGAACGCATACAGGAACGTGTGGCCCGCGATAAATACATCGGCACCGGCGAACTGAATGTACTGCTCAAAGACGAGATCCAAAAACTCCTGGCCGAAAATAACAGTAACGATTTCCGCAATTTTGAATATGGCGATCATAAGCCCTATGTAATTATGGTGGTTGGTGTTAACGGTGTAGGTAAAACTACTACTATTGGCAAATTGGCCCATAAGCTAAAGCAGGCCGGCAATAAAGTAGTGCTTGGCGCTGCTGATACCTTCCGTGCCGCGGCCGTTGATCAATTGCAGCTTTGGGGCAAACGGGTTGACGTTAAAGTTGTTGCCCAGCCGATGGGGTCTGATCCGGCTTCTGTAGCTTATGATACCCTTCGCTCGGCTGTAGCTAATGGTGATGATGTAGCTATAATAGATACTGCCGGCCGTCTGCACAATAAAGTAGGCCTGATGAACGAGCTTACCAAAATTAAAAATGTGATGCAAAAGGTAATTCCCGGCGCACCACACGAAATATTATTGGTACTGGATGCATCAACAGGCCAAAACGCCATTGAACAATGCAAACAATTTACCGAAGCCACCAATGTAAATGCCCTGGCTTTAACTAAGCTTGATGGCACAGCCAAAGGTGGTGTGGTAATAGGGATATCAGATCAGTTTAAAATCCCGGTAAAATATATAGGTGTAGGTGAAGGTGTGGAGCACTTGCAATTATTTGACAGGCAGGCGTTCGTCGATTCCTTATTCAAACAGTAAAAATCATGTCATTGCGAAGAGGAACAACGAAGCAATCTCTTCTCTTGCAATTCAATCCTTTATAGTTCGCGATTGCTTCGTTCCTCGCAATGACAATTTTTTCATTGCAATGATTAGTGTGTTATGAAGACAAAAGAAATTTCCCGGCCAATTGCCAAACCCGTTAAACAACGTGTTAACGTGGTTACTTTAGGCTGTTCAAAAAACATATACGATTCTGAGATATTGATGGGCCAGCTGAAAGGCAACCAGTTTGATGTGGTGCACGAGGCCGAAAAAGTAGGTAAAAACGATATCATCGTTATCAATACCTGCGGCTTTATCGATAACGCTAAACAGGAATCCATTGATACCATCCTCCAATATAGCGAACTTAAAGAGCAAGGCAAAGTTGGCAAAGTAATAGTTACCGGTTGCTTAAGCGAACGTTACAAACCTGAACTGGAGGCCGAAATAACCAATGTTGATGCCTATTTTGGCACCAATGACCTGCAAAACCTGCTGGCTTCTGTAGGTGCAAACTACAAACACGAACTGATTGGCGAACGTTTATTAACCACGCCATCGCATTTTGCTTATTTTAAAATAGCCGAAGGTTGTAACCGCCCATGTTCTTTCTGCGCCATCCCTTTGATGCGTGGTAAACACCTGAGCACTCCTATTGATCAATTGGTTAAGGACGCTCAAAACCTGGTTAAAAACGGCACCAAAGAGTTAATTCTTATTGCGCAAGACCTTACCTATTACGGTTTGGATCTGTACGGTAAACGTAACCTGGATGAGTTACTACGCCGCCTGAGCGATGTTAACGGTGTAGAGTGGATCAGGCTGCAATACGCTTACCCATCCGGCTTCCCGATGGAGGTTTTGGATGTAATGAACGAACGTGATAACATTTGCAAATACATGGATATGCCCTTGCAGCACATCAGCGATGATATGCTTAAATCTATGCGCCGTGGTATCACCAAACAAAAAACAATCGATCTGGTAAACCAGATTCGTGATAAAGTACCCGGCATAGCCATGCGTACTACCCTCATCACCGGCTACCCGGGCGAAACCCAACAAGATTTTGAAGAAATGGCCCAATGGGTCGAGGATACTAAATTCGATCGTTTAGGTTGCTTCACTTACTCGCACGAGGAAAAAACACATGCCCATTCATTGGTTGATGATGTACCCGACGAAGTAAAACAAGAACGTGCCGACGCCATTATGGAGATTCAGCAGGGTATTTCTTTTGATAAGAACCAGGAAAAAATTGGCCACACATTTAAGGTTTTGGTTGATAAAAAAGACGGCAATTACTTTGTTGGCCGCACAGAATTTGATTCGCCCGAGGTTGATAACGAGGTTTTAATTGATGCCAGCATTGATTATGCGACCGTTGGCAGCTTTGTTAACGTGAAGATAGACAGCGCCGAAGACTTTGACCTTTATGGACAAATTGTAAAATAATATTAATTTGCGGCTTGCTGTTGAGTGATTTGAGATTAAAAATCTAATTTCGGCATCAGCATTTAATAATTGGTGCTGGCCTGGTGTTCGACATTTGATTTTTCTTAAATCCGAAATCGAACATCCGAAATCGCAAATCAAAATGGAAGCCTCCTGTATAAGTTATAAAGAAACCGGATTTTTTTCGCCCACTGTTATTGACTACATCGAAAACCGGGCCGATCTGCAACCTTTTTACGGCTACCGGCCCAATATGGACGGATTTGCCGAACTACTGAAAAACAAAAAAGTTGTTGCTGACCGCAAAATCTTACACCGCATTTTATCTAAACAATACGCGGAGAAGTCGGAAAGTCAGGAAGTCCGGAAGTCAGAAAGTGAAGCTAACGTAAAACGTATAACCTATAACGTTCAACCACTTACTGCTCAAAATTTAGAACTGTTAAAGCTTGACAATACGTATACCATTACAACCGGGCATCAACTTAACATTTTTGCCGGTCCGCTTTATTTTCTTTATAAAATTGCAACAGCTATTAAATTAGCACAACAGTTAAAGGCTGCCCACCCTGGTAAAAACTTTGTACCCGTTTACTGGATGGCCAGTGAGGATCATGATTTTGCCGAGATTAATTATACCAACATCGGCGGCAAAAAAGTACATTGGTGGTACGAGGCTTCAGGGGCAACCGGCCGTATCAATCCCGATACGATGCGGCAGGCGCTTAACCAGTACAAAGGTGTTTTAGGAATGGAAGGCCATGCCGTGGAGGTTGCCGAAATTGTAGAAACCGCCTATACCAAATTTGATAAACTGGCCGATGCTACCCGCTACCTGGTAAACGCGCTGTTTGGCCAATATGGTTTAGTGATCATCGATGCCGATGACCATGAATTTAAAAAGCAGTTTGCCCCAATTATGGAGCAGGATATCATCAATCAAAACAGCTTTAAAAACATCACGGCCACTAATGAGCAATTGCACAAACTTGGTGTGCACATCCAGGTTAATCCCCGCGAAATCAATTTTTTTTACCTGAAGGATAGCCTGCGCGAACGCGTAATATTTGAGCACGACAGCTACCAGGTAATGAATACCGAAATCCGTTTTACCGAGGCGGAATTGCAAAAAGAAATTGCTGATTATCCCGAACGCTTTAGTCCCAACGTGGTGATGCGTCCCTTGTACCAGGAATGCATTTTGCCAAACATAGCCTACATTGGCGGCGGTGCCGAGGTGGTTTACTGGCTGGAACTGAAAGCTAACTTCGATTTTTACAAAGTTGATTTTCCTATACTCATCCTGCGTAACTCGGCACTGGTTGTGAAGAAAGACCAGGCAGCAAAGGTTAAACACATGGACCTTACAGCTGCCGATTTATTTAAACCAAACGATACCCTTAAAACCGACTGGGTAAAAAAACATAGCAACCACAACCTGAGTTTGGAAGGTGAATGGCGCGAAATGAGTGCCCTGTTCGAAAAGATAAAACTGCGCTCTTATAAAATAGATCCCACCCTATCGCCATCGGCATCTGCTGTACAGGCAAGGTTAAAACACGCCATAGATAACCTGGAGAAAAAACTGATTAAAGCAGAAAAACGCAACTATGCTACCAGGCTTGAACAATTAGCTGTAGTTAAAGCCGAACTTTTCCCTAAAGACAGTTTGCAGGAGCGTACCGAAAATTTTGGTTTGATGTATGTAAGATGGGGGCAAACATTTATTGACGAACTCATCCGCCATTTTGAACCACTTGATTTTGAGTTTACAGTTTTAACAGAAGAATAATTCTGCAACAGAGCGATAAACTTCCGGATGAGCGTGTTTTTAATACCTCACTTTAAAATGTTCTTTTTCTTTCCTGTCTTGCTTAAAAAACACCAGGCCTATCCAAAACAGGTTGATAGTGAGGGTAACTTTGGGGTTTAGCTTAATTTTGTTCCAGGTTTGCTTCAGTTGATTATCCAGGTACATGCCGGTAAAAAGCATAATGGTATCCGGATGTATTTCGGGCAGATATTGATCGAAGTATCTTACTGTTTCCTGCCGTAAATTATCGCCATGAAGAATCACAAGAGCCGGTTGTGTTTTATCAAGGCACGCAAATTCAGCATCATTTTTTGGCAGAAAAAAATTAGCGTGGGGGGCTGCTTGTTGCAAATAAACACTTGCAGCACTCCCTTTTGTTCCTAACTCAACAATATTGGCCGGATTAAAATGCTTTGCCAGCCGGTAAATTAACCGGGCTACTTTGGGCTTTGCACCTAAACCTCTCTCTCCTGCTTTCTGCACAAATCCGGGTTCGTGGTATGCCTTTTGGTTGGTGTAATCATAAATTACGTGGTCAATCAGTTTGTATACAAATGGCGAGTGAATGCCATGCCGGTTGTTGGCCGTAAACCGGTGTTGTAAATAATCTTGAACAAATCTGAGATTCCACATCCCCGCAAAAGTAAAAAAGTTTAGTATTTTAGCATGATAGCATATGATAAATCCGACAGAAGTAAACTCTTTGATCCGATTGCTGGACGATCCCGATAACGAGATCTATGATCACGTGCACGAAAAACTGCTTGGTTACGGCAGCGAAGTGATAGCCTACCTGGAAACCGCTTTTGAGCAGGCTTTTGATGCTGTACAGCAGGAACGGATAGCCAACCTGGTACACGAAATTCAATTTGGATCGTTAAAAACCGACCTGCAGTTATGGCACCAAAGCGGCGCGTTTGACCTGTTACAAGGCATCCTGATCATCAACCGCTATCAATACCCCGACCTGGATGAGCAAAGGGTTATTAACCAGGTAGAATCCATTAAACGCGATATCTGGATCCAGATGATGAACGAGGCCAGCCCTAAGGAACAGATTAAGCTCATCAATCATGTACTTTATAATATCTATGGTTTCAGCGGCAATACCTCCAACCACCTCGACCCGCAAAACAGCTACCTGAGCCAGGTTCTGGAAACAAAAAAAGGTAACCAGATCTCGCTGGCCATCATCTACTCCATCATAGCCCAAAAACTGGATATCCCGGTATACGGCGTAAACCTGCCCCAACATTTTATATTGGCCTATGTTGACGAAAGCATGGAAACTAATTTTGAAGGCGGTATCCTGTTTTATATCAATGCCTTTAACAAAGGCTTTATTTTTGGCCGCCGCGATGTAGATATGTTTTTAAAACAGCTTAACCTTAAATTCGATAAGCAGTTTTATGAGCCCTGCTCCAACACCGATATCATTAAACGCGTTATCCGCAACCTGATAAGTGCCTACGAAAACTTAGGCTCGGCCGAGAAAGTAGGGGAGTTGAATGAACTGCTGGGGATATTGGGATAGGAAAGATCGCAGGGCTGCAAATCCAGTTAGATGTGAAGCCAATATTACAACCACCTGGCTAATCTTGAAGCTACCCAGCTCACAATAATCACAGCTATATTAAGCAATACACTTATTGAAACAAATATGCCATATAAGCTGGTTATACCAATTAAGTTTTCAATTCCAAAAGAAACCAAAGTGACCATTATACATAAAATTAATAAGGAGGCCATAGAAGCAAATAGCAATCGGATCCGGATATTTACTTCTTTATAAAAAAGCCAGGAATAAGGTAAAAGGCAAAATACGATAACAAAAATAATCCCTAATATTTCCATTGTTTTTTAAAAATTCAACTATAACCAAAATCTAAAGATCATAACCTCGCCCCTTCAACAGCCAATGCCGGCTCACTTTCATTTTTGAGTCTGTCAATAGCAGTAACCACATAAATATACGTTTTTCCTTTCTCAGCCGAAAGATCAAAATACATAGTATCGTGGTTATAGGCTATATGCAGGATATTTTCGGCATTATTGATATTTATCCCTGCGCCTGCCGCAAAACGATAAATTACATAGCCATAAATCGGTTCATTATCTTTTGCCATCAATGGCGTTTGCCACATCAGCTTAACCCCGTTGGCTTCCGGCTTCGCGATAAGCCCGACCGGCGCATTCGGCGCTATCGAATCGCGCCAGAGCATCACCGGTGGCAGGGCCAGGTAGTGGTAATAATTTGCCCGCAACGAATCTGTAAAGCCCAGGGGATTATTCATCAACGAGTTGGAACTAAAATATACGCTGCCCTGCACCCTTGTATTTTTACGCAGGTATTGTATTTGCCCCGGAAGTTCGCCCGGCAGCCGGAAGCCCGGCAATTTGTTTTCGATAATGCGGTACGGTGCCTGCCCAATGTACAAATGCCGGCCATAGGCATTATTACCCCACCAGTCAATCATGGTTTTAAAGGGCACCAGTTTGTCATCAATGGGGCGGTATAGCTGTGGGTTGATATAATCTACCCAGCCCTCCTGCACCCACCTGCGCGAATCGGCATAAAGGGCGAAATACGAATCGCCGCCATGGGTATCAGAGCCATCGGCCAACTGGGTTTTGTTGGCCCAGATGCTGAACGGGCTGATGCCAAACTTCATATGCGGGTTATGCCGGTGAATGCTATCGTTCAGCATTTTTATCAGGGTGTTTACATTGTCGCGGCGCCAATCGTCAATATTGGTAAAGCCCTTACCATATTGTTGATAAGCTTGTTGATCGTTTATTTGCTGACCGGCTACGCGGTAAGGGTAAAAATAATCGTCCATGTGGATACCGTCCAGGTCGTAGTTATCAATCAGGTCTAACACTACCTGTACAATGTATTCCCGTACCTCGGGCAGGCCGGGGTTGAACAATTTCATACCACCATAAGTAAAAAACCATTCGGGTTTAATGCGGGTAATATGCTGCGGACTAAGCTGGGAGTAGGCGCTATCTTTAGTTGCCCTGTATGGGTTTATCCAGGCGTGCAACTCCATGCCGCGTTTATGCGCTTCGGTAGCGGCAAATTCCAGTGGATCGTACAATGGGTTGGGAGCCAAGCCTTGCTTCCCGGTAAGCCATTTTGACCATGGTTCGCGGCTTTTGGCATAAAAAGCATCAGCCGCCGGCCGAATCTGGAACATAATAGCATTGATACCCGTTTTTTGATGAGCATCTAAAATGGTTATTAATTCCTGTTGCTGTTGGGCTGTAGTTTCATTGGGCGTAGCCGGCCAATCGATATTTTCGACAGTAGCTACCCAAACGCCGCGGAACTCGCGTTTGGGGTGAGTTATCGAAGTGCTATCAACAAGTTGTTGAGCGTTTGATTTAAGAAAAGCGAGAAGAAGGAGAGTTATAAAAGGTAGTTTGTTGGTCATGGTAGTTAAACCTGTCCAGACTTACGAAGTTTTAAAAACTTCGTAAGTCTTCGTTATCTTTATTTATTTCCCGTTCAAAAAGCCATTTTCTTCCAGCCAGTTTGCAGCCCAGTCAAACCATTTGCCTTTGTTTTTGGAATTATTCATGCCAAAACCATGGCCACCTTCCTGAAAAATATGCATTTCGGCCTTTACTTTGTTTTTCAATAAGCCTTCATAAAACATCAGGCTGTTTTGTACAGGTACTACGTTATCATCTTCGGCATGTACCAAAAATGTGGGTGGGGTGTTGGCGCTAATTTGTTTTTCATTGGAGTACAGATCAACCTGCGCCTGAGATGGCGTTTTGCCTATCAAATTTTCGCGCGAACCTACGTGGGCCTGCTCACCAAAGCTGATCACCGGGTATATCAGCATCATAAAATCGGGACGCAGGCTGATGTTGTCTTTATCCTCAATTACGGGTTTATCAAAATGCGTTCCTTCTGTTGATACCAGGTGACCGCCGGCCGAAAAGCCGATGATACCAATCTTAGCAGGGTTAATGCCCCATTCCTTAGCGTTTTTACGTACAGTATATATGGCCATCTGCGCATCCTGCAAAGGCCCAATCGACCTATCAACCATAATCTCATCGCTTGGCAAACGGTATTTCAGCAAAAACGCTGTAACGCCGATTTTATTAAACTCCTGGCATACGGCCATGCCCTCGTGTCCGTTGGCCAAACCGCCATAGCCGCCGCCCGGGCAAACTACTACTGCTGCACCATTAGCTTTACCTTTTTCGGGCAGATAGGCGGTTAGGGTTGGTACACTTACACCGGTAATCCAGTCGCCATTGGTTTTCTCCACGTATGTTGCCGGGGTTGGTTTTGAGTTGGGTATGCCCTTTGGATATAAAGGCATCGGTTTTTCCTGGCCGTAGGCTATAGTTGCTGCGATGGTCAAAATAAAGGCTGATAAAATGGTTTTCATAATTTGTTAGGTTTATGCAATTATAGGTTTTTTATTATAAACTTTTACCTAAGGCATCTTTTACCAATTCGCGGTTTTGGCGGGAGATGGGGATTTTGGTCTGATCATTCAGCAATAAGGTTCCGCCATCTTCTTTTAAATAACTTTTTACAAATTGAACGTTCACTAAATGTGATTGATGGGTACGTACAAAATGATGAGGTTTTAAAATATCAGCAAACTCCTTCAGTGTTTTACACACCAATACCAGTTCGCCGCTTTGCAGGTAAAATGTGGTATAGTTGTTTGATGCCTCACACCTGACGATGTCGGTAATTTTTACGTACCTGATCTCGGTTAGCGTGGGAAGCGTTATTTTGGGCGTTTCTTTTTGGCCGGCCTTAATGTACTCCAACAGGTTTTCGATGCTGTGATTTTGCTGCCTGCTGTTTATTTTTCGCGTCGCCTTTTCAATGGCCAGTTTAAATTCGGCAATGTCTATCGGTTTCAGCAAGTAATCCAGCGCCGAAAATTTAATGGCCTGGATGCCATATTTATCATAGGCAGTGATGAATATCACTTCAAAATCTATTTTTTCAAAGGCCTTCAACACATCAAAACCCGATTGTCCCGGCATCTGGATATCAAGGAACAGCAAAGCGGGTTGGTTGGCTTTAATGGCGGCTATCGCATCGCCTGCATTTGAAGCAGTTGCCACAACATCAATTTGAGGGCACCAGGTTTGGATGATCTGCTGTAAATTTTCGATATTGTTGGGTTCATCATCAACAATAATACTTTTGATACTCATCGGCATAAATTTTATATCCAGTTTGATAAACGGATACTGACAACAGTTCCCGGCCCTTGCTTATCAATATGTAAACTCACCGGCTGATCTTTATATAACTGGTTTAATAAAGCTACACGTTCCCGGCTTAATTTCAGGCCATATCCACTTATTTCGCCAGCATTGTTAACCTCTATCCATTCGCCGTTGTCTTTTATAGTTAAAATGATGTCCTGGCCTTGCCGGCTCACTGATACTTCAATCCGACCTTGCTCCTTTAAAATGGCTACGCCATGCTTAACCGCGTTTTCTACAAAGGGCTGCAGCAACATGGCCGGGATATCGATATTGGCTTTGTTCAAATCCGGATCTGCTATTATCTCATACTTAAAGCCAAAACGCAACTGTTCCATTTGCAGGTAATCATCTAAAATAGCAAGTTCTTGTTCCAGGCTTAATAATTCCTCGCTGCCGGTATCCAACACCTGGCGTGTCAAGCCCGCAAATTTAGACAGGTAATGATTTGCACCTGCAATATCATTTTTATTTACCAGGTTTTGGATAGATGTTAAAGCGTTAAACATAAAGTGCGGGTTAAGCTGGGCCCGGATGGATTGCAGCTTTAAGCCGGCCGTTTGCTTTTCCTGCGCGGCACGTAACAACTTTACCTGGTTGCGCCTATAGTAGCCCCCAAACAGCAAAACAACACCCGTGAGTGTTGCTATGATGTAAGGTAAGGCTTGTTTTAGGGAGACTTTTTTATCTGATACCGGGGGAGGCTCAACGTTAAACGGGATGCGCAACATTTGTTCTTCGGGCCACTTGCCAAGATCATTTGCTCGCTGAATAATTATTTCATATTTGCCGGGTTTGTTGTAAAACTTACTATCTATATCATAATAATTTTCCCGGTTGTAATATCCCATTTCGGTGGTGTCTTTTTTCCCATTCACATCTTTAACCAGGTACACCACATAGGGTATAGTTTCATGATGTTTATAGTACAAGCGTATACTGACAACGCTATCGGCCGGAAAGCTAAAATCTAACGGCACCCCGGTGTACTCTTTAAACTTTTTAGCATACCCATGATTAAGCTTTACATTATCCAGGTCAAAATAGTCTTTTAACCGGTTAATTTCCATCCGTGTTACAAAGGGTTTAAAGTTAGGTTTCCAGTCAAATACCACTCCCTGCCGTATATCGTAATTTTGGGTATTAAGCACCTCTACCAATAGTTGCTTACCGGGAGCTTTAAACTTGCCCAAAAAACCATAAGGTTCACTTGCCCCATATTTTTGCTGGAGCATTGGTATTGTTGACCATGGAACTAATTCAACACTATCATTTTCCACTACATGATAGCGATAGTCGTTAACGTTAGCCTTTGTAATGCCGTACGCTATTAAAATTGCTGCTGAAGTATCTGAAATGATATAACTTGGATACTCTTTAGACATCGATTTTACACTTGATGCAAAAAAATCAACAAGGTTGGGATTAAGCTTCACGCCCAGCCAAATAGGGTGTTTGTCATTTATCAATTTAAAGGATTTAACCATGGCCAAATCGGTGTCTTTAACGCCATAATACGCCCCTTTGTACTCGAAGGTAAAATGATTACCAAAGGATAGGTCCTGCTTTGGCTGCGCAGAGGAACGTAACGGGGAGATGAAACTAAGGATTAGCCCGGTTAATAATACTAAAATTCTCTTTTTCATGATGTGTGTTTAAGTTTACAATTATTATTTACATCACAAAAATGTATTTACGTGCCGGGGTTAACAACGCCCAATGAGTATGTGGTATTTTCGGGTGAGAATTTGGCGAAATATGCTTGAAAACAACAATAGCGATAGAATTGCCCCATCGCTATTGTTGTTTTCAAGATTGAGTGATTAACTATTCCAAAATAAAATGGAAAGCCATATGAGCATGGCCGTCAAATTAATGATGAGGAAATATTTATTTTGCCGGCTCTTTATTAACATTACTATTCCCACGAGGGTCAGTACAATTGATATCAACAATGCCAAAAAGAAACCTAAAACATCTAAATCTGGGGTACAAGGACCACTTTTAAAGTTTCCCGATTTCATAAAATAAACTACGGCTATGGCAGAAAACAAGTGGTATGCCACCAGTAACAAATCTCTTTTTTTAATACCCGTAATCGCTAGCATTCATCCTTAACTCTTCGGCCCGCCAAACTCCATCAGGTAAGCTTTTAAAAATTCATTAAGCTCGCCATCAAGTACGGCGGCGGCGTTCGAGGTTTCATGGTCGGTACGCAAATCTTTAACCAGCTTGTAAGGGTGCAAAACATAGTTGCGGATCTGCGATCCCCATTCTATTTTCTTTTTATTGCCCTCAATGGCGTTACTTATTTCCATACGTTTGCGCATCTCAATCTCGTACAACTGCGATTTCAGCAAGCGGATAGCATTATCCTTATTTTGCAACTGTGAGCGCGACTCCTGGTTTTTGATAATAATGCCCGATGGTTTGTGGTATAAACGCACGGCGGTTTCTACCTTGTTCACGTTTTGCCCGCCGGCGCCGCCCGAGCGGAAAGTCTCAAACTCGATATCAGCCGGGTTAATGTCAATCTCGATGGTATCATCAACCAGCGGATAAACATAAACCGATGCAAACGAAGTATGGCGCTTTGCATTGGCATCAAATGGCGATACGCGGACCAAACGGTGTACGCCGTTTTCGCCTTTAAGGTAGCCGTAGGCAAAATCGCCCTCCAATTGCAGCGTTACGGTTTTTACACCGGCCACATCGCCGGGCTGGTAATCCTGCTCGGTAACTTTGTAGCCGTTCTTTTCGCCCCACATAATGTACATGCGCATGAGCATACCGGCCCAGTCGCAGCTTTCGGTACCGCCTGCGCCTGCTGTAATTTGCAGTACGGCATTAAACTGGTCTTCCTCGGCCGAGAGCATGTTTTTAAATTCAAGCTCTTCTACGGCCTTTATAGCCATGTTATACTGCTCCAGCATTTCGGCCTCGGTAGCATCACCGCCCTGGTAAAATTCAAACAGCACACCGGTATCTTCAATTACCGCCAATACTTTTTGAAATTCGTCTGTCCAAACTTTTTTTACTTTGATGGATGCCAGCACCTTTTCGGCCTCTTTCGGGTGGTCCCAAAAATGCGGGCCAATAGTTATTTCCTGTTCAGCTTTTAGTAGCTCTAATTTCTTGTCGATGTCAAAGATGCCTCCTCAGGGAAGCTGCTCTATCCCTTAAATCCTGAATCTGTTCTTTAGTCATGTGGCAAATATATGCAATTAGATTATCGGCATAAATAAAAAAAGGCCTGCAAATTGTATTATCAATCTGCAGACCTTTTTTACAAGGTAGATGAATATTTTAAGCAACCATAGCGCGGTCAAGCAGCAAGCTTAAGTCGGCACGGTCACCATTTAGCTTGGTAAGCATATTTTTAAGGCCAAATTCTTTAACCTGCTCGCTTTTTGAAGCTTTTACCAGCTCGGTCATCACAGCCGGGATCAATGCCTTTGAGGCGATCATCGCCTGTTCAGGGTCGATATGATAAAAAGTATTGAGCCTGTTGGCAAACCTGCTAACCATACTGGATACCAATGATTGATTGTAAATACCCGACGAGCGAAAATACTTCACTAAATCTTTCAATTTACCGTTTTCCATTTGTCCTTTTAATACCTCGATGATAGCGCTCGATGCTTCAATAAGCACGCTTTCGTGGTGTTTTACAGGAATTGAGGGGTTGTTAATAACTGCCGTCCCGGCGTTATTTTTTACAAGCAAAAAAAGTTTTCCAAACATAGTAGCAACAATTTTATACTGAAATTTACAAATTGATGATAAATCACTCATTTGATTATCAACAATACAAAGATATCAAATAATAATTTTAAATCTCCAAACAATTTGCAAATATTTTTTAAAAATTCGCAATTTTAAGGTGTAAAATAAACACTATGTACGTAGTGTTAAAATAACACAGAGAATAGTAAGTTTGATAAATAATATCCATCTAACAATTAACTTGTTACTTTTGTCAAAAACACTTCAACTATGTTGCCAAATATAGATTTCACAACTACCCAGAGCTATAAATATTTAGCCGACCATTACATTGATATTGTATCAAAAAGCCTGAAAGAATTATTCGATGCTGACGATCAGCGATTTAATAAATTCTCTATCCAGTTTGAAGAGATCCTGTTGGATTACTCCAAAAACCGCATCGATGATGAAACTATAGCGTTATTGATACAGCTGGCAAAAGAATGCTCTGTAAATAAGGCAATAGAAGCTATGTTTGCCGGCGAAACTATCAACGTAACCGAAGGACGCCCTGTGCTGCACATTGCCCTGCGTAACCGCAGCAATACACCTATATATGTAGATGGCAAGGATGTAATGCCCGATGTGAACAAAGTGCTTGACCATATGAAAGAATTCAGCGAAGCCATTATATCTGGCAACTGGAAAGGCTACACCGGCAAACCTATTACCGATGTGGTAAACATAGGTATCGGGGGCTCTGATTTAGGTCCCGTAATGGTTACCGAAGCATTAAAAGCGTACAAAAACCACCTTAACCTGCATTTTGTAAGCAATGTAGACGGCACACATATAGCAGAAACGCTAAAGATTGTTGACCCCGAAACCACTTTATTCCTGATAGCATCCAAAACTTTCACCACCCAGGAAACTATGGGCAATGCACACAGCGCCCGCGACTGGTTCTTAGCAGCCGGCGCTACCGAGGCAGATGTGGCCAAGCACTTCGCTGCCTTATCAACCAATGCTGCCGCTGTCGAAAAATTTGGTATCGATACAAAAAATATGTTTGAGTTTTGGGATTGGGTTGGCGGCCGTTACTCGTTATGGAGCGCCATTGGCTTGTCAATTGCCTTAAGCATCGGCTTTGATAATTTTGCCGAATTGCTGGATGGCGCGCATGCTACCGACAATCATTTTAAAACAGCGCCGTTTGAAGAAAACATCCCGGTAACACTCGCTCTTTTAGGTATCTGGTACAACAACTTCTTCGAAGCCGAAACCAATGCCATTTTACCTTACGACCAATATATGCACCGCTTTGCAGCGTACTTTCAGCAAGGCGATATGGAGAGTAACGGTAAACATGTTGACCGTAATGGCAAACATGTGGAGTACTCAACCGGTCCAATCATTTGGGGCGAGCCAGGCACCAACGGCCAGCACGCTTTTTACCAATTGATACACCAGGGTACCAAACTAATCCCCTGCGATTTTATAGCTCCTGCGCAATCGCACAACCCGCTTGGCGAGCATCATAACATGTTGCTATCAAACTTCTTCGCCCAAACAGAGGCATTGATGAACGGCAAAACCGAAGAGGTAGTTATTGAAGAGTTAAAAGCCGCCGGCAAAACAGAAGCTGAAATTGCAGCTATTGCGCCATTTAAAGTGTTTGAAGGCAACCGTCCAACCAACTCATTCCTGCTTAAAAAGATCACCCCACACAGCCTGGGTTCGTTAATTGCCATGTATGAGCACAAGATCTTCGTTCAAGGCATTATCTGGAACATTTACAGCTTTGACCAATGGGGTGTTGAATTAGGTAAGCAACTTGCAGGCAAAATTCTACCTGAATTGAAGGACGATAGTGAAATAAGCAGCCATGATTCATCAACTAATGGTTTGATTAATTTGTATAAGGCGTGGCGGTAAGCCCCCCAGCCCCCTGAAGGGGGAGTTTTTGATTTAGCAACAAAGGCCCGTTTTTTTGATACCGACCTTTGTTGCTAATCTTTTTAAATTATTGGGCATAACTATGGAAGAAATTAATCTTTGTGCTCCTGGGTATGTGAATAGCCATCGTTAATTGTTGGCTTTTCCGGGAATGGGTTTTCATATTGCCGCGAATCATATAAACCATTATTTTTAGGGTTATCGCCATAGTCATTATCGTCAGCGTCACCTTCCTGGAATATTAACCAAAGAAAATAAAATGGAATTATTTGCCACCAGCCACTTTTCCCAATATCGTGGCAACGCTTTGCTCCCTGCGACCACATAAACCACAACAGGGGTATAAACCCGAGTAAAATCATTTTAGAGCCACCTGCGCCATCAGCTGAAAGCCTGATGATTACATAACAGATAACATAGACGATAAAGCTAATTCCGTATTCAGTTCTTCGGATACGGCCTTCAAATGAGAATAGATTTTTAAACATGATATTAGATTAGGTTAGCCCAAGGTACAAATTGTACAACTATTCCCGCCTATTTATTTGTTAAATCTTTTCTTAATCAGCTTTCTTCCTTTACATTCAACAAGTCACGGAACCTTCACAAACTTTACCTGGTACATTTTCGGCCATCTTTTCCCCGTTACAAAAATACGTTTGGTTGGAGCATCGTAAGCTATACCGTTAAGTACATTATTTCCCCAATCACGGCCAGCGGGCCTTTCCGAATCCGGGTATAGGTTTTTCATGTTGATCTTTTGCTCAACGGCTCCTGTTTTGGGGTTGATCACCAGTATATCATCAGTTTCGTAAACATTGGCGTATATTTTCCCCTCTATATACTCCAGTTCGTTGATCGAATCTATCTGGCCTTTGTCATCACAAACATTAATGGAACCCATTTCCTGGTAGGTGTCCTTGTTTAGGAACCATATTTTATTGGTGCTATCGTCCATGTACAGCTTATTGCCGTCAAAGCACATACCCCAGCCTTCAACACCAACGTTATTTGTAAAGGTATTAAGCAGTTTTAAGGTATTTTTATCGTAAACCAGACCCACCTTATTTTTCCAGGTAAGCTGGATAATCCTATCACCAACAACCGAAAGGCCTTCACCAAAATAGGTGCTGTCCTTTAACCTTACTAACTTTAAAATTTTACCAGTCTGCAAATCGGCTTTCAGCAAGGCCGAGCGTTGGTAATCGCCTGTACTTTCATACATTACGCCATCGGCATATTGCAAGCCTTCGGTGTATGAACTGGTATCATGCGGAAAGGTTTTCTCTACTTTAAAAGTAAACGCTTCGGGGGCTTTAGCAGCTAACAGCAATATATTGGTGCTTACATCCTGGCTTTTACCTCCCTGGTAAACTTTGGCAGTTATCAGTTTTATACCGAGGGGGATAGTGTCTGTTTTTACGCTGATAGCAGATGAATCTTTAGCCACACCTAAACGTAGGTTTTCCATCATGTACACTACCGAATCGGGTTTGGTATCTGCCGGCAGGCCTACCTTTACTTTTACCACATCACCTGCTTTATAAGTAGTACCAGCTTCCGGGCTGATGGTGTAATCGGCGCCGTTATCAGCCGGTTTTTGACGGCATCCATTACAGCCAAGCGCCAGTAATAAACCGGCAGCAAAAAATATCTTTAATGTGTTATTCATGTTTTTCATAATGTGCCCGACGGCCAAAACGCGTCTTCGATATGGTTTAGTATATAGTTTTTATCCCTGTCGAACAAAATAGCGATGATATCAAACCGCACTTCGCCCTGGTGGTTCATCAAATAAATATATTCATCAGCAGCATCGGCCAATAATTTTTGTTTGCGCGCATCTACAAAATCTTCTGGCATGCCAAAGCCGGTACCGGTGCGCGTTTTTACTTCGGTAAATATAATAACCTTGTCTTTATATGCAATCAGGTCAATTTCGGCTTTGCCGTGTGTCCAGTTTTCGTCAAGTATCTCGTAACCGGCATTTTCCAGGTGTGTTTTGGCTAAAGCTTCGCCCGCGCGACCAAGATCAAGGTGTTGGGCCATTATTTGATAATTACTGAACCTAAAAAGTCGGAGATACTTTTTTCAACCTTTTTCATGCGCATGTACTGGTTAAGCAGTATTTCCTGGTCGGCTTCAGACGCTGCATTTTTGAGTTCCAGCCGCAGATTGTCCAACATGCCTTCCACTTTATGTTTTTTAAGATGAAAAATAGCGCCCAGGATGGTAGCCTTCATATTATGCTGCTCGTCATGAATCATGATCTTGTGCATATCGTACCAGTTTTCGCTCAGGGTGTATTTGGAGCTCAGCAAATCAATGCTGATATCAACAATGCCTTTATCCTTGTGATGGATAAAATAGCTATCCTCTGGCAGTACACCATTCTCTACTTCCTGCCGGTATAGTTCAACAAAAAGTTTACAGGTTTCATCTTCAAAGGTAACATCGCCCAGCTCGGCTATCATAAAAGGACCAATGTAGGTATTGGCAATGCCATCCCAATCAATCATTTTACTTCCGTATAACAACAGCAGCCGGATGACCTCTTTTTCCTGGAAATATTCTTTTTTAGGGGCGCTTGGTGCCAGATCAGCCTCGTCGAAAAAATGAGGCTCGTCAGGCGGCATTTCCGGCTGGTACCGGTTATGATTTTGCTGCTGCTGGCCATCCTTTTTGGATTTGGCCTGCCGCATTTTGTTAAGCTCGGATAACAGCGCACGTTCATCAATCTGCAAAATGTAACTGCACTCTTTAATGAACACCGACGCCTTGATTGAATCGGGAATTTTGGCAATACTTTCTACAATCTCGCGGATAACACCGGCTTTTTTTATGGGGTCGTTCCCTGCATCTTTTAGCAGTGTATTGGCCTTAAAAAGGATAAAATCCTTTTTGTTTTCCTCGATATACTTTTTAAAAGCACTTGAGCCATTGGCCTGTACGTACGAGTCCGGATCGTGCCCGTCCAGGAACGTAACTACTTTTACGTTAAGGCCTTCCTCCAGGATCATATCCAACCCGCGGATGGCCGCTTTTATGCCCGCTGCATCGCCATCATATAAAATGGTAATGTTTTTGGTAAACCGGCTGATGAGCTTGATCTGCTCGACGGTTAACGATGTACCGGATGATGCCACCACGTTTTCGATACCGGCCTGCACTACCGAAAGCACATCGGCATAGCCTTCAACCAGGTAGCAATTATCTTCCTCGCGGATGGACTTTTTGGCAAAGTACAAGCCGTAAAGTACGTTTGATTTATGGTAGATCTCGCTCTCGGGCGAGTTTACATACTTGGGTACGTTTTTATCTTTTTTTAAGGTACGGCCACCAAACGCGATAACCCTACCGGTAAAATTATGTATCGGGAACATTACCCGGCCACGGTAACGGTCATACAAGGTGCCGTTATCCCGTTTTACAGACAGGCCGCTATCTACCAAAAATTGCTCTTTGTAACCCTCTTTTATGGCGCTCCCGGTAAAAGCCTCCCATTGATCGGGCGAGTAGCCCAGCTCAAATTTTTTGATGATATCGTTACTAAAGCCACGCTCTTTAAAATAGCTTAAGCCGATGCTTTTACCTTCATCAGTTTCAAGCAAACTTTCGTGAAAGAATTTAGCGGCATAGCCCGATACAATCATCAGGCTTTCGCGCCGCAGATCCTCTTCCCGGTTTTCAGGAGCTTCTACGGTTTCCTCTACCTCAATTCCGTACTTTTTGGCCAGCCATTTCAAGGCTTCGGGATAGCTGAATTTTTCCAGCTCCATTAAAAAAGTAACTGCCGAGCCGCCTTTACCAGTAGAGAAATCTTTAAAAATGCCTTTAGCGGGCGATACCGTGAACGATGGTGTACGCTCATTGGCAAATGGCGAAAGGCCCACATAGTTGGCACCGCGCTTTTTTAACTGCACAAATTCCCCTATCACCTCCACAATGTCGGTGGCTTCCATAATACGGTCGATGGTGGATTTTATGATCATGCGCTAAAATGCAAATGTAGGGCAAATCATCAATTGATGATTAACAAACGTTAAGATACAATTTTATTTGGTTGGTTATGTGGCTTTAAAAATGTTACTGCTATCCCTGCAAGCACAATGATGCTACCAATTATCTCGTTCAGCTGAAGCTTTTCGCCCAACAAAACTGCGGCAAGGAGGGCCGCAAAAACGGTTTGGCTCAGCAGGGTAATAGCCACTTTTGTCGATTCCAGGTAGCGTAACGAATAGTTGATGGTTAGCCAGCCCAACAGCTGGCAAATAATGCCCATACCAATAAAACACAGCCAAACCTTTAAAGGGAACACCAACAGGCTTCCGCCAACAAAGCTGTTTACTATAATCAGGAAAACACTCGCGCTCAGCATGCTGTAAAACATAAATGTAAAAACATCTATGCCTGCCATAATATTTTTGGTAATCATAATATAAGTGGCATAAAACAAACTGGCCAACACCGCCAATAATATCCCCGCGTTAAGTTCCAGGTGCAAAATATGCTGGTACCCTACCAATACCACCATCCCGCCTATGGCCACTAATGTGCCTGCCCAGAATAAAAGGCCACCACTTTTTTTGAAAAGTAAAAAGCTAAACAAGCCCACCCAAACAGGAGCCAGGTTGGCAATTAAAGTTGATACCGTGGCGCTGATTTTTAACAATGATAAGTTCCATACCGATACATCTGCCGCAAAAACAATCCCTGCTATAATGGCAATGATCAATTGCTTGCGCTCTACCTTAAGTTTCTTTTTGATGATGCAATAAGGCAGCAGGCACAGCCAGGCAAAAAACACCCGGTAAAACGCGCAGCCAATTGGCGATACCCCTGCAAGCTTCACAAATATTGGCGAAAACGAGATGCATAAAATGCCAATAACCAGGCTTACTTTTGGATTCATGATGGCGTATTTTGTTGAGCGGCAAACTTACACAAATAGCTTTTGAATAGGCCGGAGATATATGTTTTTGACACGGAATGTATCATATGGTAATTTGGCGCCGTAATGTATTTAAACCTCTTCCCTCATGAAAAAATATATCCTGCCCTTTATTATTTTAACAACGCTTTTAACTGCCTGCGGTAAAAAAATGTGCTGCGTTTTACCCAATATAGCGTATATGGTAGCCGATAAAAACAACGCCCAATGGAGTGCCGACCCATCAAGCAGTAATATAAGACAAGATACCATCGCTTTATTTGGCACCAATTTTAGCACACAGCTTGAAGAAACCCTTACCATGCAATTTAAAGCATCGGCACCGGGAACTTATAGCCTGAAAGGCAACCAGGCGTTATACTACAACACCGTAGGGCGCGATGTAATAACCAGCGAATATGGCTTAGACGATACTTATGCAAATACAGTTATTATTGCATCGTATGACAAAGTTGGCAAAGTTGTAACAGGCACGTTCAATTTAAAATTCAAACATACTTATCCTGCAGATAAACCCGCCTCGCTACAGTTTTTAAATGGACAATTTAAAGTAGCGCTACACTAATTTAAATTTGTAACTTGTTAAGCACCCGGTTTAATCAGGAATTTATTATTGTATCACGTCCGGGCTTTCACTGTATAATTACAAACCACTTATCTATATGAAAAAGGCAGTCCTGCTTTTGCTAAGCACCATTACCATATACTGTACGTCCTGTAGTCAAAAATGCTGCGTTATGCCTGTTTACAATTACTATATCAACGCGCAAAAAGACGGCGCCGCATGGCGTGCCAACCCGGCAAACAGCAAAATAAGCGCGGCAGGCGATACCGTAACCGTTATGGGCACTTCTGACGATATACCCCAAAAAGTAATGGGCTTCAGATTTAAATACACAGGTACCGGCAAATATGTACTTAAAGGCGAAAACGGCTTTTACTACTATTCCATTGGCCCATCCTCCTTCATGAATAATTTTACCATCGATAGCGCAGCCGCCGAAAGCTACGCCATAGTCGAAAAATTTGACAGGGCGGGCAATTCTGTTAGCGGTACTTTCAGTTTACGGCTGATCAGATCGCCGGATACCTTAGCCAATACCCTTAACCATGTAAGTTTTTTAAACGGCAAATTCAAAGTCACATTACATAATTAATTGTATTTTTGCGGCTCAAAAAAATACACACTTTTACACATAATTATACATTATGAGCCAGCGCACAAAGATCAAAGCATTGCTGCAAAGCCAGCAAACGGATATTGATGTAACAGTTAAAGGATGGGTTCGCGCCTTCCGGTCTAATCGTTTTATCGCTTTGAATGATGGCTCAACCAATAATAACATCCAGATTGTTGTTGACTTTGAAAACACCGATCCTGCGCTGCTAAAACGCATTACAGTTGGCGCCGCACTAAGCGTATCAGGAAAACTCATCGCTTCATTGGGCAAAGGCCAAACGGTTGAAGTTATAGCTCAGGATATCGAAATTTTAGGCGACAGCGATCCCGAAAAATATCCTATCCAGCCTAAAAAACACAGTTTGGAATTTTTGAGGGAAAACGCCCACCTGCGTTTCCGTACCAGTACTTTTGGGTCGATATTTCGCCTGCGTAACAGCCTGGCATTCGCGGTACACCAGTTTTTTCAGGAGCGTGGCTTTATTTACCTGCATACCCCGGTTATTACACAATCGGATGCCGAAGGCGCGGGCGAAGCTTTCCACGTTACCAACTTCGACCTGAACAATGTACCTAAAACCGATACCGGCGAGGTAGATTACAAACAGGACTTTTTTGGCAAATCAACCAACCTAACCGTATCCGGCCAGTTGGAAGGCGAACTGGGAGCAATGGCCCTGAGCGATATTTATACCTTCGGACCAACATTCCGTGCCGAAAACTCAAACACCACCCGCCACCTGGCCGAGTTTTGGATGATTGAGCCGGAAGTGGCCTTTAACGACCTGCACGACAACATGGACCTTGCCGAGGACATGCTGAAATATGTGATCAAATTCGCCCTTGATAAAAACCCGGATGATATTGAGTTTTTAACCCAGCGTTTACAGGAAGAAGAAAAACAAAAACCGCAAAACGAACGCTCTGACATGACCTTGTTAGAGAAGCTGAACTTTTGTTTAGATAACAATTTTGAGCGTCTTACCTATACCGAGGCTATTGAGATACTGAAAGAATCGACCCCGAACAAAAAGAAAAAATTTGTTTACCCGATTGAAGGCTGGGGTACCGATTTGCAAAGCGAGCATGAACGTTATTTGGTGGAGAAGCATTTTAAAAAACCGGTGATCCTGACCGATTATCCTAAAGAGATCAAATCGTTTTACATGCGACTGAATGACGATGGTAAAACCGTGCGCGCTATGGATATCCTTTTCCCGGGCATAGGCGAAATTGTAGGCGGTTCGCAACGTGAAGAGCGTTTGGA
The DNA here is from genome assembly GCF_056404995.1 of Mucilaginibacter sp. P2_A5. Lineage (NCBI taxonomy): Bacteria > Pseudomonadati > Bacteroidota > Sphingobacteriia > Sphingobacteriales > Sphingobacteriaceae > Mucilaginibacter > Mucilaginibacter sp. P2_A5. The sequence continues at coordinate 132,994 of NZ_JBFUCY010000006.1, forward strand.
TTTGTTAGAAAAACGCATGGACGAAATGGGCATCCCTAAAGACGAACTTTGGTGGTACCTGGATACCCGCCGCTTTGGCTCGTGCCCTCATTCAGGTTTTGGCTTAGGCTTTGAGCGCCTGGTGCTGTTTGTTACCGGCATGGGCAACATCCGCGATGTGATCCCTTTCCCAAGGTTCCCGAAGAATGCAGAATTTTAATTGAAGGATTCTGTCGAAAAACCCATGTCATTGCGAGGAGGTACGACGTGGCAATCGCAAACTTTGCATTTCCGCTTTGCAAATTCGCGATTGCTTCGTACCTCGCAATGACATGATGGTTTAAAGCTATTTACCATGCCCATTATCGAATTAGCCACCCACATTAATGCCCCCGTTGCCCGGTGTTTCGATCTGGCCAGGAGTATTGATATGCATTTAGATTCGATGCAGCAGAGCGGCGAAACTGCCGTAGCCGGGCGCACCAGCGGCCTGATTGAACTGGGTGAAACTGTTACCTGGCGGGCAAAGCATTTCGGCATCTGGCAAACCTTAACCTCGAAGGTTACCGAAATGGAATATCCCAATTACTTCACCGACGAAATGGTTCAGGGTGCATTTAAAGCCTTCCGCCACGAACATTATTTTTATCCCATCAACAACCAAACCCTGATGAAGGATATTTTTATGTTTGATGCTCCCTTGGGATTTTTAGGAATTATAGCTAACTTCCTGTTTTTGGAACGGTATATGACCCGCTTGCTGGAGCAACGCAACCAGGAAATTAAAAAAGCGGCGGAAGCCCCCCGGCCCCCTGAAGGGGGTGCTGGAACGCGGCATTAAATTTCAAAAAAAAGCAAAAATCCTGTTAATCCTGTAAAATCGTTAAATCGTGTTCAAATCAACTATCCTCATCATCCCCGGCCTTGGCAATTCCGGGCCGCAACATTGGCAATCGCTTTGGGAAAAGCAATTTGGTTTTACCCGTGTTGAGCAACAGGATTGGGAAACACCCGTTTGTGCCGACTGGATAACTACCTTGCAGGCTTATGTAGACAAACATGACCCTAAAGATGTGATACTGGTAGGCCATAGCCTGGCCTGCGCCACCATTGCCTACTGGGCAAAGGAATATAACGTAGCCATTAAAGCAGCCCTGCTGGTTGCCCCAAGCGATACCGAAGCCGAAAGCTACCCAACCGGAACAACCGGCTTTGCGCCTGTGCCGCTGATAAAGCTGCCGTTTAAAAGCACCACGGTAATGAGCACCAACGATTTTTATGTAACACCCGAACGTGCTCAACTATTTGCTGATGCCTGGGGCAGCAAACTGGTCAGCATAGGCGATGCCAGCCATATTAACGCGGCATCGGGCTTAGGACCCTGGGAAGCAGGCCTCGAGTTATTGCGTGAACTGGACGGGTAATTTTTAGGTGAAAGGTAAAGGGTAAAAGGCCAAACCTATTTAACATAACACCTTTCACCTTTCACCTTATCTAATAACGTTAAACAACCTGCTCCACCTGATTTTGTGCAGGAAGCCGGCCTGATCATCAATACTCATCCAGATAAACAGCGCTTTGCCCACAATATGATCTTCAGGAACAAATCCCCAGAAACGCGAATCTTCGGAGTTGTGGCGGTTATCGCCCATCATGAAATAGTAGTTCATTTTAAAGGTGTAGCTATCGGCCTTTTTACCATTAATCAGGATATCCTTGCCAACTACTTCAACTTTATTGCCTTCGTAAATTTCAATAGCGCGGCCGTATACCGGGAATGTTAAGCTATCCAGCTTTACTGTCCAGCCTTTTTTAGGCACGATGATAGGTCCGTAGTTGTCCTGGTTCCAGGTAAAAACGGGGAAACTTGGTGTAATTTTATAGTAAGGATACTTCAACGGGAAAACAGTGTAGCCATCTGTAGCGCCGGGCTTAGCCAAATCGGCGGTAACCGATTTAATATTTGCGTATCCTTTTAATGCATTGGCCGATGCTACCGTAGTGTTTGTTACAAATTCATTAGGCCTATCGGTTGTGGCAATATCAGCCAGGTGCAGCTCGCTTATCAGGTCGGGGTTAATTGGCGTCCCGTCGTATTGTACACGGTAAGTAATTTCGCCGTTTACAGGAGTTGTTTTGGCTTTACCATTAATAAACACCCGGGCATTTACCACGCTTAGCGTATCGCCTGGGGTGCCCTGGCAGCGTTTTATATAATTCTCGCGTTTATCAACCGGGCGAAAGTACGGCGAATCGGCATCCATGGGATAATTAAATACCACCACATCACCTTTTTTAATATCGCTTAAACCGGGCAGACGGTAATAGGGTAATTCAATACCATCCCAGTAAGCTTTGGTATTAATAAGCGGCATGGTATGATGCGCAAATGGAAAAGCTATGGGCGTCATAGGCAGGCGGGCGCCATAGTTTACTTTGCTCACAAACAGGTAATCGCCAATAAGTAAAGAACTTTCCATAGATGCACTCGGAATTACATAAGCTTCTATAAACAGCGTGCGGATCAATGTTGCGGCTATCACCGCGAAAATAATGGCATCGGCCCACTCGCGTACTGCGGTTTTTTTAAGCGCCTTTTTATATTTTTCCCTAAATTCCGGACTTGCCGATGGGCCTAAATATTTGGTATTTTTATCAAAACCCCATTTGGGCAGGTATATAAACTCCAACGCTACGCCGGCAAAATGTTCGGCAAGGGTAAACTTGCCGTACGATTTTATAAAATCGACCATCAGGCCAATAAACACCAAAAAGTTTACACCAGGAATAAATAGCAGCACCATCCACCATAGTGGCCTACCACTTATTTTTATTATCACGTAAAAATTATAAATTGGTATTATGGCTTCCCATCCCAGCCTATCGGCCTTTTCAAACAATTTCCACAGGCCCACATAAGGCAAAACAAACAGTATTATAAATGCAATTACAAATTCTACAACGTTCACTATAAGTTCTTTTTAGTTATTTTACTTTATACCCCTGAACAACCTGTTCCACCTTATTTTATGTACAAACGATGCCGTACTATCAATACTCATCCAGGTAAACAAGGCTTTGCCAACCACGTGATCTTCGGGCAAAAAGCCCCAATAGCGCGAATCGGTGGAGTTATGGCGGTTATCGCCCATCATCCAGTAGTAGTTCATTTTAAAGGTGTAAGTATCGGCTTTTTTTCCGTTTATAAAAATATCCTTTCCGTTAACTTTAACGGCATTATGCTCATAAACAGCAATGGCGCGGCCATATATCGGGAAGCTGAGGCTATCCAGCTTAACCGTCCAGCCTTTTTTAGGGATGATAACCGGGCCAAAGTTGTCTACATTCCAACCGTAGCGCGGCATGGAGCCTATTTTATAGTCGGGGTGCGATAAAGGGTAAACCGGGTTAAAATCATCAACCAGGTCTTTAATAGCGATATTTGGGGTTACCGATTTTACATTGGAATAGGTTTTTAACTGCTTGATTGATTCAATAGTAGCATTAGCTGTAAAAGTGATGTTGTCAACAGCACCAAAATTTTCTAATTGCAGTTCGTTAACCAAATCAGGATTTATCCCGCTACCATCCGTTTTTATGATATAAGCCATTTTACCGGCTTCAACCGCCGGCCTGGGTTTGCCATTAACATATACCAGTGCATTAACCAAACTCAATGTATCGCCCGGGGTACCCTGGCATCGTTTGATGATATTTTCACGGCGGTCTACCGGCCGGTATAACGGCGAATCTGCTTCCGTGGGCAGGTTAAACACTACAATATCGCCCTTTTTTATATCGCTTAAACCCGGCAGGCGATAATAAGGCAATTGCACATCCAGGTACGATTTGGTTTCGGTAAACGGTATGGTATGGGCTGTAAATGGCACAGCCAATGGCGTTATGGGCATACGTGCGCCATAGTTAACCTTACTTACAAACAGGTAATCGCCAATAAGCAATGAGCCCTCCATCGATCCGCTGGGAATCACGTACGCTTCAATAAAAAGCGTACGAATCAGGGTAGCTGCTATAACTGCAAACAAAATAGCATCGGCCCATTCGCGGACGGCCCCTTTTTTCTTTTTTGGCGTGGTTTTATCTTTTTTCCAGAATTTCCAGTTCATTTTTGATCAGATGTGCAAATTTCAAATTCAGATGTGCAGATGATTAAGGTTAATGCGCACTCTTACTTCACAAATTTGTTTATTTTTTGATGAATATCTTATTAATTATTTCCCTATGACTATCATGTAAGCAATATGTTACCCGCTTGGCGGTGCAAATATGCAATTTCAAAAAGGCAATATGAAGATTAAGTCCGAAAGTCTTTTGTCGGGAAGTCGGAAAGTCGAAAAAAAAATTCAATCGTTTCAAAATCCGGCACTTGGCAGTACTACTCAGGCGAATAGACCCGCACTAAGTCAAGCCGACATGTGGGATACTGAAACAACCATGACATATTTAATAAGCTACGCCTTTTTCATGATTCATTCTGAGTCCCTCCTCCCCTTTGTAACAAAACTTTAACCTATTTTAACTATTATAAGTTTGGTGGTTTGCGTTTGCTTTCTTTATTTTATGAAATTAATGCTGACATTGTTATATCCATCCAAAACCGGTAAGCTATTGCTGCTTACATGCTTTTTAGTTTTCGTGTTTCCCGCGGTTGTTTGCGCGCAAAATCTTTTTTTACAAAAGATTGAGCTATGCAGCGCCGAAAATTACTGTATCGACTGCGGCAGCCCCAAAGCTACCTGCAGTCAGTTTACACTCGACCAGCTGTGCGACCGTATCAACCGTAAATATTCGTTTAAAGATGCCAACGGCTCTCTCACTTTCCAGGTACTGGTTGAGCCTTCGGGTTTTAGCTGTGTGCTAAGCCATACCGACGTTACCAACAGCCCCCTTACGGCCGATATCATTCGCCTGCTGAACGGCAGCCTGTGGAAGGCGGCTGTTGACCATGGCAAACGTGTGGCATCATCGGTAAATGTGCAGTTTAAAATAGCTTTTGGCCGTATTTCGGCCCAGATGCTGCGGATAGACCTGGAGCAGATGAAACCGGCCGGTCCGCCAACAATTTATAATACCAGTACCAAATATACCAACCCATCGCTCAACAGCTATGAGTTTACCAAGTGGACCAAATATGATTCGCCGCTGCCCGATAACGTAAGCCAATCGTGCACTATTGACAACACCGATGTGTTATGGTACGCTACCGCGCACGGGCTCACCCGCTTTGATGGCACCACCTTTAACCCGGTTAATGAGTACAACTCTCCTTTTACATCCGAAACGGCTGTCCAGGAAATTACTGTCGACAAAGAGAACGCCAAATGGGCCTACATTGATAATGGCATTTACAAGTGTACGGATGCAGGCTGGCAGGTGTACGATTTTAAAAAGTTTATAAAAAGCCCGGTTACCCATGTTTTAAAAAGCCGCAACGGCGAATTGCTTTTTACCACCAAAGATGGCATGGTAGTGGTTCGTAAAGACAAAGTGGTGGTGCTCAACAAAAAAACCATCCCGCTGCTGCCCTCAAGCAACGTAACCTATGCTTATGTAGATAGCCGCAAACGTCTGTGGATTGGCACCTCAAAGGGCACCATCCTCATCGAGAAAGACCTGCTGCCAACCACCTTTACCACAGCCGATTCGCCATTGAAAAACGCCAGCATATCAGGCGCTGCCGAAGATGAGCAGGGCAACATCTATTTTTCATTGGTAAGCACCGCCAAAGCCGCTACCGACGATGATAACGAGGGCATTGCAGTACTACGCCCCGACGGCAGCTGGCTGCATTTAACCGACAAAAACTCGGGCATGCCATCAAACCATGTAACCAGCATCATGTACGATAAGTTTGAACGCGTACTATGGCTCGGCACCGATCAATCGGGCCTGGTGCGGTACGATTTAAAAAACAGTTGGGAAAACTACAACAATGCCAACTCGCCCGCCCCCGGCTATAAAATTTACCAGGTGGTGCAGGATTCCAAAGGGGTTATTTATGTTACAACAGCTAACGGTTTGCTAAGGATCAGGAAAAGAGGAACGTTTTGAGGTTCGGGTTGCGAGTCGTTACGGGGAGGCAAAACGGCCGGGCAGCGTATTAAAAGAATAGGGTAATAGGAACGTGAGTGTCAAATACTTGCCCCCCGAACCTCGCAACCCGAACCTCGAACCTCGCAACCCGAACCCTACCCCCGCAGCCTCACCTCATCCGCCACAATCCGCTCAATCATTACACTGCGTGTGCCGGTGGTATTTTCGTCAAAAGCATTTACATCTATAGCGCCGTAATTGTTAAGTGCGTCAACAGCTTCCTGGGCCAGCCGGGCCGAAGGGGCGTGTACAGTTACAATTGTGCCATTACGGCCGGCGGTGGCATGGGCTTCGGCGTCGTGCCTGTTATCAAAAAGGTGGTTAAAAAACGTGGCAATACGGTCAATGGCGCCGGGCTCGTGCGCATCGTGGCCGGGTAGCGATTTGTGGGTGTGCTGGTCTAAACTATCGGCGTCAAACTCGTTGCCCAGCAGGTACTCGCACACATCGTCGGCAAGGTTAATATCTTCAAAAATGCCTATTACTGTAATCATAGGTTAGTAATATGTGGCGGGGCTAAATTGTTTGCGGGGTGAAGTCGGAAAGTCCGGAAGTCGGGAAAGTCCGGAAGTTTGGGATCGAGGTCCGGGGAGCGGGGTTCGGGAGCCGGAAAGTCAGAAAAAGGTTTTTGTCTATGACCGTGTTGGCCCCTATGCAGGCAATTCAAAAGTCTCAAATCTCATATCTAACATCTAACATCTAAAACAGGGCGTTTCCCGCTGGTAGAAGCGGGCCGGGCTTTCCCCTCATACGTGCACATGGCCTTAGCCACGGCCTACCCTTGTGCCTCCCGCTCGGCCGGTATCCGGTACAATCCCTAACGCTGAGGTTGGGGTGGGCGTAAGCTTTATGCTTTATAAATACCTCGTTGGCGCAGTCTTGTGTATTGGGGCTGGTAGTAACCTAACTGCCATGACTTTTTTAAATTGAAAATCACAAGTCATCTATCTACATTTCCGGCCCATATGGCCCGCCTAAGTGCAACTTTACTTCTACCCTTTGAATTTCCATTATTTTTCCGTATATTATAATAAAAGAAGCCGGATGGACCGGTTTCTCAAAACAAATAAAATGAAATAATAAATTATGGAAACAACAAATGAAATTATTATCGTCGACCTCGAGGCCACGTGCTGGGAGGTGGACGGGGATTATCAAAAACAGCAAAGCGAGATCATTGAAATTGGCATTTGTAAATTGAATACAGAAACCGGCAAAATATCCGCGAACGAGGGTATCCTGGTAAAGCCCGTTAAATCCACGATCAGTGAATTTTGTACAAGGCTTACTTCCATTACTCCGCAGATGGTTGAAGAAAGTGGGGTATCATTGAGAGAAGCCTGCAATGCTTTGGAAAAACGATTCAATTCGAAACAGCTTACCTGGGCCAGCTATGGCGCTTATGACAGAAGCATGCTTAAAGAACAATGCGCGAAATTTGGAATAAGTTATCCTATGTCGGGGCAACACATCAATGTGAAGGTACTTTTTTCTGAAGTACATGGACTAACTAAGGGCATAGGCATGGCGCGTGCTTTACGTATGTTAAAGCTGCCTTTAGAAGGAACACACCATCGTGGCGTCGACGATGCCAAAAATATCGCAAAAATCCTCCACAGCCTCGTAGCGGCTTAAACACTCCACTTATACCGCAACACATCTGTTTGCAGGCATTTCCTCATTAATGTATTGATCTTGTATTACTATTAACAGTTCCTAACCTATAGGAATGGTTAATCTTCTTACTTTGTTAAAAAGGCCTTCTAACAGATTTTCTCTAACTCCCCAAATCAAGCACGTACCAAATATGGCGTCATCTTTTGTGGATTCTTTATAGAATTATATTATCGCCTTTAAATAATTGAATTATATTCGGTGTATGCCAAGAACATTTGTTGTAGGAGATATACATGGTTGTTATGACGAACTTATCGGTCTTATCAAAAAGATAGGTTTGGACGCTGAAGACACCCTTGTTTCGGTTGGAGATATAGTTGATCGGGGTAATAAATCGAAGGACGTATATGAATACTTTATTAACCGGCCAAATTCCAAAGTAATAATCGGCAATCACGAGAGAAAACATATAAATGGTGTATTAAGCTATGCCCAGGAAATTGTTAAAGTGCAATTCGGCCAGGATTATCAATCATTTTTAAACTGGCTAAATACGCTTAGTTATTATTATGAAACAGAAGAAGCAATTATTGTTCATGCTGCTTTTGAACATGACAAATCATTGAGGGATCAAAAGGATGAGGTACTTAGCGGATCAACCTCCGGGGAACGCTATTTAGAGAAAAAATACGGAACGGAAACATATTGGAGTGATTATTATAATGGAGAGAAGCCTATTATCTTTGGTCATCATGTAGTGGGCGAATTTCCAATAATAAAAAACAACACTTACGGAATAGACACAGGATCGTGTCACGGCGGTTTTTTAACGGCCATTGAATTGCCCGGCTTTATAATTCACCAGGTAAAATCTAATGGCGATTACTGGAAAAATGAGCAAAAACTTTGGCAAACTACTGTTTTAAAGTCAAAGGATTGGCACAACATGGAATTTACAACAATTAGAAAACAGTTGGAAAAGCTTTCCTTTGTAGAAGATACAGATGCAAGAACCTTTTTAAACAAACTCGAAAATTGGATCACAGAGCTCGAAAATTTACTTACATCGGTAAAAGATAAATTAGATTTATTTACAATAGATTTAATAAGCAGGCATCGGGAAGGATTTAGTATAGCGGCAAGTAAGTACGATTTTAAAACATTTATTTTTAAGAGTAAAGCAGATAATTTAAAATTTGAAGATCTCAAAAAAAGTCTGAATACCCCTCAAAAAATCATCGAAATTGCTAAACAGCTAAATTTAGATCATACAGCTGCGCTATAAAAAAACATTTATAGCCGGTTTGTTGAACATCTTAAATTCTATTATGATTCATTAAAGATATCTTTTATTATATAGAAGCTTAAAGCCAACACATTGATTTTCTATTTGATAAAAGGAATATGTGTAAATCAATTTATAGATTCTATATAAATCAAAAACCCCACTAAGGTGTTCTAATCGGCTCCCGTTCACCCCACCAACATCCTCAAAATAAAAAAGCCCGCAAACAATAATTTACAGGCTTTCTTATTCTCCTTAAATTCTATCGAGCTACCCGTTGTAGGCCTGTTGCAAAGCTGCAACATCAACTTTTTTCATTGTCATAAAAGTTTGCGTAACGCGGGCAACCTGTTCTGGGCTGCCATGCTTAAGCGCCTCAAACATTACGGTTGAGGTAACCTGCCAGGATACACCGTATTTATCCTTCAGCCAGCCGCATTGCCCCGGCTGGCCGTCGGCCGTAAGGGCACTCCAGTAGTAATCAATCTCTTCCTGTGTTTCGCAGGCGATCAGTAATGATACCGCGTCGTTAAAAGCGAACCCGTGCGGATGCGCGCTATCCATAGCCGCCAGCCAGGTATGGTTTACGTAAAAATCAGCAAACATCAGCGTACCTGCCTTGTCGGGTCCCATGTCTTCAGGGCGCGGGGCTGTGATGCCACGTTTGCCATCCTTAAATACCGAGCAATAAAAGTCGATTGCCTCATTGGCTTTACCGGCTACACCGCCCGTATACAACAGCGATGGAACGATCACGGGCCTTTCGTCGCCATCTGGGTTGGTCAGGATCAACTGCCACGATACGCCGTATTTATCGCTTATCCAGCCGTAGCGTTCGCTAAAGGGATAGCGGTCAAGCGGCATCATCACCTTTCCGTTTGGTAACAGCTTGTTCCAAACCTCGTCTATATGTTTGGCAGCATCCGGGTCGCGCGAGGGATCAAAATTGATCATAAAAGATATGGCAGGGCTGATATTTAAGCCAGGCCCTGCACTGATGCCCAGGAAGGGCTGTCCGGCTACAGTAAATTCAACTGTTTCGCATTCGCCGCCGCCGGGCATAGCAAAATGATTGACATAATTTAAGGCCGAACCGGGCAATAATGATGCGTAGAATTCGGCAGCTTCTCTGGCTTTATCCTGGTCGAACCAGATGTGTGGTTTAATGGGGAACATAGGTAAATGGTTTTAGTGTAAATACTAGTCAAAAATAACGCCAAAACGCGGGGAGGCGCAAGGCATACTCCGGACATTTTAGGGGCGTAATTGCGACAAATAACTATTGTTAAGTTTATAGTACTAAAAACCTCATAAATTTGATTTAGATGTTTATGTATCATATAAAAATCATTGCCGTTGACTTTAGTCAACGGAATAATGACTAAAAGCCGGCAATGATGCTTTCTTTTACCGTTGACTAAAGTTAACGGCAATGAATAAATCTCATATTTAGACGGTCTCTGAGAGGCTGTTTAAATTTTGTTTATTAATGTTTTATACTTCTAATGAAGCACATATCCACACGTAATTGATTGTAAGTGATAAAATTCACGAAACTCAGACATTCAAACAGCGGAGGGATGTAGAAATATACCCTGGCCGGCCAACGTTCGAATTACCTGATCCCCCGCTACAACTTACCGCTTCAGCCTGATCACGCGGCACACTTCGACAGGCGAGCGTGGTCGACTTATAAGTTTATCCTAATTCACCCTGATAAACGTTGTGGTGTCAACGAACGTTGAATAGTTAGCTGTTACTTTAGTGGTGTAAGAGCTGTCTGTCGTTTTAATGATCTCGGATGTCAGCACAGCGTACTTGGGGATGTGCGGAGCCTTCTTAAGGGTTTCTTCGGTCGGCGCAAGCGTATAGGTACAGTCGCTAATCCATTTCACATGCAACGTCGAATTCCTGGAATCAGTGGCGCCCAATACCCATTCGCGCTGCAAATCCCCATTACGCTCTATAAAGTAGGGCGCTCCTTTAATTGTTGCTTTAAATTTGCCGTTTCTGAAACGGCTGCAGTCGTTAGGCTGTAGTATACAAAAAAGTAGCGGCCATGCAAGTAAAATCAGTTGTTTCATCGTTTGAGTTTGAAAAACCTAATCTAAAAAAAATTTATGGCCTTAAGCTCTAAGTCAAAAAAAACTAAAAACTTAGTACGCTTAACGCCACTATAAAATGTCATGTGATTCCCGCAGATAAAGAAACAATTGAGGCCGCAGGTCATCCAGCAAGGCAATACGGATGTAGTTTTCAAACTTATTGCCCGAAGCCACACTTTTGAGCACCGGTTTTTCAGGATGGGGAGCTTTCGAGTAAAACTTAATATCCAATTCCTTTTTCATCGGCCGGATTACCAGGAAGGTCAGTCGCCGTGTAAAAACGATACAGTTCGGGGTAGTACCAACCAGCACATCCTCCCAACCGGCTACCTCGGCCAGTATTTTATCAAACACCAGCACAAGTTCAGGCGGGCGGCCATGAAACAAACTGTCGAGGCTAACCCGGGCGCAATAATGCCCCTGTTCAGGTTTCGGCAGTTCGCGTTCACATTTGGGGCAGGTCCAGCTCATTATTCATTTTTTGCCTAAATTTACCAAAATGCGCCCCACATCATGAAAAAAACTGTGCCTTTTGATTTCCTGTTGGGTTACCTTCCGGCCAGTACCATTGTAAAGCCGGCGGTTGGCATGTTCTACATTTATTTTGATCGGAAGATAGTGCTGATCTTCCGGAAAACCGGCAAAAATGCACAGCACAACGGCATTTGGGTTTGTACCAGGCGGGAACATCACGCCGGTTTAAAAGCAGAGATCCCCGCAATTGCCAATTTTCAGTTTGATGAAAACGAGGTATTTGATACCGCCTGGTTGCTGCTGAGCGATAGCCAGGATGATTTTGAAAGCGCTGCGATACAGCTGTGTGAACTGATATCAAACAAAGATGAAAGGATTGGCAAGGTAACACCTAAAAGCGTAGCCTTATTTACCGGCCTTTAAAACAAACCCTTCCGGCGATTTCCCTCTCCGGCAGCGCGTTTTTTTCAGGCGATGTGACTACCAGGCCGGGCTCAGCTAACTAAGCCCGTTTTGCGACGCTGCTGCATTTATTTTAGAAAATCTTACCCTCACGTTGGTACATAATATTATATTTGCGCCCTCAAATAGCTAATGTAGCAATACGGAGAGGTGTCAGAGTGATCGAATGTGCCTGATTCGAAATCAGGTGTACTGTTACAGGTACCGGGGGTTTGAATCCCTCCCTCTCCGCTAAGAAAATGCTGCCCGGCAATTACCGGACGGCATTTTTTATTTTCTACATAAATTAACTCCAACAATCAAAATGGCTATGGCGAATTTACCGCGCCTCCCGGTTTCAGGGATTAAACAGATTCCAGTGTCCCTCGCTAATAACCTCAATGCTGTCGTCAGTTACTTTTATGGCTGTCTGATCGTCAATCGCGTATGAAGGCACTGCTATCGTAGCGGCCAGTTTTTGAATATTTCCCATGGAATTGTCCGGGAACCATTCATGATCTAAATGGGGGTGTAGCGCAAAATCGACCAGGTTCAGCGACTTATCGCTTCCGGCCGGCAAATTATGGTTCCCGTAGGTGGTCCCGAAGCGGGTCATGATCATGCTCCCGGCGCTTAAGCCCACATAAACTATCTTTTGCAACAACGAGGGCAAAAGTTTTGCCAGGCCCGATTGCTGCATCCAGTAACACAAATACTGACAATCGCCCCCTCCAACCAGCAAGGCGTCAGTTTCCTGCAACATGGGCAACCAAAGTTCTTGTTTGATGCTTGGCAGTGCAGTAAGTTCCAGTATTCCTAAGGATTTCCAACCCAGGTCACAGAAAGGGTCGCCTAACTGTCCGCAAATTACTCTGCGTGATATATCGGCACCGCCGGCTATGGCGTATATGGCGGTGGGGATAAAAATGGCACGGGCTTCGGCAACAGGTTTCCCCAGTAATTCAATAAGCGCGTTATGGATACTCGTATTGCTTATACCGGCCGAAGTGAGAAGCAGCTTCATGATGTTTCAAATTAATGGGTTAAAATAATTATATAAAATTAAAATGAAGGAAGTAAACACATGTGGGGCAATCGCGCCAATATAGAGGTGTTTTGCGGCGATGTGCGGTGATTTAGAGCTATTTAATGTACTTTAAAGAATGGCCGGTAATACCTGGCTTAAACCCCGTAGGTTAAATGAGAGAAAATGATTTCGCAGTACTTGTCCAATTCCAAAAACCTCAATTGTTATCGGGTTATAATTCATAAATTCAGTAACAATTAAAGCTTAAGAAAATGAACGAGTACGCATTAATTATGAGACACGAGGATGGCACAAAGATAGCCTCGCCGGAGCAAATGCAAATATGGATGAAACAAACCATGGACTGGATTGGTAGTATTGCCGCCCAAAACAAATTTGTGAGCGGCACGGGCCTGCCTTTTGATGATGCCCGTGTGGTACATTCCAACAAAATGGTTACCAACGGCCCTTTTGGCGAGATCAAAGAAACTATAGGCGGTTTTATTGTGGTGAGGGCCGAATCTGCAGACGAGGCTGCTGAATTTGCTAAAGGCTGCCCGGTTCTGCAAGGCGAAGGCAATACGATGGAAGTGCGCCGCATTGCCAAAAATGATGGAACACACTAAAAGCTAAAAAAGCCTCTGTACATTTACAGGGGCTTTTCAACTTGTATGGAACAACAAGAGTTAATACCACATTTATTCAGGTCGGAATACCGGAAGATCGTCTCGGTATTGTGCAGGCGCTTTGGGTTCGATCGAATGGAGATAGCCGAGGATATTGCCAGCGAAACCTTCCTCACCGCTGCGCAAACCTGGGGGTTTAACGGCCTGCCTCAAAACCCCGTCGCCTGGTTGTATCGCGTTGCCAAAAACAAAGCAAAAAATTACCTGCAGCGCGATTTAACCTTCGAAACTAAGGTTGCGCCGCAAGTCAAAAGCAATTTTTCAGAATGCTACGAAACTGAGATAGATTTATCGCCGCAAAACATCAGCGATAGTCAGTTACAAATGATGTTCGCCATTTGCCACCCGTCCATCCCTCCCGAGGCGCAGGTAGGCCTATCGCTCCGCATCCTTTGCGGGTTTGGTATTGACGAGATATCCGAGGCTTTTTTGAGTAATAAGGAAACTATAAACAAGCGTTTATACCGGGCCCGGGAAAAGTTACGGGAGGAACAAATCAAAATAGAACTTCCTGGCCCGGCGGAGATAAATAAGCGGCTGGACGCTGTACTTACAACCATTTACCTGCTTTTTAACGAGGGGTACTATTCAATCAGCCAAAACCAGGTGCTTCGGCAAGACTTATGTTTTGAGGCCATCAGGCTTTGCCAAATGCTTGCCGACAACGAGCATACCCATAAGCCCCCGGTTGATGCCTTGCTTGCGCTGATGTATTTTCATGCCTCGCGGTTTGATGCGCGGGTAAATAAAACCGGCGAAATTATTTTATATGACGACCAGGACACAATCCTCTGGAACGCGGATATGATCCTCAAAGGCGGATATTATTTAAACAGGTCGGCCGTTGGCAGCACACTTTCAAGATATCACCTGGAGGCCTCCATAGCCTATTGGAGTACGCAGAGTGCGGATACCAAGGAGAAATGGGAAAACATATTACAGCTTTACAACCGGTATTTGCAGGTTGCTTACTCGCCTGTGGCGGCGCTTAACCGTACCTATGCCTTGGCCAAAGCCAACGGTAAAGAGGAAGCCATTGTTGAAGCCGAAAAATTGAACCTGACCGGCAATCAATTTTATTTTGCGCTACTGGGCCAGCTTTATACCGGCATTGATGACCAGAAAGCAAAAACAAATTTTCAAAACGCCCTTGCTATTGCCAGGACCCCGGCAGATAAAAAAATCATTCAGAAAAAAATAGATGAACTTAAGGAGTGACGGGCATACTGCTCCGCTGTCCGAAGTAATTATGTAATAAAGCATAGCGCAGTATGAGCGGTCATTCGCCAAAGGCGAAGCCGCAATTAATTAATTTAGTGGCGATAACTGAAGGTTTCGCAATTATTAACAATTAAAAACTGCACTATGCTTTATTACATAATTACTTCGTACAGCGGAGGTAAAGCAGGGTAATCGCAAAATACCTGCTTAATCCGGCGCATTATTTATGCTATCCGGGCTTTCCAGCTTATGGATTAAATTTCCAGAAATCGCTGAAGTACGCCGGATACGTGGCTCCGCCCGCTATTTTACTACCTGCTCCAAGGCCGAAATATGCGGTGTCGCCAATTACGAATCCAACAGCTGCCGACCTTTCCTGCCCTTTAAAATCTTCGGCTTTAGTCCATTGATCCGTCGCCGTATCATATATCAGTACAGCTTTACGGAATTTCAGATTTTGGCCAATTCCGCCAATAACATAAATTTTGGTACCCTTGGCAAAGGTAACCGGGTTATAAAGCGGCTCAATAACATCGGCCTTTTTTGTCCATTTATCTAAAGCTGGGTCGTATTCCCAAAAATCACCCACAACCTGGTCCATGCTGGTACCAGCCCCCACATAAGCCTTGCCATTAACAGAAGCACTGATCATTTCGGCAATGCCCGTTCCGGGATAATCTGCCATCTGGAGCCATTGATCGGTAGCGGGCGTATATTTCCACAGATCCTGTTTTGTTCGCAAAAGGCTGCCAAGTAAGTATCCATAACCACCTATTGAAAAGGAAATCGAGCCTTGTCTTTTGCCGCCGGGAAAATCTGCTTTTTGTATCCATGTATCGTTGGAAGGATTGTATTCCCAAAAATCGCTGTATAAAAGATTTGTACCATAGTTAAACCCGGTACCCATATACGTTTTGTTGTTTATCGAGAATCCGGCCATCAGCCCCATTCCTTTCCCGGGATAGTCATTTAGCTGATGCCATGTATCAGTCGAAGGATTGTACTGAAATACATTGGCGGTGTTATGGCCAGAAGATTCCTCATATTGCCCACCAACAACATATCCTTTATTAGCGCCGGAAAATCCAAACGTCCAGCGAAGTGCGGTACCCGGATAATCCTTTAACTGAACCCAGCCCTTCGACTCTATTTTTGTTGTATCAACTTGCGTTGTATCCACTTTTGTTGTATCGGAATTATTACCCTTATCCGGCTTAACACTAAGTTTTTTACATGAGGTGATAACGAAAAGCAATGAGATTGCAATTATCGTCAAATTTAATTTCGGCATGGCAATTCAAATAGGTTTACTATATAAAGTTATAAAAAAAAATCATAAAACCAAACGAAAAATTCCCCGCTGTCTGAAGGATCCAACGGACGATTATATCTGTAGTCTGCAACTACTGTAACCACTTCATATCCTTATGTTAAAAGATACGATATCCCCCCTCTATGAGCCTCATATCAAAGCGACATGGCATAGTGTTTACGAGACCTGCTACCGGTTTAATTTGGCAAAACATCCATTTAATCCGGTGCATTATTTATGTTATCTTTAATGATAATATTATTGCTGATGAAAAAAATCACACTCGTCGCTTTATTGTCGGTTGCCTTTTTGCTGGGTTATGGTTTCAATCAATTAACCCGCCCATCTATCACCGGCCCAAGGGTAACAGGGCTTGGCGGAATTTTTTTTAAAGCTAAAAACCCGGCAGCCCTAAAGGCGTGGTACGAAAAAAACCTGGGCATGCGTATGGTGGGCAGCGGCACCAACTTCGAATGGCACCAGGGGATGGACAGTACAAAAAAAGGCTTTACGTTATGGGCGCCATTTAAAGAGACTACCAAATATTTTCAGCCCTCAGAAAAGCAATTTATGATCAATTACCGGGTAGAACAGCTGGATGCGCTGCTTATCAAACTGAAAGCCTCCGGCATCTTACCTACAGATTCGGTGGAAAGAGTCAGTTATGGCAATTTTGTCCATCTAATGGATCCGGAAGGCAACAAGATTGAACTTTGGGAACCCAATGATGTGGAATATGCCAAAATGGGGACGATTACTACGAAATAGCGTTAATGGGTACCAAAATACTCCTAACTTTCTATTTTCCCGGTTTCAGCATGCGCATTCTATAGCAGTTTATGGCGGTTTCGCCCAATTGCGCTATTAGCTGGTAGTTGGCAATAGCGCCTACGGCAGCTCCAATTACGGGTATTAGCTGGGCCATTTTTGCAAGGTCAATATAGTCGCGGTATTCCTGCTGAAAGGTGCGCCAATCAAACTCATCAGCATTGGCAGGCAAAAGAATGCTATAGTCTTCCCAGTTTTGTAATAAATGGTAAATCTCATTTCGCCGTTGCTGACTGGAGTAGGTAAGCTGAAAAATGTAAAGTATGTATAGCCTTTCTTTATAATCCATTACATTAAAACCATACAAAGCCGCAATATTAAAAAGCAATTTCATTTTAATACCAATAAGGATAGGGAACTCGGCAAATCCCATTAGTATACCTCCTGCGCCTGTAACGGCCCCTTCTACCGTGGCCGTTTTCTGATAAAAGCTTATTTGCTGTTTTATATAACTTTCTCTTAATTGAAAAGAAGCATCGGTAGCAAGCTTCTGGGTGGTTGTGTATTTGGCGCCGAAAAGCACTGCCTTAACCATTTTTTCGATGGTTACTGTTATCACCTTGTGTACCTTCTCGGGTATAAAATTATTGACCCTGTTCTGGATACCCTTGGCTATCCGGTTAGTAAAAGATGGCTTCTTTTGCATCTTTTGCTGCCAGTTGTTCAATAGCAAATAAGCGTTTTCTTCGTAGGCGGTCATACAGTTAAAACTACTTTAAATGGTAGATGGTTATTTATAAAAGCTAAAAGCAGAATGCACAAGGCGAAAAGCTAATACTTTGATTATGTGAAGTTATTTAATAGACATCATATAAACGGTTATGTTACTATCAACAATAAAAAGCCGCGTTGTTAGATGAGCGGATTGAATATTATTTATTTAAAGCATTTTTTAATGCTGGTGAGTTGCATAACTTTTAAAAAAAATTACAGATCTGGTTTTGTTCCGTTAATTTTATCACTCCATATGAAAACAGCACAAAAACCAATTCATTCGGGATTTAATGCTAGCAGCACAGCGGCCGAAGTTGCCGCCGGCCACAATTTAACCGGGGAAATAGCTTTAGTAACCGGTGGAAATTCGGGAATAGGTTATGAAACCGTTAAAGCACTTGCCGGTACAGGAGCGCATGTTGTAGTGGGCGCCAGGGATGCGGGCAAGTCAGCAGAGCGGCTTGCCGGTTTTAAAAATGTATCCTTTATCCCTCTTGACCTGGCCGACCCCGCATCTGTGGATGCCTTTGCCAAACGCTTCCTGGCTGAATATAACAGCCTGCATTTACTCATTAACAACGCAGGGCTGTATCGTCCGCCACAATTCATGAAAGACAAGCGGGGCTATGAACTTCAGTTTGGTGTAAACTACCTGGGGCATTTTCAACTAACCGGACGGCTATGGTCAGCCTTGAAAAATGCCGACGGGGCGCGGGTAGTGGCGCTATCTTCCATAGGCCACCGGTATATGGGCCTGCAACTGGATGATCCAAACTTTGAAAAACATCCTTTTGATAAATCGAAAGCCTATGGGCAATCTAAAACCGCCACCTCACTTTTTGCCGTCGAGCTGGACAGGCTTGGGCAGGAACACAACATAAGGACATTTGCCGTACATCCCGGCGCCATACTTACCGATGCTTTCCGCTACATGACTGCAGAAGAAGTGCAGGCCTGGGCCCAACGGGTAAAAGGCATTAAAACCACGCAGCAGGGTGCAGCCACATCCATTTGGTGTGCCCTGAGCCATCAGCTTAACGACATGGGAGGCGTTTATTGCGAAGATTGCGATATCGCAGAACTGGTACCCGACGATTTACAGGCAGGCTACGGCGTACGTTCCTTCGCCATCGATCCGGACCAGGCGACCGCCTTATGGCAGTTTAGCGAAAAAGTTACGGGTGTTATTTATGGCTGAATATCCTCGTTATACCTGCCTGTGCCAATAATAGAGAAAAAGGTTGCCGATGCAAGTACAGGTATGTTGAATTATTATTATTTTTGATTTATGGAAACTTTAATTGTACATCCTAAAGATCAGAAGCAATTAATAGCGATTAAAGCATTTTTAAAGGCATTAGATGTTTCTTTCAAAAAAGAGCCTGCAAGCCCTTATAATCCTGATTTTGTCGCAAAAATTAAAAGAGGCGAGAAAGCGTCTAAAGCCGGCAAAGGAGTAAAGGTTGATGTTGATAATCTATGGAAATAGAACTTTACGGGGATGCCGTCAAGGATTTTACATTTTGGAAGAAGTCGGGAAATATAGCTGTACAGAAAAAAATACAGCAACTCTTTGCTGCAACAATTGCAAATCCATTTGAAGGAATTGGCAAACCAGAGGCCTTAAAATATGATCTTTCTGGAAAGTGGTCCAGGAGAATTAATGAAGAACATCGCATGATTTACGATGTTCAGGGCGAGGTAATCAAGGTTTATTCATTAAAAGGCCACTATTTATAACCCAAGGCCCAATTGGCACATTTTACCTATAACCTTATTAAATTTCCAATCCCAAACCTAAACCCCCACCGCCTTAAAAACATGTATTATCCCTGCCGGGTAGCCTGCAACGGTAAGCGCGTCCAGGTCGGGTTTTAAATTGGGCACCGTAACTTTAAGTGTTTTTTGTTGAAAATGGGTGGCTTTTAAAGAATTTTCCGCATCGCCTGTAAGTATTTTAAGCAGTTTGTTGGTTTCTGATAAGACTATAACAGATTGGCCGATAACAGACTTTTCGCCCAGGTTTAACATTCTTTTTGCCTCCTGGTTTACAAACAAAATCTCCTGGTTTTCGCTGATGCCGATTACTGCATCGGGCATCTCTTCTACCAATGTTTTTATCCGTAATTCGGCCGCTATGAGTTTGGTAAGGCCCGCATTTTCCTGTTCGGAAAGTTTGGTTGCCATGGTATTAAATGTTTCGGCCAGGCTGGCAAACTCGTCACTTGTTTTAAAATACAGCCGGGTATCATAATTTTTTACACTAACCTGCTGCAGGCCGTCGGCCAGTTCCTCCAATGGGTTGAGTATAAACCCCGGGAAGTTAACAATTAATACAAAAAGGATCAAAAAGGTGATAAATACCATACCGCCAAGGTACAGGGTAGATTTGTTGACGGTGTAATGGGTGTAATTATTTTTAAGCTCGATAGCATGCATGTTTAAGCCCTCGATATTTTTCAGTTGCAGGCGTGCATCCCGCTCGGCCAGTTGTTGCTGATTTAAGGATAGCGAAGGATTGCTTAACAAAACAAAGGCTTTGCGCAACTGGGCTGTCGCGGCGCTTTCGCCCGGTTCAGTTATGTTGTTTTCTTGTTTTTTTAGCGCCTGGTTAAATGCCTCGGCTACGGCCGACTTTAGCGGCAAGTCGTTTTCATCCAAAACAGCGCGCATTTGGCGGGTATAGGTTAACGTTGCGTAGTTGTTTTTTAAGGTAATACCGGAGGTTTCGGATATTACTTTAATGTAATATATAGAAACAATGCCAAAAACAACCACCACTATAAACAAAAGGCCAAAGCCCAACAACAGCTTTTTTTTGATTTTCATAGCTATACAATTAGTTAAAATGTAATAGTACCTTGAGCAGGAGATAGATTATAAGTAAAGTTAGTTAAAAATACATCGGGATTATAAGGTTTCGAAGCAAGAAATACTATTTGATTTTACTCGGCACTTCAGCCTGTAGAATGGAAAAATTGGGGCAAGACCAATTTTTTTCATGCTATATTACCTTTCTGTTAAATAATCCCCGGCGAGGTAAAATTCCCGTTTTAGTGGGTTAACTTTGCATCGGTTACCATGTGAAAAAGGTATACCGCTGCGTAGGGCGCCGGACGGCGGCATATGAGAGGTTCGAGCCCTTTCCCTACATCTACCTAAAGAATTGAATGCCGGAAATCAAGAGTTACTTTTGGGGAGCGGGTGTTTACAGCAGAGATTGATGAGATGAAAACCTGCCCGTTGGCTACATGTGCTTGTAAAACCTTGTTTATGAACAATATAAATTACCTTGAAGTAAGTTTAGCGGTGCTCATAGTGGCCGCGTTGGTGGTTTGGCTGGTGCGCCGCAACATAAAGGACGAGAAGAAATTTGAAAAGGACATGATCCAGTCGGAAATGAAGCCCGACACGGAGGAGCAGGACGAGCGGGGCGATCCGTTGGTTTAATATTAAGTTAAAAGTACAAAGTCTTAAGCTCTAAGTCGAATTTGCTTTTTTGACTTAGAACTTAAGACTAAAGACTAACAGTAGCATCAGATTAAATTTTACGTTTAAGAATGCAGAGAAGAGCAGCATTAAAAAACATTGGCGGCCTGTTGTTGGTCCCGTCGATTGGGTTGAGCCAGGGTATTGATCCCAAAAGAAGAGCGTTAAGAGTAGCGCATGTTACCGATATTCACCTGAAAGATAAGTTTGGCGCCCCTGCCAAATTTGTGAAATGCCTGCACCACCTGCAACAGCAAAAGCCCGACCTGGTACTGAACGGCGGCGATATTGTGTTTGACATGAACAAGGAAAACCTGGGCACCATTAACACGCAATGGCAGCTGATGAAGGGCATCCTGAAAGCCGAAACCAGTATACCCACCCATTTTTGCCTGGGCAACCATGATATTTGGTGGACCGAGGATAATAAAAGCCAGGCGGTTTACGGCAAGCAATACAGTATGGACCAATTGCAACTGGCCAGGCCTTATAATAGCTTTATACAGGGCGGCTGGAAGTTTATTTTGCTCGATAGCGTTCACCTGGATGTTGATGGTACCTGGTACATTGGCAAACTGGGCGATGAGCAATTTGCCTGGCTGGAAAACGAACTCAAAACTACCGATGCGGCTATGCCGGTGCTCATCATGTCGCACATACCTATCCTAAGCGCCACGGTGCTGATAGCCGATAATATTATTAACAAATGGGAAATACTTGGCGGCGACATGCATACCGATAGTACCCGTATCATTAACCTGTTTGCCCAATATCCCAACGTAAAGCTATGCCTGGCCGGCCACATACACCTGCGCGACAAGGTGGTATATAATAACGTTACCTACATTTGCAACGGCGCGGTAAGCGGCGCCTGGTGGGAGGGCAACCTGCGCCAAACCGTCCCCGGCTACGGCCTTATCGACCTGTATAGCGATGGCACCTTTGAGGAGCAATATGTAAGTTACCTGGGGTAGTGCCGGTTAGCTCGGTATTAAGATTGAACTGCTGGCCTGCATAATGTGTTGTGTTGCGCAACAAGTGAAACAGGCAAAGTAATATTCATTTGATAATCAATTAATTACGAATTGTCATAAAATAAAAACCGCAACAGTGATACTAAAATCCTCTCGGCAGCCTGTCAATGCTATTATTAAGTAATAGAAAAATATTAAAGTTTCAGTTTCACGCCCACATCCTAACAAAAAATAAGCAAATCACTTCGTGCCTCTGTGTATTTTGAAAAACACCACCGAAAATATCATTAAAATTTATTTCTGCTAACCCTTGCTTTTCTTAAATTCGATTGCATACATTTGTAGTGCACTATCTAACTAGTGCACTTGTTATGGTAAAGATTAAAGAACTGCATTTCGGGTATCAAAAAAACAAGCCGCTTTTTAGCGGGCTAAGCCTTTCATTGAGCAAAGGCCATATTTATGGCCTGCTTGGTAAAAACGGGGCAGGTAAATCAACCCTGCTAAAAAACATGACAGGCCTTGCCTACCCGGCAAAGGGCGCCTGTTACTATAATAACAAAAATGTTTTCGGCAGGCCGGTTTCTGTTTTGGAAGATATATACTTTTTGGCCGAAGAGCTTTTTGTACCCGATCTTACTCCAGCCCAATATGTTAAAGGCACCGCGGTGTTTTATCCTAATTTCAGCAAAGCCGATTTTTACCGGTACCTGGGCGCTTTGGATGTTGATATGGATGCCGTGATGGATAAGCAAAGCTACGGCCAGCAAAAAAAGGCCATGATCGCCTTCGGCCTTGCCACCAATACAGGTTTGATGATCATGGATGAGCCTACCAACGGATTGGATATCCCTTCAAAAGTACAGTTCCGCAAACTGATAGCATCTGTACTCACCGAAGACAGGTGCATCGTGATATCTACCCACCAGGTACGCGACCTGGACAGCCTGATTGATACCCTGCTCATTTTACACAACGGCGAAATAGTGGTTAACCAATCAATGGACGAGGTGGCCGAAAAAATAACTTTCGGCAGCTATGCCGATACCGAAGGCCTGCCCGTACTATACGAAGAAAAAGGCCAGCGCGGCAAAAACGTTATTATGCGAAACACAACCGGCGAGTATAATAAAGTAGATCTTGAACTGCTGTTTAACGCCATTATAACCGGCAATCACCCCGTTTTACAAACCTTAAAAGCAACAGCGCATGAACGAGATATTTAACCTGAAACGCTTTGGCAGGCTGTTTTATAAACATACTACCGAACATTATAAAAGCTACCTGATGTTAATAACGGTACTTACCTGTGTACTGTTGCTGGGGGGAAGCTTCATGGTGTTTCTGCTGGATGTGCACATGGAACTTTCATTGCAATTAGTATTGCTGGGCTGGGTTATACTATTTACCGGCACCATATTTACCAGCACCATATTTGCCGACCTGGGCGACAATAAAAAAGCGCTTGGTACACTTACCCTGCCTGCTACCCATTTTGAAAAATACCTGGTGGCCTGGTTGTATTCATTTGTTATTTTCCTGGTGGTTTCCATCAGCTGTTTTTACCTGGTGATGTTGTTTTTATTGCATGCCAAACATTTCTCCGGCCCGCAGTTAGAAATTTTCAATCTTTTTTACCACCTGCCCGGGTTTGGTGGTAATGTGGCATTCATCATTCTTATTTTATATTCTCTATTTCATTCCATCGTTTTTTTGGGGGCTATCTACTTCAAAAAACTTCATTTTGTAAAAACTGCGCTGTTGTTTTTTATCGTGATAGCTATACTCATCACTTTTAACAATATAGCTATGGCGTATATGATACGCCGGGAAATTATCCAGGTGGTACCATTCACTTCGGTGGGTTTTATAGAAAAGGGGAAATACTTTGCTGTTAACACGGAAAATTTTGGATGGACAGGCCAGCTGGTATATATCGTGATGGCATTTATTTTATGGACGGCTGCTTACTTTCGCCTCAAAGAAAAACAGGTGTAATGCATTATGGAATTTAAAGATAAGGATGCCATATACCTGCAGATAGCAGCTTATGTGAGCGAAAATATATTATTAGGCAAATGGTTGCCCGAAGAAAAGATCCCCTCCACGCGCGATCTGGCCGTCGAACTGGAGGTAAACCCCAACACGGTTATCCGGTCATACGAGTTTTTGCAATCGCAGGAGGTGGTGATCAATAAACGGGGGCTAGGCTTGTTTGTAGCACCCGATGGCCCGCAAAAGGTAAAAGCTTACCGCAAGCAGCGCTTTATTCAGCAGCAACTGCCCGATTTTTTCAGAAATATATACCTGCTGGATATCGATATAAAAGACCTGGGGGATATGTACAAGGAATACACGGCCGGTTTAACCCAGCCTAAAGCAGACGAAAACAAATGAAAACAAGTACAAAAATATTTATGGGGGGAATAGTGTTCCTGGTACTATGTATCGGCGGATACGACCTGCTGCTAAAAAAAGAGTTTTTAACCGGCAGGTACAAAAACATTTATTCGCATTATACCACACTTCAGTACAAAAACTTTGACGCGTTAGAGATAAATGCCTCCCAAAAGGCAAGCATTTGCGTGGTGCAGGGACCTTTTAGTATTAAGATAGACCCCAACACCGCGGAATATATTCACTTCACCCAAAACGGCCGTCAGCTGCAAATGGACGTACAGTATACTGCAGAACGATTTTACAATGGCGATGGCTACCGGGTTATAATCTCATGCCCATATTTGTCAAGCGTAAAAACCAACGCCTTTGTTACCCTTAATAAGCAAAAGCTGATTGATACGGTATCAAATGATAACTGGAATTATGGCAAACTATTAATTGACGGCTTTAAACAGGATAGTTTAATAATTACCCAGGATTATGGCAGCCAGGTTATATTGGCCAATAACAACATCGGCCTGCTAAACGCTGCAGTGGGTATAAGCCCTTTAAGTGGTGCCCGCCTTAGCATCTTAAAAAGCAACCGCTTTGATGTGGCCATGCTACAGCTGCTCAACAAAAGTATCCTAACCCTTAACGAAGCTAAAATAAACCACCTGGACTACCATGCCGGCGATAGTACCCGGCTCATTATAAACGGGGCTGCCAAAAACAGCCTGTTACCCTATATCCACCTTAAACAATAGTAACTTATGAAATTACAAATCAATTCCCTTTCAAAAACCTACGCCAATGGGGTACATGCTTTAAAAGATGTATCCCTCACCCTAAATAACGGTATGTTTGGTTTATTAGGCCCAAACGGGGCCGGTAAATCATCATTGATGCGCACTATTGCCACTTTACAGGAAGCCGATAAAGGCAGCATTTTCCTGGATGATTTGGATGTGCTGAAAAACAAAACACAGGTAAGGCAGCTGCTTGGCTACCTGCCGCAGGAGTTTGGCGTGTACCCTAAAATATCGGCCGAACGCATGCTTGACCATATTGCCCAGCTTAAAGGTATAGGCAACGCCGCCGAACGCAAAGAATTAGTGGGTAGCCTGCTGGAGAATGTGAACCTATCTAAAGACCGCAAAAAGCACCTGGGTACCTTTTCGGGCGGGATGAAACAACGTTTTGGCATTGCACAGGCGCTGATAGGCAACCCTAAACTCATCATTGTTGATGAGCCAACCGCCGGCCTTGACCCTGCCGAACGTAACCGCTTTTACAACCTGCTAAGCCAGCTGGGCGAAAATACGATAGTGATACTATCCACCCATATTGTTGAGGATGTGAGCACACTCTGTGCCAACTTCGCCATTATTTGCCAGGGCGAGGTATTGTATGCTGGCCAGCCCGATACCGCCGTAAACGAGCTGGAAGGAAAAATTTACAGCAAAGCCATCAACAAGGCCGATCTTGATTTTTACAAAGATGATTTTTCGGTTATCTCTACCCAGTTAAAAACCGGCCAGCTGCACATTCGAGTTATACAGGATACCGAACCGGGGAACGGCTTTATCGCTGCTACCCCAAACCTGGAGGATGTATACTTTAGCAATATTGCCACCCGCGTAGATGTAAACACCATTTAACCCGCTTAAAAACAAAATATTATGTTTCGGAAAATATTCATTTTCGAGGTGCAAAACCGCCTCAGAAGGCCCGCGGTTTATCTTTATTTTGCCGCCATTCTTGTATTTACCATCACAACATTTGCCCACGGGTGGTTACCCCTGGGCGATAAGGAGCACATTAACGCGCCGTTTGTATTGACTTTATGGTGTGCGGGTATTACCATGTTTATGATGCTGGTAAGCTCATCAATTATGGGCGAACCGCTTTATCGCGATATTGAAAACAACACTAAAGATTATTACCTCACCTACCCCATTACCAAGGCAGGTTACTTTTGGGGCAGATACCTGGGCAGCTTTGTTTTTATGCTTTTTATAGCCAGTTCCATTATTATCGGGGCTTACATAGGCACAAAGCTTGGCCCGGCCATGGGCTGGAAAGACGCGAAAGAATACGGCCCAAATAAATTAAGCTATTACCTGCACCCTTTTTTGGTGATGGCCCTGCCCAACCTGTTTTTTACCTCGTCGTTATTTTTTGGCCTGGTAGCACTTACACGGAATGTAAAGGTGATTTATACCGGTGGCATCCTGCTGTTTTTAGGATATTTTATTTCTGTTTTCTTTCTGCAAAATACCAGTAATGCCACAGTAATTATTAATGCCGATCCCTTTGGTATCAGCGCCGTGCGCTTCATGTCCAACATTACCACATCGGCTGAAAAAAACACGATGCTGTTCCCGGTTACCGGTGCTTTTTTGGCCAACAGGTTGATATGGACAGGAGTTGGCCTGGTTATTTTGATATTTACCTACGTACGGTTCAGCTTTGAAAGGTTTTTTAGCGGCAAGCGCGATAAAGCAGCCATTGACGATGTGGTTTCAAAAACAAAACGGGCATTGGTATTAAAGGCCAATATTAGTTTTACTGGCTCCTACAACCGCAAAACCTTGTTTAGCCTTGCACGGGTAGAACTTACCAACATCATCCGCGATAATTATTTCTGGATAATTTTACTGGCCGGAATGGGCTTCCTGGGTTTTGTATTCTGGCTGGGTATGAATGATTATGGGGTTGCCTATTTCCCGCGCACGGTAATTTTAATGGCCATATTTAATGATGTTTTCCCCTTTTTCATCTTCTTCATCATCATATTTTACACCGGCGAAACCTTGCACCGCGACAAAATTACCCGTTATGCATTTATCAACGATTCCTTACCGCCGCCAAACTGGGTGCTTAATGGTTCAAAACTCCTGGCTTTGCTGGTACTTGGTTTCGGGCTATCGCTGGTACCGCTGATAACGGGATTGGTTGTGCAAACCATAAAGGGCTTCCATCAATATAACCTGTCGTTCTTTTTAATGTACGTGTTTACGGTAATTATGCCGCGCTTCCTGGAGATGGTGATTTTTGCATATGTGGTACATGTGGTCATCAATAACAAGTTTGTGGCGCATGGCGCTGGGGTAGCTATTTGGGTGTTGGTTTTCTTTTTAAATACTACCGGGATATTCAATTATAACCTGCTCATTTACTCATACACTCCCTGGTACGGTGTATCAGACATGGATGGCATTGGCCACATGCAGGCACCTATATACTGGTTTAACCTGTATTGGCTGTTATTTGGCGGGCTGCTTATCATTATAGCCGCTTTGTTTTATTACCGTGGCGTTACCAGTTCATTTAAAGAAAGGCTAAAATTAGTTGGTCAACGCTTTGATAGCAAAACAAAACTTTTTACCGCAGTTGTGGGCATAGCTTTTTTGGCTGTAGGCGCTTACAATTACTACAACATTAGCTACCTGAACAACTTTTTAACCCAGGGCGAAAACGAAGACAGGGCTATTATTTACGAAAAATCTTTAAAAAAATACGCCAGCCTGCCATTACCAAAGGTTACCGGGATAAAGCTGTTTGCAGATATTTATCCTGATAAGCAGCAGGAAATTGTAAAAGCCTTTGTAACTGTTTTTAACCCTACCGATAAACCAATTGAAAAACTATTGTTAGATGGCGATGACGTTACCGGTTATAGTATAAAAATAGCCGGCAAGCCCGTGCCCTTTACCTATCCGCTGCTGTACAAACGGGGTATGTTCAATTGGTTCAGGCCCAAACAGGATACGGCCGACTTTAGGTTATACCAGTTTGAAAAGCCTTTGGCCCCCGGCGATTCGGCCGTGTTCGAGGTCAATTCATACATTGCACATAAAGGCTTCGAAAATGGCTTGTACGCTCAAAACCTGCTGCACAACGGCACATTTTTTAACGGCGGCCTCCCTGGCATGGGGTATGATGATGACGACGAGGAAAACAGCAACTACGTGCGCAAAAAAAACGGGCTGCCCGAGAAGCAAGAGGAGGAAATAGCGCAAAACGACCCGGTAGGTATCAGCACCCTTAAATCGGGCAAATCATCCGGCTTGCTAAATCTTGATATTACTATAAGTACATCGGCCAATCAAACCGCCGTAGCCCCTGGCTACCTGCAAAAACACTGGCAGCAAAATGGCCGTAACTATTACCACTACACCGGCAATAATTTTTATGCCCCGCTGGCCATCCTATCGGCAAGGTATGCAAACCGGCATGATAGCGTACAGCTTGACCATAAGGTTAATGTAGATATTTATTACCACCCGGCGCATAATACCAATATCAACCGCATAATGGCGGCATATAAAGATGGCCTGCATTATTTTTCAAAGGCATTTGGCCCTTACCCTTTCAATGATATCCGCCTGGCCGAAACCAGTGATTTTGGTCCGCATGATGCTTCGTTAAGCACGCTTGATACTTATGCCGAGCGCTATGCCTGGAATGCCAATTTTGAAAACCCCAACCAGTTTGATTTTGTATATTTTAATACCAGCCGCCAGCTGGCACAGCAATGGTGGCGCTACCAGGTTGCACCAAACGCAACCGTAGGCTCATTAGTAATACCCGAAGGCCTGGCCAGCTATAGCGCCCTGCTGTTGGCCGAGCAAAAGTATGGCAAAGACAATATGAAATGGATATTGTATGACCAGGTGAGCTTTTACACCTTTATCAGGCACCGGATGGAAGACAAGGAACATCCCCTGATAAAAGCCGACAAGTGGTACTTATGGGGCGGCAAGGCCGGCCTGGTATTATACACCCTAAAAGACCTGATGGGCGAAGACAGCCTGAACAACGCGCTGCGCGAATTTAAAAATGCCTACGCATTTAAAAGCAAGCCGCCTTATGCGGGTAGTAATGATTTGTACCGCTATCTGCAAAAGCATGTGCCCGATTCGTTACAATATTACCTGACGGATAGCTGGCAAAAAATAACGCTTTACGATAATAAACTGATCGATTTAAAATCGGCGCCAACCGGCAACAAAAACGAATATAAGGTTACCCTTACCGTAAACGTAGGTAAAGTTTGGATTGATAGCAAAGGCAATGATATCGAGGCCAAAAACATGAACGACTATATAGATATCGGCGTGTTTGGGGCCAATACAACCAACAAGGAAGGCCGGTTGGTAACCAGCCCCCTTTACCTCAAACGGCACAAGCTTACCGCCGGTAAGCACACTATAACCACGATTGTAAAAGGTAAGCCCGTAAACGCAGGCATCGACCCTTATAATAAACTGATAGACCGTTTAATGGGTGATAATTCAAAAGATTTTTAACCCGCCAATTTTAAAAACTTAAAAATGAAAAACTTAAAGGTAACAATCAAAACCTTTGTAACCACGGTTGCAGTATTAACCTTTATGCGGGGTATTATTACAATTGCCCCCGTAATGGCCACACCGATAAAACAACAAGCCCCAATTATGGCTGATACGCCGTTAAAGGCCTTTGAAGGAATTTATCAGCTTAAGGAAAACGAGTATATGAGCTATCAGATTTATATTTATAACGGTAAACTGGTGGCAAAAATGTTAAACAATAAAACCGCGCTTTTACTCTCCCGAAAATCCGACCTGAGTTTTGAAGTAACCGATGCCGACGGTGACGAAACATCGACAATTGTTTTTTCAAAAAACGAAGCAGGCGAAATAACCCAGGCTGTATTGGCCGGCCGGCAATATTTTGCCAGGGTTAAAAATGTACCGCCAATAGTTGAGGTTAAACTGAGCGCCGCGCAACTAAAAGCAGTTGAAGGCAAATACCGGCCGGAAGGCAAAACAAATTTATTTTTACAGCTTACGGCAACAGAAAATGGCTTGCTGCTAAAGCAACTTTGGGATAACCAGGAGATTAGTTTTATGCCGCTTAACGATCTGCTGTTTTTAAATAAAGAGCGCGGGTTTCCGCTTAAATTCAGTAAAGATACTGCCGGTAACATTGTTAAGGTAGTAGCCTTTAACCGCGATGCCTGGGACAAAGTAAAGCCATAGGCCCTTATTATTTAGCAAATTACTGCTCAGGTTATGCACCAAAAACAACTCCTAAACCTTACTATTAAAAAGCACATCGGCGAGGCAACTGCCGATGAGCTTTTAACACTTGAAAGCCGGGTAAAAAGCCACAAAGCCGATGCATTTTATGTAAATACCATAACCGCCTGGTTTAACACTGATAACGAGACTGACGCTGGGCAGAGCGAGCGGCTATTTAAACGCATCAGGGATAAAATAGCCCGATAAACCGTTAAAATGAAATGAATGAGCCTGTCTAAAAATAAAAAACTACAGTCGTTGTTTTTACACAGAGAACCAAAATTGCACACATAGTGTAAAGTTACTTCACACTATGTGCGCAAAAACAGCAAAAACTTGCCCATCATACACTTTATGGTTATTTTTAATAGAAAACCGGTTAACTGGCTTCCATAAATATTAAAAAAACAGCCATGAATTTATTTAATCAAAATGATCCTGATGAGCTGAACGACGATGCTGACAGTGCCTTGCCTGAAAGCGAATTTACAGGCAACTCGTTTGATAACGATTTGCCTGACGGTCTTAAAAAGAATGAAGAAAACGAGGGAGAGCAGCTTGGCTTTACTTCGTTGGTTGGTGGCAAAAACACCCCGATAGGTTAGGTTGAAACTTTCCCTGCGGGATGCAAAATTCAATACCTGTCATACATGATGGGCCATGCACTTTTGTGCCCCCTTAGCCAATAAGTTTTCATAAAGGTTAAATTTCAACAAGGAATCGACAATAATATTGAGCTTTTGTTAGCCCCCAGGTGATGCAAATACAGTCCGTTGTTAAAATTGCACTGATAGGCTTACTGACAGCCAGCATGTCATTTTCCTGCGGGCAACATCAAAGTAATAAAGCGTTTACGCTATCTGCAGAAAACAGCAAAACCGACACCAGCCAAATTGCGCGGTTAGTTAAGAAAAGTTTATTGGTGCAGGCAACTAATGCCGATAGTGCTTTAATATATGCCGGCCAGGCCCTTGCTATTGCAAAAAACATCGGTTATAAAACGGGCGAGGCAAATAGCTTAAACCGGATGGGCGTTGTGTTATGGAAAAACGGCAAATATGACCGTGCGCTTGAACTGTTGCTGGGCGCCTTAAAAATAAGGGAAGAAAAAAAAGACCAGCCGGGCGAGCTGGCCTGCCTCAATAACATCGGCATCATCTATTCCGATCAAAATGATGATGAGAAAGCCCTTACCTACCACTTTAAGGCAAAGGCCATTGCCGAATCAACACATAACAACAAATTTTTAAGCACCATATTATCTAATATAGGCAACAGCTATATTAAATTGAATAAAGTGAACCTTGCCCTGGGGTACGAGATGCAGGCCTATGCGCTGCAACAAAACCTGGGCGATCAGGGTTCTTTATCAAATACCTTATCAATATTGGGCGATATTCACTATAAAATGAACCACCGGTCGCTTGCAATTGAATACTACCGGCTAAGCTTAAACAATGCTGAGAAAAACAACGATCAGGGTGGCCTGGCAGATACCTACAACAGCCTGGCTGCGCTATATAATGATATAAACCAACCAGATTCAAGCGCGCTTTATGCAAAAAAAGGGTTAGAAGCAGCGCAAAAAGCCCATTATCCAATCGCAATATTTACCGCAAGCAGTTTACTCACAAAAATATACCAGGCATCAAATGAGCACCTGGAACTGCTTTTTTTAAAAACGGCAATGGCCGCAAAAGACAGCATGTTTAGCATCGAGAAAATTAAGCAGGTACAAACACTAAGCTTTAACGAAGCATTGCGGCAGCAGGAGATTGCTGAACAAAAAAGGCATGAAGCCGAAGAAAGACTTATCAACCTGCAATTAGTAGGCATCGCCATTTTTATACCGGTTTTCTTTTTGGTGCTCCTTTTTCTTAGTAAGGGCCGTACCCACCGTAAGGTTATTGAATTTATGAGCGTGTTATCCCTGCTGCTTGTTTTTGAGTTTATTACCCTTTTTATCCATCCCTTTGTTCAACGTATCAGTAATCATTTACCTGTGCTTGAGTTAGCTATACTTGTAGCGCTTGCTGCAGTGCTGGTGCCGTTACATCACCGGCTTACCAACTGGCTCCGTTTAAAATTAGTACACGCCGAAGCGCACGCGCACCTGGTACAAGGAAAGCCCCGCGAGCCGGCAAAAAAACCGGTATCAAGAATCCACCGCTCGTCGTGACATGTACCCTGGCATTAACTTCCGGCAAAGAAACCGATAGACCTGGCTTCCTGCTCCTTGCCGGCAAGGCCCTGTATAAAAAGCTGCCCATCCTCAATTTTAAACTGAAGGCTGCGTTCGTCAAGCTTAAAACCATCTGCTTTTAAAATATCTTTTATCTTCTCAACAAGTTCCTTGCGATCAAACACGGGGCTTAACTTCAGCTGGTCGTCTACAGGCTCCAGCACAATACCATCGGCTTTATAGGAGAATATTTTTGAATCCATGCAATAAATATCGCGATTATTATGCCGCAGATACTTTGGTTAATGTCATGTTTTATTTAATCTGTTTCTGGCGATAAATTGACCTAAGATATTTTAGCTACCAGTTTCACCGACGGGTATGCGCTGCTATCACTACGCATTCTATCGGCGTAAAGCATAACAATAACCGGGGCATTACTTTACATCAGGGAAGTACCTTTGCCAAATGAGTTTGATCAGCAAAAATGACATGATAAAAGCAACCGGCACCGCCAGGGTTCCCGCTTTGGCAGCGCTTTTAATGAGGCTGATAAAAATAGATGCCTTTAACAACATGATGCAACAGGCAGGTACGTTAACGGGTGTTGAGTTTACCGGTTTTGTGCTCGATTTTTTGGGTATTACCATCCGGGTTGATGAAGAGGACCTGGCCAATATACCTGCATCAGGTGCATTTATCGCGGTTGCCAACCACCCTTACGGCGCCGTAGAATCATTGGCGCTGCTTAATTTATTGGTGTCGCGCAGGCCCGATACCTTGTTTATGGGTAACTTCCTGCTTAAACGGGTGCCCAACCTGGCCGATTATATTATAGCGGTTAATCCATTCGAAAAAATTAGAGACAGTTCAAGCATCAGCGGACTAAAAAACACGTTGGGCCAGCTACGCAATGGCACCCCTGTTGCCATTTTCCCGGCAGGCGAAGTTTCGGCATTTGATTTTAAAACGCAACGCGTTACAGACAGGGAATGGCATCCTGTTGTTGGAAAACTTATTGCCAAAGCGGGAGCCCCGGTGCTGCCCATATATTTCCATGGTGACAATGGCTTAGGCTTCAGCTTGCTGCGTTACATCCACCCTTCGCTCCAAACCGCCATGTTACCCGCCGAACTTTTTAATAAAAAAGGAATGGTGTTGCGCGTGCGCATAGGTAAACCCATATCGCCCTGCAATTTTCAGACACAGCAAAAAAACGAGGAACTATTGCCGATACTAAGGGCCAAAACTTATGGGCTAAAAGAGGAGGCTGCATAATGTCATCTTCTCAAATAACCAATTTCGCCCCTTCGCGGTTATCACTTTAATCCATCAATAGAGTTATTTATGATGATACCGATAGAATAGATAATTTATGGTGTATTTCTGGATTAAACAGCTTTTTTAATTATTATATTTAGCTGTTTCACCAAAATCTTACACACTAAGTATGCGGACAAGAACTATACTTTTTTTATTTATTTCCGTTATCTGCTGTGCCTGTAATCAAATAGATCAAAAGGATTTATCGGGTCAGTGGCTTATTAATAAAGCATTTTTTAAGGGTGCCCCCATTAAAATAAACAGCAAAAGCTTTCGGGTGGCTTTCGTTCCTGTTGGATACGAAGCCAATTATAATTTGAATTTTAACGTCAAAGATTCTACCGTTAGTTTCCCCGGAATACTTACCGAGGATATTCCCTGCAAATGGGTGATTGATGATAATAAACTGACGATCAACTTTGATGCGGCAACATTTAACAACGATGCCTTGTTCCCGATTGATAGTCTCAAACAAGAGTCTTTGCTAAAACACGATTCTGTCTTAATAAAAACATATGCTTTCAAACGCGACTCTATTTTAAAAAAGAAAAATATCGATTCGCTACTTGAGCCGATAAAAATTTATACCGGAACCTATAATATTGAGAAAATACGGGGAGGCCTGATCCTTACTTCGGCAACTACAAAATTCGAATTATATAATCTTGACTATATAACCAAACAACAAATAGATGGGATGTTTAAAGGATTGTGAGTGATACTGTCGTTAGATAGCCGGGATTAAACAAATTTAGATATCATCCCTTAATTTTAATTATTTATTGATAAATGGTTTATGAGTTATTGAAGCTTTGCTGGTAGCTTGTTGTATTTTATATAAACGGGTAGCCATTTCAAAACGCCCTTTATAGCTTCGCTTTAAACCTTCTTTTAAAAGTTCTAATTCGGCCTGATCAAATGATTGCTTCGCTTTTTCCATGACTTAAGGCATTAAATATCTTTATCAAATTTAAGGAAAATACCAGTGAAATATTTAACACAGGCATTTAAGAAGTTAAAGTAATTGTAATGCTGCTCAAGGTGATAAAAATATGCTATCTGAATATTAAACTCGTTTCATTTCAGTAAATTTGTATTAAATGCAAAAAGTTTATTACGCAAATACTTGAAATAAATGTACCGGATAATAAAACCCGTCTTGTTAAGCAATTTTTAAAGGAACTTGGAGTGACTGTTAAAGTAAAAAAACAATCCGGTACTCCAAATGCGGATACTATTGCTGCTATGGCGGAACTCAAAGCCGGAAAAGGACGGAAATATAAAAGTGTAGATGAATTGTTCGGCAGTATCTGATCAAGGAAAATGTTTGAAATAGTTACTTCCACAAAATTCTTAAAAGATCTGAAACTGCTTAAAAAACGATCTGTTAAAGATTTACAGTTATTGCAACAGGTTATTACTACGCTTGCTGAAAAAGGGCACAGCGGACTATCAAAAAAACACAATGCCCATAAACTCAGCGGCGACTATAGGTTATTGGGAATGCCACGTGAAACCAGATCTGCTGCTTATTTGGGACGAAAATGAACAAATAATGCTTCTTGAACTGGTGCGCACCGGCACACATTCCGATCTTTTTTAACCGTAGCCTACTTAACCTTCTTCACCCCCTCGCTTGTCATCACCACTCTTTTTATTGTACCGTCTTTATTGTAATACAAATAATCGATACACACCGAGCGATGGAAGCTGCCGGCATCGGGTACCAGGGCGCCGTTATGATATATAAAATAATCCTTGCCTTTAAAGTTGATGATAGCCTGGTGGTTGGTGTTGGAGTTACCGGCAATTTCGTTGATGATGCCTTTATAAACCCAGGGGCCATTGATATTGCGGCTCATGGCGTAGGCTATCTTCTCCGGAAACTCGTAGGCATACGAAAGGTAATACCAGCCATTACGTTGATGGATCCACGGCGCTTCGGTATAATGCGGCAGGGTGATGGTTTTAATTTCACCCTCCAGTTCGGTCATGTTGGGTTTTAGTTTGGCGTAATAGCAAATGCCGTTACCCCAAAACAGGTAAGCCTGTCCATCTTTATCAATAATAACCGAGGGGTCAATATCGTCCCAGGAGTGTTTAACGGTTTTGGTCATATCGTTGGTAACCAGGGCCGTTCCGCGGGCGTCTTTAAAGGGGCCGGTTGGGCTGTCACTTACACCTACACCAATGGCTTTGCCGTGTATAGTGGCATGCTCAACCGCTACATACCAGTAAAACTTGCCATTGCGCTCAATCACCTGCGATGCCCAGGCATCATCCCGCGCCCAGGTAAAATCTTTCACGTTCATCGGCGATGGATGCTCCGTCCAGGTAACCATATCTGGTGACGAGAAGCACGTCCAGTTATGCATTACGTAGCCGTTATGGTTGGTTGGGGCCTCGTCGTGCCCGGTATACAGGTATACTTTGCCTTTGTATACCATCGCAGCGGGATCGGCCGTAAACTCGTGGCGGATGATTGGGTTGCCATCGGC
The DNA here is from genome assembly GCF_056404995.1 of Mucilaginibacter sp. P2_A5. Classification (NCBI taxonomy): domain Bacteria; kingdom Pseudomonadati; phylum Bacteroidota; class Sphingobacteriia; order Sphingobacteriales; family Sphingobacteriaceae; genus Mucilaginibacter; species Mucilaginibacter sp. P2_A5. Next base: position 169,713 of record NZ_JBFUCY010000006.1, read on the forward strand.
ATGGATAATCGTATCTGATTTTACGGTTTGGGCTTGTGCCGAAGCAAGGCAGCATAATGTTAATGATAATGCCAGCAGGTATTTTGATGTCTTCATAATGTGTTACATGAAGCGTCATTGCGAGGCACGAAGCAATCCCCGATATGCTAAGTCTCACATAGTTCGGGATTGCTTCGTACCTCGCAATGACGGTAGTTTAGAACATTCGTTTAACTATATTCGTTACACGTCATAACGTTTTTTTTCAGGTTTTACCTGGTAGATACTCGCAATGACGCTACTTCTTATTTAGCGTTTTTTACTATTCCCCCATCACCGGCCATCCATCAATCCATTTCAACTTTTTTAATTGCAATTTGGATATGCCCCTGTCTGCCGCGTCGTAGCCATGGTATATGATATAGTCGTCGCCATCAAAGTGCGCAACGCCGTTATGGCCTACGCCATACCAGTTACTATCGCCTTGTAATAAAATGCTGCCGCCGCCTTTGTTCATGGCCAGGCCGGTTTTATCAAGGTAAGGGCCTTTTAACGTTTTTGAACGGCCGATGATCATTTTATAAGTGCTTTTTGGCCCCTTGCAGCAATAATCTATCGATGCAAAAAGGTAAAAATATTTATCGTGTCTGTAAATAAAAGGGCCCTCAATGGCGTTACCGCCGGCATCAACCGGGTTGCCGTCCACAGCGGGCAGGTTTTCGCTAACTGATTTTCTGCGCGTTGCAATGGTTGGGATATTATCTATATTTTCGGCAACGCTTAACCTGTCGTTATTAAGCTTTACCAATTTCAGTCCATCCCAAAACGAGCCGAATACCAGGTAAGGCGTGCCATCTTTATCCGTAATTAAATTAGGATCGATAGCATTCCAGTTGGTCTTCCCGGGGATGGATTGGACCACCTTACCATGATCAACCCATTTATAGGCAGGATCATTGGGATGTAAAGTGGTATTAGTAGCCACGCCAATGGCCGACGTATTTTTTCCAAATGCCGATACCGAATAAAACAGGTAATACAGGCCATTGTAATACGAAATATCCGGTGCCCATATGTGCCCTTTAAACCCGGGGACGGCATCAACCGCCCATTGTGGCGCACTTGCAAACACGGGCTGCTCCCGTTTCCAATGCACCTTATCTGCCGACGACCACATACCAATACCCATGCCGGTGCAAAATATGTAATACGCGCTATCCTGCTTCATGATCACCGGATCATGCACCGATATATCGGTTTTTAACTCCTGCGCATGGGTGATAATGCAGGAGGTTATTAAAAGGATGGCTATGGTTAGTTTTTTCAAAATAATGTTTGTTAACCCCACAAATACATTATGTCATTGCGAGGAGGAACTACGCGGCAATCGCGAACTTTGCCTAATGGACCTGCATAGTTCGCGATTGCTTCGTACCTTATAATGACATAATCATCATAACCGGTTTTACTTATTCTTCAACCTAATTATCTTAAACGTATTTGGCTCCACGTTAACATTTACCGCTTTACCGTTCACAGCCATGGTACTTTGCACCGGACTTATTGCTGTTGGGTTATCCAACGAGTTTTCGTCGCTGCCTTTTTCGCTGTGCAGTGTTATCACGGTAGCTTTTTTCTGGTAGTTTCCGCCGTTTATTTTAAAGCTTACATTTTGGGCAGTAGCGGCAGTGTTCACAAATTTGATGATCAGCTCATTGGTGTTTTTATCCAAACTGGCGGTAGCATAACAGCCATCCTGCCCGGCAACAGATTCATTGCCCAGCATCAGGGGCACTACATCGGTACCTTTATTTAGCGAGAACAATTGTTGTACATAGTAGTTTGGCGTACCGTAGCTTTTCAGGTTATCAAACCAGATCAGGTCGGGTGTCCATTGCCAGCCATCAACATGGGCAAAAAGCGGGGCGTATGAGGCCATGCTCACTACATCGGCGTTACGCTCCAGGCCGGTCATAAAGGCTGCTTCGGCCAGGGCGCATTCCCAGGTATTTTTGTTTAGGGGGCTGCCGGTTTGTACACTTTGCGCGGCATATTCGCCGGCAAATATTTTTGGCCCTTTGCGGTCGTAGTTATCATAACGGCGGGCATTATCCCTGAACCATTTTGGCGACGCATAATAATGCTCGTCCAATATATCCGCACCCAGGCTGCGGAAAGTTTTATTCAGCAAATCAAACTCTGGTCCTTTAGGGAAAGGGCCTAAGGCCGATACAATTTTCACATCGGGATATTTTTCTTTAATGGCTTTGGTAAATATTTTCCACCTGTCAATATACTGCGGGCCCCATTGCTCATTACCCACACCAATCAATTTCAAATTAAAGGGGGCGGGGTGACCAAGATCGGTACGCAGCTTGCCCCATTGGGTAGTTGCATCCCCGTTGGCAAATTCAATTAAATCAAGCGCATCCTGCAAATAAGGATCAAGCTGATCCAAGGGAACCATTTCGGATGTGTTAAACTCACAGGCCATGCCGCAGTTCAGGATAGGCAGCGGCGATGCGCCAATGTCTTCGGCTGTCATGAAATATTCCATAAAGCCAAGACCAAAAGTCTGGTAATAATCAGGCGCCGGGCGATGCGCAAATTCGGTGTTCCAGCGGTTAATAATGTTGGTACGTTTATCAATATCACCAATACTTTTTTTCCATTGGTAACGGGTACTCAGCTCGCGGCCTTCTACAATACATCCGCCGGGGAAACGCAGGAAGCCTGGTTTAATATCGGCCAGTTTTTGAACCAGGTCGGCGCGTAAGCCTCCCGGCCTGTTTTTCCAGGTATGCTCGGGGAACAACGAAATCATGTCCAGGTCGATAACGCCTTTGCCTGTTAGCCAAACATAAACCTTAGCTTTTTTTGCTGTGGCCGACGCGGTGAATTTTACGCTGTAACGGTTCCAGGCCTTATCGGGTGCATTCAGTTCGGCTTTGCCTATGATGGCATCGTTATCGCCATGCAATTCTATATTGAGCTTTACATTGTTGTCGCCATCTTGTTTGGCCATAACCGAAAAGCTGTAGGTTTCGCCTTCTTTAATGCCGGTGCCACCGCGGAAACCTTCATTTTCCAAACCAAAAGATCCTGTTTCTGATGTTACGTAAGCTTTTATAAAGTGCGGGTTTTCCGGCCTTTCTGTAGCGCGGTTAATTACTTCTACCCGGCCGTCGCCGCCGTCTTTTTTATGTTCTTCCCAGGCCATCATCGGCATGTTAAACTCAAACGAACGGTTCTTTATTAATTCGGCATAAACACCGCCATCGGCGCCCTGGTTAATATCTTCAAAAAAGATACCGTACATGGTTTTTTGTATGGGTGTTTTAATTTTATCGGCCTGTATGGTATAAACCCGGGGCGTTTGCGCCTGTGCCGATAAAAGCATGCCTGCACCGCAAAAAGTAAAAAAAGCTTTCCTGATCATTGTTGGTTTGTATTGGTACGCTAAAACTACAAAAAAATATTAATAAGTGTAATTTTCACAATCATTATTTTAAAAAAGAAAAAAGTATCATTTCGAATTGTAAAATCCGCGATTCTGACGGAGGAAATGACATTCAAAAATAAAAGACTGTCATCCTGAGGAACGAAGGATCTCCTATTCGCGAACTTTTCTATCGGTTATGCCCGGCTGACAGATCCTTCGTTCCTGCCATTGACACATTTGTAACTAACTGACTATCAATTGCAAAAAAAAAGTGTCATTTGCAATGCAATTGTTTGTGCGCAAATAAAGGTTACTCAGGATGACAGGAAAATTGGTAAACGAGTTATAAGTGAGAATGACTATGTCCTACAACTTGTTACTACCTACCTCTTCTTCCCCCAAACAGCCGTACCTGTATTATCCAGTCCCGTAAATATCAGGGTTGATGCAACTTTGTTTTCCCAGTCGCGTTCGCGTTCAACTTTTAATTTGTAGGTGGCGCCCGTAGCGTATTTTAGGGTGATGTATGGCGATGCATAAGTCCAGGTATCGGTGGCGCTGCCATCTATGGTACCGGCTGCATCCAGTTTAAAGGTGGTAGCTACCTGGAAATCGGGATTGGTTTGCTCGGTGCCGTAACCCGGAACAATGTGGTAACCTAAAGTTATCTTTTCATAGGTACCTGCAATATCGGCATTGGCAATAGCTGTTTGGGCAACATTGGCATAACGCTCCGGCGATACCACCGGCCAGCCATCAGGTGTCCATGATATTTTGCGAACATGAAGGTCCATGAAATAGGAGTTAACGCCCGGCCGGCCCTGGTGCGCCATAAAATATTGCCCGCTGCCATTATCAAATACGGCACAATGCCCCGTTCCCTGCCAGCCGCCGTGGCCGTTAAACTGATATGGCGCCAAAATCATTGGCCCATGATCAACATTGGTATTGATATCCTGCCCGTTATAATCATAAAACGGACCGGTTGGGCTATCGCCCCTGCCTACCCTTACATTGTATTTGGTTTGCAGCCAATCATAGGAGATGAAAAGGAAGTATTTTTTTAAATCGGCATTGTAAATTACCTCGGCGCCTTCGATATTGCCGTTGTATTTGCCGCCTGTAAAACCACGGTTGGCAATACGTTTGCCCTTATCGCCTGCCGACGCTGCCAAACCCGTTGAGGCGTTAAGCTTTAGTATATAGATACCATCCCACGCCGAACCGTAATACATATACTGTTCTCCCGCGGTTGTAGTTACCACCGTTGGATCGATAGCGTTGGTTTGAATGGATGCGTCATTGGCCGATGTTACCACTACGCCCTTTTCGGTCCATGGCCCCTCAGGCGATGTGGCGGTCGCCATGCCGATAACGCTTAACCGTGCTACGGCCGATGACAAGGAATAATACAGCCGGTATTCTGATCCTACCTTCATTACATAGGGTGCCCATAGCGAGTTAAACGGCGTACCGCCCTTGCCAGTGATATATGCCGAGCCCTGCCCTGGCAATGTTGAAAACACCCAGCCCACAAACTCCCACTGCACCAAATCCTTAGACCGGCGGATTTGCAGGCCCGAACGAACATCGATCCCAAAACCAACATCGGTACTGTAGCAATAATAGTAATCGCCAAATTTTTTGATGGATGGATCGTGTACATTGTATACTGTCCATTTTGGATAATAAGTAAAAGCCGAGATATCGGCATAAGTATCCGTTATGGAATTGATATCAAAGGCAACCGGCGTTACCGGTGTTGTAGTTGTATCCGTTTTGGTTGGCGTAGGCGTGTCCTTTTTTGAGCAGGATAACATTACTGTTGCCAGGCCTGTTATCGCCAATAGGTATTTTGCTTTCTTCATCATGCTATTTCCCGGTTTTGTTATTGTTTAATGTTCAGTTCAAATAGTGTTACGCTTAAAGGCTCGGTGCTGAGCGACTCGCCGGCATTTTTAACTGCCAATGACACAATGCCGATAGTTGGTTTAGCACCCGGTACGTTGATGGCTTTTAAGTCGCTGCCTGCTATAGTCCATTTTTGCCCATCGGCACCAATGCTTATATTTTTATATCTTATTTGTAGTGTTTGTGTTTGCCTTGTAGGGTTAACAACCGCGATGGTTATTTTTTTTCCATCGTTAGTTAGCGCGGCCATTACATCTAATGGATAAGTGCTGCTACCAGATGATATAGCCGGCCTGTCGGCACCGGTAGTACCGGCAACCTGTGGCTGATTGGCGTTGCCGCTTACCATCACAGGTATACTGCCAAAATGATCGGTATATAGTTTTATCGTGAGACCATTGGGCTGCATAGCGCTTGCAGTCGCGTTGTAAAGCAAACCCAGCGGCGCGCTTGTCGATGTATAGGCCGACATTTTGATAATATCGGTGTGCCTGGCTATCTCATTAAAACCTTCGGCAGTTGCCAGCGCGTCTTCCAGTCCCCAGCCATCTTTCATACGCCATTCGTCCATTGCCATCAGGATATTCCTGCTTTTTACCTCGGGAATAGTTTTTATGTATTGCTCAAAAGCTTCAGCAGCGCCTTTGATGCGGTTGGGCAGGCGCCTGATGCGCTGTGGCAGCGAATCGTTTACATGATCAAACCGCTGCGTTTTTTCGTTGTAGGCCGAATCGGATATGGGGTATAAATGTTCGGCTATAAAATTCATGTACCTGGCATCGTGGGCCAGCAAATTGCCCGACCAATCCTGCTCCGAGCCGTAGCTATATGGCACATGTGCAATTTCGGGGTGGCTAACATATACCGATGTAGCGCCCATTTCAAAGGGCGATGCACCGGATGCCACCAGGATAATGGATGGGTCCTGTTTTTTCATTTCACGGGCAAAAATCTCGTGTTTTATCGCATAGTATTTTATAGGCATGTGGCCCAGCTGCCACTCGCCATACATCTCGTTACCTATACCCCACCATTTTACATTATAGGATTGCGGATGCCCGTTTTGAGCTCTCAGTTTACCCATCGGCGTTGATGCAGATCCATTAACATATTGTACCCATTGAGCAGCTGAATATGCCTCGCCAAAACCGGCATTCACGCCTATGTAGGGTACCACATTCAGTAACTTGCAAAGGGTCATATACTCATCTGTACCCACATCGTTTGATTCCATGGCGCCCCAGGCGTAATCATATTTGGGGGCTCGTTTGTCCCTATCGCCGATGCCATTTCGCCAATCATAGCCAGATGAAGCATTACCGCCCCAGCGGATGATGCCCAAATTCATCTCCTTTAAATCCCGTAAAATATCGGCCCTGAAACCTTGTACATTATCGGCAGGCATTAAAGAAACCGCGCCGATATTAAAAAAACCATTGCCTTTTGCCGATACCTGAAAAGTAGCTTTGCCCGTAGTTGCCCTAAACTTAAAGGAGTATTTATGAAACCCACTGGCTATCACCGGAAGGGCGATGTTCAGGTTACCTAAGTTATCATCAGCAACAATATCAATATTTATTATTGTGCCTTTTTTGGCTTTAACAATTACATAACCGGCATAAGCCTTATTTTTTAAAAAGGTGAGCCCGCCCTGCCGGATACCGTGCGCTGCTTTAGCATCCATAACAACTTTAACCGAATGCTCGCCGGTGTAGGCGTTCGTGCTATCCATTTTTACAAATGCATCGGGGCCAAGCGGCTTCCACCGGCCTAAATAATTACGAGAGTTGCCGGGTGTTAATTTTTCGTTGGAGTTTACCGGGTAAAAGAATTTCCTGTCGCCCAGCATTTCGGCCCATAGGCCGCCTTCAAAATAATTAAACAGTAATTCAATAAACTGCCCGTATACCAGTTTTGATATTACCTGTCCTTTTTGGCCTGCATCAATGGTAACATCAACAACGGCTTCCTTTTGATTTACCAACTGCGCTTTGGCCTGTTGTTGTAACAGGAGGCATAGGCAAACCATGTAGCAAAGTTTTTTTATCACCGCAAAAATTTTGTTTGGAGTTAAATAAGCTGCACCGTTTATAAAAAACGGCACAGCTGTAACCTGATCTCAATTCTTTATTTTTTTGCAGGGGCGCAAAACAAGTGCCCCTGCAAAACTCTTAATCTTGCTTAATAAGTAGCGTTTTGTTTAAAACCAGGATTGTTGTCAATTTCTGATTGCGGGATAGGATAATATTCCCTGCCGGCCTGGTATGTATTAAACTCGGCATCGCGCGATTTTAATAAAGCGAGCTTGGCAGGATCCTGCAGCCATCCCCAGCGGCGGATATCATCAAAACGGTGACCTTCCAAACAAAACTCCAACAACCTTTCATGTGCAAGCTGATCGCGCATCTGGGCCTGGTTCATGCCTGGTTTGGTAGTTGCCAAATTGGGCAGTTTAGCCCTGGTGCGTACCATCTGGATGTACGGATAAGCCTGTGCTGTTTGGCCGGTCTCGTTCAGGCACTCGGCATACATCAGCAGCACATCGGCGTAGCGCATAATCCTTTCGTTAATGCCCGAACGCCAGTCAAATTCATCGGCACGGGTATCACCGTTTTCATATTTGCGGCAAAATATGTCGTTCAAATCGGCAGGGTTATTCTTGTACCTGTCAAAAAACGATTGGCCATATAAGGTCTCGCCGGGCTTGTTGTAATAAATGGTGGCATCAACCCTTGGATCAACGTTGCCATCTACCGTTTTTTCGATCAGGTATTCGTTCAATGCCGAAAACGTTGGCTGCACGTCGGTCCACCCAAAACTACGCGGTGCAAATGTAATGGCCCTTGCCGATGTACGGCCCCAGGTTGATACCGGCGCACCGCCCCAGCCAAGGTCTGTACCCCCGGCATCGCGCGAAAACTGCACTTCAAATATCGATTCTGAATTATTTTCGTTCGCTTCGGTAAAGTTGTCCTTATAGTTTGCAACAAGGCTATACACGTTTGCGTCGATAATTGCTTTAAACTGCGTAGCGGCACCGGCAAAATCTTTGTTAAACAATAAAGCTTTGCCCAGGTATGCCATAGCTGCACCTTTGGTGGCGCGGCCAATTTGCCCTGCATCGGGGCCGTTGGTTGATGTGTAGGATGCCGGCAGTAAAGCAGCAGCCGCGGTAAAATCATCTTCTACCTGTTTCCATCCTTCGGCCTCGGTTGATTGTTTTACAAAATAATCGGCCGAGGTTTTTACGTAATGGGTGGGCAACGATACCTTGCCAAAAAAGTTAACCAGGTGAAAAAAGTATAATCCCCTCAAAAAATGGGCCTGGCCAAGTATGCGGCTTTTTAAGCCGGCATCCATTGTAATGTTGGGCACATTATCCAGCACCTGGTTGGCACGGGCAACGCCTTCGTAATAAGCGCCATATGCCCATCCGTAGCCTGCGCCATCAGCGGTGCCTAACGCAAAACGGCCAATATTATAAAATGCTGTCCATGGGCTGTTACTGCGTACGTCATCGCCCCTGATATCCAGCATAGCCGGTGTAAAACGCATATAAGTACCATCAATAATTAAACTGCCATAAGCGGCATTTAGACCCGCGATTGCATCGGCCTGCGTTTTCCAGAATGACGCTGCAGTTTGCTGATTTGGGTTTACCTGGTCTAACTTCTTAGTACAGGCGCTAAGGCATACTACAGCTGCGAATGCCCATATAAAATATTTTGTGTTTGTTTTCATGACTCTGTTTTTAATAAATTTTACAATCCTACCTGTACACCTAACATAACCGTTCTTGGATTTGGAAACGATCCATAATCATAGCCACGGCTAAATAAGCCATCGCTTATAAAATCAGGGTCGTAGCCACGGTATTTAGAAATGATCAATAAATTCTGACCAGACAGGTACACTCTTAAGCTGCTGAAAACATGTGTTTTATTTAAAATATTTTTAGGTATGGTATAGCCTAACTGGGCGTTTTGTAATTTGATATAGCTACCGCTTTCCACAAAACGATCAGAGAAACGCGAGTTGCCGTTAGGATCGCCAATGATTGGTCTTGGTATGTTGGTATTGGTATTAGTGGGCGTCCAGAAATTCAGTTCGGCAGTTGATGAGTTTCCGTACTGACCAACCATTAGATCATGATATACACCGTTGAATACTTTATTACCAGAGCTACCTTGCAGGAAAAATGATGCATCAAAGTTCCCATATGACGCACCCACATTCAGGCCATAATAAACTTTGGGTATAACAGATCCGAGGTATACCCTGTCAGCATCTGTTATAGCGTGGTCGCCGTTAACATCTTTAAATTTAACATCACCGGGCGCTGCCAATGTTTGGGTAGCGTGGCTGGTAATATCGGCCTGGCTTTGGAAAATGCCTTCGGTAACAAAGCCATACAGTTCGCCCACTTCGCGGCCAACTTCTGTTTTACTGCCCGCGCCGTATATAGGGTTGTTGGTACCGCCCAATTTCAACACTTTGTTTTTAAGCGTGCTGACATCGGCTTTAATATTTAACTGTAGTTTACCAATATTTTCGTGATAGTTCACCGTAAACTCAACGCCCTTGTTTTGTGTAGATGCCGCATTGGTTACTACTGAATTAGGAACCGAACCCACCGATAAAGGCAAAGGAATACTGGCTAAAATATCAGTTGCTTTTTTATAAAAATACTCCGCTGTAAATGTAAGCTTCTCTTGAAAAACACCTAAGTCAATAGCAGCGTTGGCTGTAGTTGTTGCTTCCCATTTAACATTTGGATCGGCCACTGCAATAACAGCCGCTCCTGGGGCCAATGTATTACCAAAAACATAGCTGGCATTGCCGTTTACATAACCTGTATTAAGGTAGTTACCAAAATTTTGATTCCCTAATGAGCCGTAACCGCTCCTTAGTTTTAAACTACTGATAAATGATGGCAGATGGAAAGCCTTTTCGTTACCCACATTCCATGCTACGGCAACCGAAGGAAAATTACCATAATGATGAGCGGACCCAAACCGAGATGAGCCATCCCGCCTGAAGTTTACAGTTAACAGGTAGCGGCTATCATAATTATAGTTTAACCTGCCAAAGTACGATAGTAAGGTACTGGCATCTTTATAACCAGCTAAACCTTTTGAGGTTGGATCGGCAATGGAACCGAAGGTGAAAAATTGAAGGCTGCCCGCTGCCGAAGCAGTACCGGTAACAAACTGGTTATGATCTTCCTGGTATGATGTACCCGCTAAAACATCCAGCTTGTGTTTGCCTGCGGTTAACTGGTACGATAAGGTATTTTCAACCAGGCCGGTATGTGCGTTACCGTTTTGGTCATTAAGGTAATATTTGGTATTCAGGTAGTAAAAACCAAGGTCGTATGATGGCTCGTAGTGAAAATTCTCATAATCGGTACGGTCGTAGCTTACGTTAACCTTGTATTTAAGGTTTTTTACCAGCTCCAATTCGCCCCAAAAATTGCCAAACATTCTGTTACGGTTGCTATAATCGGTTACCAGGTTATTCATACCTATAACGTTAAGGGTAATAGCCCTTTGGGTTACATTATCGCTGCCGCCGTAGCCGCCCAGCCTGTTAGGGTCATAAACCGGCATGGTAGGTATAGCAGTTAACATGCTGGTAAGGCCGCCGCCAAATACCGCGTGCGAACTTGTAATAGCCGGGTTATTTTTGTGCGATTGGGTATAGGCCGTTTTACCGCCAAAGCTAAATATGCCTTTTTTACCCTGGAAATTGCCTGTAAAGTTATAGCGTTTGTAGCTTTGCGGACCCGATAATGTACTGGTGTTATCAAAATAACCAAGGCCAACGTTGTAGCTTACCGCATCGCTCCCGCCGGATAAGCTCAGGTTATGATCCTGTATTTTGCCGGTTTTAAACATCTCCTTTTGCCAGTCGGTATTGGTTTTACTAATGAATGCTGCATTTGAAGGGTCATTTGCCGGGGCTATGGTTAAGCCGGCATTTAGCTCGGCTGCCGTGGTTATTTTTTGATAACCTACCCTATCGGTAACATCCATCCGTTTGGCAATATTTTGCAGGCCGTAATAACCGTTATAATTGACTTTTAAAGGGCCGGCTTTCCCTTTTTTAGACGTGATGATAATAACACCTGTTGCGGCGCGCGAACCATAAATTGCAGCCGCGGATGCATCTTTTAATACCTGTATGGTTTCTATATTATCGGTTGGGAAATCAAACGGGGCATCAACGGGTACGCCGTCAATAACAAACAGCGGGCTGTTGTTACCAAATGTAGATATACCCCTGATTTTGATTTGTACAAAACCACCCGGCTCGCCAGATCCCTGTACACTTACACCGGCTGCCTGGCCCTGTAATAACTTGGCTACATCATACGATGCTGTTTTTTTGGCATTGTCAACATTTACCACCGATACCGAACCTGTAAGGTCTTTCTTTTTTACAGATCCGTACCCAACAACAATAACCTCGTTCAATGAATTTGACGATGCTTTAAGCTGAACATTAAGCGACGAGCCGCCGTTTAATGGCACTTCCTGCGTGGTATATCCCACAAACGAAAATACCAATACCACATTACTGGCGCTGGCATCAGGTATATTGAGTACATACCTACCCTGAACATCAGTTTGCGAACCCGCGTCTGTTCCTTTTACTTTGATGCTTACACCGGGCATAGGCAGGCCAGCCTCGTCGGTAACTTTCCCGGTTACGGTAAGTACCGATACTGTGGCGCCTTTTTCTGACAGTATCACCAGGTTATTTTCGCTTAACTTGTAAACCAGGTTGGTTTTGGCAAGCAGGGCGGCCATAGTCTCGTCTAACGACGCATTGGCAACGTTAAGGCTGGCGGGTAATTCATTTTTTGCCAGTATATCGTCATTATACAAAAAGCGGTAGTCAGATTTTTTTTCGATCTCCTTGAACGCCTTTTTTAAGGTAACATTCTGGAAATTAACATTGATAACTGTCTGGCCATATCCTTTTGCAAAAACCTGAAATGACGATATAATCACCAGGGCAAGGATAAATTTAAACATAAGAAATATCTTCAAAAATTGGTTTAACCGCACTTGGTTAATGCGGGGTACATTTTTTTTCATAATTTAGCATTAAGGTTGTTTTAACTATTTGGTTTTCAAAAGGGCTGGTAGTTAACTTTTACCGTATTAGCGGGGGAATGGTGGAACATTCTTCCGCTTTTTGGTTTTCAGTTTAGATACTTATTTAAGCATAGGCTATTTAATTAATGGTTTAATGGTTAATAAATTAAAACTTGATTATTGTCGGTTTTATAATGAAAGTAGGTGGTGGCTTTCAGGGATTTTAAGGCTATACCTATTGTTTCGTTTTTAAACTTTCCGGTAAACCTTAGTTTTTTAAGGTTGTCGTTTTTAAAAACAATGGTAACATTATAGCGGCGTTCCAGTTGTTTGGCCAGGCTTTCAAAGTCTTCGGCATCAAAAGCAAGCTTGTTTTCAACCCACAGCGCCTCCGAAGGCAAAGTGTCTTTTTTAGCCTGATGAATTTGGCCTAAAACCATTAATGGAGTTTCTTCAGTTATATTTTCGGCAGGCGCTAAAGCTTTGCCGGCCACAACAGGCTGCTCATTATTAATGGTAAGCTTATCAGCTGTTTTTAAAATAATCTTTTTCTCGGGAGTCTTTAAAATAGTTAACTCTATACGGCCATGTATTAAGGATGCTTCGGATGTTTTATCGGTGTTATACGCCCTCACATTAAACCGGGTACCCAGTACTTTAATGCTGATTGTTGATGTGGTAACTATAAACGGATGCTGAGGGTCTTTAACCACATCAAACAGCGCCTCGCCCTGTAGCGAAACTTTTCTTTGTTCAAGCCCGTAGCTGGCATCATAAACCAGTTTACTGCCGGCGTTTAGCCATACCCTGGTGCCATCGGATAGCTGAATTTTACTAATCCCGTTTTGTGGAGCGGTTATTTGGTTTGACTTAACAGGACCTGTTACATCTTTTTTATTTATCACAAAAAACACCAACGCAAAACAAGCGGCAACTACCATCGAAAAAAACTTAAGAAACTTAATAATGCCCGATTTGGATTTACCGTGCTCCAGGTTTTCTGACTGGGCCAACTCCTCGGCTTCTGCTTTATCGGCTACATCAAGTTTATCTTCAAAAGCAGCCCATTTGGCTTCCAGCTTGTCGTCGGCTTTTGATTTATTTTCTTCTCGCCATAAATTTTCCAGTAAATCAACCGGATATAAATCGGTACCGCCTTGCCGCAAAAGTTCTTCAAGTTCGGCCAGCTCTTCGGCGGTAGCCTCCCCACTTAACTTTTTACCAATAAGTATCCAGATATTGTTGATCATTATTTACGTCTCTCTAACTGTAAAGACTGTAATTAATGGAAACACCCTGGCGGGAAATGAAAATTATTTTAAAAAAAGATTATCGTGAGACTTTTGTTGCCCGCATCTATCATTAGGTATAATGATTCTTAGTAGTTTTGACATAGCAGCATATAAAAATGAGATCAAAGAACAATCCCTTCCCACTTTTTGAAAATATTAAAACCATAATAGCCGAAACGCAGCATTATATTGTCAGGAATGTTAACGCTGCTATGATCCTTGCTTATTTTCAAATAGGTAAAATGATTGTAGAAGATGAGCAACATGGAAGCCAACGAGCCGGTTATGCTAAAGAAACTATTGCCCGCCTGAGTAAGGAATTGAACAGAGAATTTGGAAGAGGCTATTCCATTTCAAACATGGAGTATATCAGAAGCTTTTATATTATTTACCGCCATCGAATTCCCCAATCGGTGATTGGGGAATTCGATCAGCTATTAATTTCCCAGACAGTGATTGGGGAATTAACCATACCCTTTCATTTAAGCTGGACTCATTACATCCAGCTCCTTAAAATTAAAAATGAAGATGAACGCAATTTTTATGAAATAGAAGCTGCGGCAAATAACTGGTCGGTAAGAGAATTGCAGCGGCAATACAATTCGGCGTTATTTGAAAGATTAGCTTTAAGTAAGGACAAAAATGGCATAAAACAACTTGCGGCTAAAGGCCAAATAATAGAAAAGCCTACCGATGCGCTTAAAAGCCATTACGTGTTAGAGTTTCTTGGGTTGAAAGAAGAAAGTAAATACTCTGAAAATGATTTTGAAACCGCCATTATAGATAAGTTAGAGCATTTTATGTTGGAGCTTGGTAAAAAGGTTTCCTGTTTGAAGGGCGGCAACGCCGGTTCACATTTGAAGGTGATAGCTTTTTTGTCGATCTTGTTTTTTATAACAGGCTTTTAAAATGCTTTGTACTTTTCGACTTAAAGATTGGAAAGTTAACCCACCAGGATATCGGGCAAATGCAGATGTATGTAAATTATTACGACAGAAAAATAAAAACCAAGGATGAAAACCCAACAATAGGTATTATTCTTTGCAAAGAGGAAAACAGAACAGTTATAGAATTCACTCTCCCGCAAGATAACAATCAAATATTTGCCAAAGAGTATAAAGCGGTATTACCAAGCAAAGAAGCCCTCAAAAAGCAGTTGGAATAAAAAGATTGATAAGTATTATTCAATACTAAGCCTTGCTATGTTGTTCTGTCAGCTCAATAAACAGACTTAATTCTTTAAGAAAGTTATCCAGTTCATTGGCCGAAAGCTGGAGGTATACATAAGATTTCTTTAAATCATCTGCCGAAAAATCGGCATTGACATCATTTAAACTTTCAATCAGTCCCATTATGTTTGCAACCGGCTTTCGCACTTTATGCGATGTTATAAACAGCATTTCTTTCAGGTCTTCTAAATGTTGCTTTTCTTTAAGCCTGCCTGCCCGGTTTAATTTTCCGTAAAGTATAGAGATATAAGAAACAACTGAAATAGCCAATACCGATATCCCCCGGTTAACCCAGTCGGATAACTCAAATTTCCCATTATGGTTAAAAAATAGGGCATCAATAAAAATCAAGACACAGGCAATTGTACTGAAGCTTATAATTGTTTTGTTGGTTTGCCTGTATACAAGGAGGATACAGCAGATATATAAAATATCAACTACAAATGCCTGGGGAGTAATAATATCAATAATAAAAACAATCGCGAGGCTGGCGGAAGCTACATTCCTTGTTGTTTTTATAGAGGCATTTAACATATAGGATACTCTAACTTGGGGTGACTTTATAAAGCTACACTTATATATTAGTTAATGCTAAAGCTATAATAAATAAAAAATACAAGCTCGAATATTGCTACTACAATAAAAATATTACTGGAAATAACAAACACCCAGCAGTGTGTTAGCCTGCTAAACATTCGCATTGTTTTATAAGTGAAGTTGCGTATGATGGTCTTTTTGTATACGTTAGCAATCAAATAATTAAAAAGTCCGTATTACTATTTATAATGAGCTACATAGACCGTATAAAACCAATGACTAACGATATTAAGAACCTGATTGACAGTAGCAGGCTTGATGTAGCTTTGGCCGTAAACAGCGAAATTACATTGCTTTATTGGAAAGTTGGCCGGCGGATTAGTGAATAGGTTCTGCAAAATTCAAGAGCTGAGTATGGCAAACAAATTGTTGTTATGCTATCTCAGCAATTGACTGAAGTTTTTGGTAAAGGCTGGGGCGAAAAACATTTAAAGCTTTGTATCCAGTTTGCCGAGTCCTTTCCCGATATAGAGATTGTCTACGCGCTGCGTAGACAATTGAGCTGGACACATCTAAGAATGCAGCTATTAAAATCCCAAACACTGCCTGGGAAATCTCCCATCTGTTTTAACAGGGCGGTCGCATTTTTTTAAGCCGCAAGGTATTCAAGTTAAATTCACCAAAAAATCACCAGTTCCCCGGCCAATGAAGCAATCATATAACACCCCTAAACTGATAGATCTTAGCCACGTTATTTTTAACGGACTGATTACCTATAAAGGCTTGCCGGCTCCCATTATTTGTGATTATTTAAGCCGTGAAAAATCAAAAGGACTTTATGAAGCCGGTACCGAATTCCAGATAGGGAAAATTGAAATGGTAACCAATACGGGCACTTACATTGATTGCCCCTTCCACAGGTTTGAACATGGCGCCGACATGGCCGAAGTTTCCCTGGAACAATTTGCCAACCTTGATGCCATTACCATAAATGCCTGCAATGTAACAGCAATTGACGCCGATTTTTTTCGTGATAAGGACGTTCGGGGTAAGGCCGTAATTGTATTTACCGGCTGGAGCAAACACTGGAATACCGAGGCCTATTTTGAAAACCACCCCTACCTTACAGCCGAAGCTGCTCAATATTTAAAAGACCAGGAAGTAAAACTGGTTGGTATTGATAGCCATAACATCGACAATACTACGGGCAAAAGCCGGCCGGTACATACCACATTATTGGGTGCCGGCATTTTGATAGTAGAACATTTATGCAATCTCGACAAACTCCCCCTGGGCAACTATAAATTTAACGCCGTGCCACCTAAGTTTAAAGGTGTGGGCACTTTCCCGGTAAGGGCTTACGCGATGGTGGCGGGTTAATCAGGAAGCATCACGGTTTTAACAAAGCAATTTTCAATAGCTTATTTATGTTTATATACCAGATATTTGATTAAAAAATCACCAAATGACCAGGAAGATAATATCGGTTATTGCTGGCTATGCTGTGTTTGCAGTCAGCTCGGTTTTGCTGTTTAAGTTAATGGCCCAGCCCCCTCATCAGGATGCACCAATCACTTTTAAAATATTGACCATAGTTTATGGTACATTTTTCTCGGTTTTAGCCGGATTTATATTGCAATTGATAGCCAGGCAAACAAAACTTACACTGAATTTCATTTTAGCTTTGGTTATCTTTTTGCTGGCGGCCATATCAATGCTGACATCTGCCGGCAGTCATTGGACGCAGCTATTTGCTATGTTTATTTTTGCGCCGGTATCTGTTTTAGGCGGGTATTTAAAGCTGCGGTCGGTGAAGTAGGGGCTGAAAAACTAAAGAAATTAAAAGCCAAAACAATCACATTGCCTTGTATAAATGTATTTTTTTAGTTAATATTGCCTTGTATAAATGTAAATTAAATCGCAAATTGCCTTGTATAAATGTACTTATCCAGAAATATAGATAAAGAACTAACCTCATGGGGTAAAGAAAAAGAAGGTAAACCTTTGTTGTTGCGAGGAGCACGGCAGGTGGGCAAATCCACTGCTGTCAGGGATCTATCCAAACAATTTGATTATTTTTTAGAAATTAACTTTGAAGAGCAACGACGAGTTCATCAACTTTTTGAAGGCGACTTAAATCCTGAAGAGCTTTGTGAAAACCTGTCAATATTATATAACGTTCCTATTATCCCTGGCAAAACACTATTGTTTTTTGATGAAATACAGGCTTGCATACCCGCCATATCTTCTTTGCGTTTTTTTTATGAAAAATATCCCCGGCTACATGTAATAGCAGCAGGGTCGTTATTAGAATTTGCCCTGGCCGAGATACCATCTTTTGGAGTAGGCAGGATCAGGTCGCTTTTTGTATATCCGCTGTCGTTTAATGAATACCTTGAAGGCATTGGCGAGCGTCAACTTTTAACTGCAAAAAAAAACGCATCCATTAAAAAACCATTGGCTCCTCCCATCCATCAAAAATTACTGGCTCATGTTAAGCGCTTTTTGGTGTTGGGTGGCATGCCCGAGGTTGTTGCAGCTTACGTAAAGAATGGTAACCTCAACACCTGCGGACAAGTACTGGATGACCTGATAATCTCCTTGAAGGCTGATTTTGCGAAGTATAAGAAGAGGGTTCCTTTTTTACGTATTTCAGAAGTTTTCGACTCTGCAATACAACAGTCTGGAGGCAAATTCATATATAACAAAGCCGCAACCGAGGCCAATCACAAACAAATTAAAGAAGCAACAGACCTGCTCATCATGGCCGGATTAGTTACCCCGGTAACCCATACATCAGCAAACGGGCTGCCTTTGTGGGCCGGAGCAGACCCTAAAAAACGTAAGATGCTATTGTTAGATACAGGCATTTTTCAACGTTTACTGGGTTTGCCTATTTCAGAAATATTGTTTGAAGACGATTTTGACACCATCAACAAAGGGGCTATTGCCGAGCAATATGTGGGATTAGAGCTACTAAAATCATCTTCATGCTACCGGCAGGAGAATTTGTATTTCTGGCACAGGGAAACAAAAAGCAGCAACGCCGAGATCGATTATGTTATTCAACAAAATGAAAACATTATACCCATTGAAGTAAAATCGGGCAAAAAAGGGTCAATGCAAAGTTTGTTTCTTTTTTTGAGCGAAAAAAACGTACCATTTGGCGTCCGTTTTTCGCTGGAAAACTATGCTGCTTATGAAAATATTCAAGTATATCCAATCTATGCCGTATCGGAATTAAATCCATCGGCATAAACAGATGCTATCCCTCATCATTTTTCAGAAAGCACCTTCCCGTGAGCAGCCACCTGGTCTTTTTGCGAATTAACTATCCCAACAGAAATCTGCCGCAGCGCGTTCCCCATGTGGTATTCTACCGTTTTTATTGAGAGATTTAATAGCTCGGCAACTTCACGGTATTTCAGGCCATCTTCTTTTACCAGTTTAAAAACCAGCTTGCATTGGTCTGATAATTTACTAAGCGAGTTATTGATAAGCGCTGTAGTATCACTACAGATCAGTTTGTCTTCGCCTGTAGCAGCCGAATCGGCAATCTCTACCTCAACATCATCAATATTCACCTGGTTCAGCTTCGCTTTTGAAACATGTGTTAATGATTTATTTTTAACCGACATGTAGCAATAGTTACTAAAGTTACCAATATCGGTTAGCCTCGCGCGCTGCATCCACAGGTTTAAAAACACATCGTCTATGATCTCCTCGGCGGCTTCATCCGTTTTTACAAATGATTTGGCAAACCAAAATAACTTGCTGTAATAAAACAGGTACACCCTTTTAAAGGATGCCCTGTTGTTATTTAAAGCAATATCATTTAGCAGATATTTTATTTCGGTATCCAACATCTCAATTCGGGATAATAATCATCAAACGATAACACTGATTAGCTTAAACAACCTTATTTATTGGTGAATTTGTAGATTGTTGTAGTATGATAAGTTTGTCCCGGCTTTAACACGGTTGATGCAAATGCAGGCTGGTTTGGCGCATCAGGAAAATGCTGCGTCTCCATACAAAATGCCGAACGGTGCGGGTACGCTTTACCGCCTTTACCATCGTTGGTTGCGCCGGTTAAAAAGTTACCGCTATAAAACTGCAGGCCCGGCTCGTCGGTGTATATGTCCATCACAATCCCGGTTTTAGGGCTGCTTACAGTAGCTATAGATTTGGTGATGTCGTGCTTATTAAGCGCGAAGTTATGGTCGTAACCTTTACCGTTTTTCAGTTGGTCGTCTTTATCGTTAATATTGGCACCAATAGCTTTTGCCGTGGTAAAATCAAAAGGGGTACCTTTTACCGCTTGCAATTTTCCTGTTGGGATAAGCGTGGTATCAACCGGGGTTATGTTATCGGCGTCAATTTTTACAACGTTATCTAATATAGTTGAATCGCCGGCGCCGTTCAGGTTAAAATAGGCGTGGTTGGTAAGGTTTACTATGGTAGTTTTATCTGTTGTCGCGGTGTACTCTATTTTTAGCGCGTTATCAGCGGTTAAGGTATACGTTACTTTACTTGTAAGCGTACCGGGGTAACCGCCTTCGCCGTCTGTAGATACGTAAGTAAGGTTAAGGGTACTATCATTTGGTTGCGCGGCATCAAACACCTGTGCGTAAAAACCTTTAAAGCCGCCATGCAATGTATTAACGCCATCGTTTATATCCAGCTGGTAAGCTTTGCCATCCAGGCTAAATTTCCCTTTGCCTATGCGGTTACCGTAGCGGCCTATAATGGCGCCAAAAAATGGTTCTTTTGGTTTTTGATACGTTTTTACGCTATCATAACCCAAAACCACATCGGTTAAAGCTCCTTTATTATCGGGTACCAATAAGCTTACAACGCGGCCGCCATAATTGGTGATGGCTACGCTGGTGCCCTTGCTGTTTTTTAATGTGTAAAGTTTAACAGCCTTACCGTTTATGGTAGCCTCAAAGTTTTTGGCATCAGGTGCTGCGGCGGCTACTGTCGATGTAGAATCTCCTGCTGCTGTCTTTTTTTCTGCCGGACCACTGCAGCTTACCAATAGCGATAATGCGAAGCTGTAAAATAAGTACTGGTTTTTGTATACTTTTTGCATAATTCCTGAAAGTTTTTGTCGCTTTTTTAAACTTTTTTGAAGTTTTTGAGCGGTTTAACTGGTTATAATTTGGTGTTTGGTTTTATGATCGGGGCAATTGGCCACCCTAATTAAAATCTAAGGTAGAATAAAATTTATTTAATTGTGAAAAAAACAATTAAAATATTTTTACTTTTATTGGTGTAAGCCAAACACCAATAAAGTCCGCTAAATCAATTTTAATGCTGTTTTGCCAGTAAAATGGCATTGCATTTAGTTTTTTTAGCGGTCAAAAAAATTACATTTGCGCTTTTTTTACCCCATCACATGCAAAAATATTCGAAACAAACGCGACTTTTACTGGCAGTTGACTGCATTATCTTTGGATTTGATGGCGATACTTTAAAAATTCTACTGATTAAAAGGGGCTTCCAGCCCGAGAAAGGGAACTGGAGTTTGATGGGTGGTTTTGTGCAGGTAGACGAAAGTTTAGACCAGGCCGCCAACCGCATTTTAAAACAGCTTACCGGGCTCGAAGGCGTCTACTTAGAGCAATTACATACATTTGGCAGCACAAAACGCGATCCTATAGAACGCACCGTATCAATAACCTATTTTGCATTAATAGATATTAACAAATACGAAATTCAGCTTAGTAAAGACTACGATGCCGATTGGTTCCCGCTAAAACGAGTACCCAAACTTATTTTCGATCAGCAGGAAATGGTGGAGGCAGCCAAAAAGCGCATCAGGTACAAGGCTGCAATGCATCCTATTTTGTTTGAACTTTTGCCGGCCAGGTTTACCATTCCGCAATTGCAAACACTTTACGAAAGCGTTTTTAACACGCAGATTGATAAACGGAATTTTAGCAAACGGGTTTTGGCCACGGGTTTACTCATCAAGCTAAACGATAAAGATAAAGCCGGTTCAAAACGCGGTGCGTACTACTACCAGCTGAACATGCAAAACTATTACGCTAAATTTCAATCATTTATGAATTTTATTCCCAACCCGGATACACTTTAAACTAAGCTTTTAAGCCCCTTGTTTCAGTAACAATTTAAATGTTTTTTAATAAAAATTTTTTATTGTAAAAAAATAAGTGTTACTTCAACACGAATTATTTAACCAATATGAGAGAAGACCAATTTGTGATTGGAGTGGACTATGGTTCCGACTCCGTTCGCTCCGTGTTAATCAACGCACACAACGGCGAAGAAATAGCCTCATCTGTATTCAATTATCCGCGCTGGCAGCAAGGCTTATTTTGCAAACCGGCCGAAAACCAGTTCAGGCAACACCCCCTTGATTATATAGAAGGATTAGAAACTACTATAAAAGATTGCCTTGCAAAAGCAGGTGGCGCCGGAGTTGCCAAAGCGGTAAAAGGCTTATCTATAGATACTACAGGATCAACCCCTATTGCGGTTGACAAAACAGGTACGCCATTAGCTTTAACACCCGGTTTTGAGCAAAACCCCAATGCTATGTTCATTTTATGGAAAGACCATACTTCGGTATTGGAAGCTGCCCAGATCAATGAACATGCTACAAAATTTGACACCAATTATTTAAAATATGTGGGCGGCATCTACTCATCCGAGTGGTTTTGGGCCAAATTGCTGCATATTGTAAGGGTTGACGCCCAGGTAAACGAAGCCCTGCACTCCTGGGTGGAGCATTGCGACTGGATCCCCTTCCTGTTAACAGGCGGTACCGATGTTAAAGAAATTAAACGCGGTCGCTGCTCTGCCGGTCATAAAGCTTTATGGGCCGAGGAATTTGGCGGCTTACCGCCCGATGAATTTTTCTCGTCGCTTGATCCATTATTGACAGGCATCACTGATAAGCTATTTAAAGATACCTATACTGCCGATGAAGCCGCAGGAACGCTGAGCGCAGAATGGGCCGAAAAATTAGGCTTGTCAACCGATGTTATTGTAGGTACCGGTGCTTTTGATGCGCACATGGGCGCTGTAGGTGGCCAGATTGAGCCTTACCACTTAAGCAAAGTAATGGGTACATCAACCTGCGATATTTTGGTTGCACCATCTGTTGAGGTTGAAGGCAAACTGGTGGCCGGCATTTGCGGGCAGGTAAATGGCTCGGTTATACCAGGAATGACGGGTTTAGAAGCCGGTCAATCGGCCTTTGGCGATACTTATGCCTGGTTTAAAAATGTGCTGTTGTGGCCTTTGAATAACCTGTTATCGCAATCAACCATTATAGACGCAGCCACCGCCGAGGCTTTAAAAGCCGAAATGGCCGAGCTGATCATCCCTGAATTAAGTCGCCAGGCCGATTTGTTGCCTTTGGATTTTGATAACGAACTATCTATCGATTGGTTTAACGGCCGCCGCACACCGGATGCCAACCAGGAGTTAAAAGGCGCAATAACCGGTTTAGGCTTAGGCAGCGATGCACCGCGCGTATTCCGCTCATTGGCCGAAGCCACCTGTTTTGGCGCTAAAAGCATTGTAGAGCGTTTCATCAGCGAAGGTATCCCTGTTAAAGGAATCATTGGTATTGGTGGGGTGGCCAAAAAATCGCCGTTTGTAATGCAGATGATGGCCGATGTATTGGGGATGCCTATCCGTATTCACCAGTTTAAACATACCTGTGCTTTAGGCGCGGCCATGTTTGCGGCTGTAGTTGCGGGCATTTATCCAACGGTTGAAGATGCCATGCAGGGTATGGGCCGCGGGTTTGATGTAGAGTATTATCCAAATAAAGAAAAAGAGGCCTTATACCTGGCCCGTTACAATAAATACAAAACCTTAGGCAGTTTTATCGCGCAGCAAATAGCGGCACAATCTACCCTGGGCGTTCATGATAATTCTGTTTTGGCATGAGTAAGTATCAACACATAAAACAAGCGGCTTATGAAGCCAATATGCAGCTGCCCAAATTGGGCCTGGTGCTGTTCACCTTTGGCAACGTAAGCGCTGTGGATAGGGAATTGGGCGTTTTTGCTATAAAACCAAGTGGTGTGCCTTATGAAGATCTGTCGCCCGAGAAAATGGTGATCGTTGATTTTGATGGGGTTACTGTAGAGGGCGATCTGCGCCCGTCGTCAGATACCAAAACACATGCTGTGCTGTACAAACACTGGCCAAACATTGGCGGTATTGTGCATACACACTCCACTTATGGCACTGCCTGGGCGCAATCGCAGCGTGACATTCCTATCTTCGGCACTACACATGCCGATCACCTGACAGCCGATATCCCTTGTGCGCCGCCTATGAGCGATGAAATGATTGAGGGTGACTATGAATACCAAACCGGTTTCCAGATCATGGATCATTTTACAGCCGCCGGCCTGGATTATAACGAAGTAGAAATGGTGTTAGTGGGCAATCATGCGCCATTTACCTGGGGCAAAACCGCGCACAAAGCGGTTTACAACAGCGCCGTTTTAGAGGCGGTTGCCCAAATGGCCTACTTAACCGAGCAAATTAATAACCAGGCGCCACGTTTAAAGGACTCGCTTATCAAAAAACATTTTGAGCGTAAACACGGACCAAACTCATACTACGGCCAATAAATTATGAAATCATTACGCTATATCATTATACTGGCAGCCGGTCTGCTGGGAGCACAGGCATCATCGGCACAAACCGTTGCTGCTACCCCGCCTATGGGCTGGAACAGCTATAACTGCTTCGGCTCGGCCGTGCATGAAGATGAAGTAAAGGCCAATACCGATTATATGGCCCAAAACCTGAAGCAACATGGCTGGGAATACATTGTGGTCGATTTTTTATGGTCGTACGATAACCCTCCGGGCAGCAACATCGGTAATCCTTTTCAATTGCGCTTGCAGGATGGCTCCTATGTGCCCTGGCTTACCATGGATAAATGGGGCCGCTTAACCCCTCAGCCTACCAAATTCCCTTCGGCCTTTGGCGGCAATGGCTTTAAACCTTTAAGCGATTATGTACATGCCAAAGGATTGAAATTCGGCATCCACGTAATGCGCGGTATCCCGAGACAAGCATACTGGTCTAAATCACCTGTTAAGGGAACCAACGGTATAACTGCCGATATGGTGGCCGATACCAACAGCAAATGCCCCTGGATGAACCACATGTACGGCCTGGATATGAAAAAGCCCGGTGCACAGGAATATCTGAACTCGATTTTAGAATTATATGCTTCATGGGGGGTAGATTTTATTAAGGTAGATGACCTGGCGCGCCCATATAGCAATGCCGAGGTGGAAGGTTATCAAAAAGCCATCCAAAATTGTGGCAGGCCTATTGTATTAAGCCTTTCGCCTGGCGAAACTCCTGTAGCGCAAGCAGCCCATGCGGTTAAATATGCCAATATGTGGCGCATGGCCGATGATTTTTGGGACAATTGGAAAGAGATACTGCATATGTTTGATTATGCCAAAAGCTGGGAAGGCGTAAGCGGTCCCGGTCATTGGCCCGATTGTGACATGATACAGATTGGTAAGCTAAGCAAACGCGGCCCCGTTGGGCAGGAACGTTTTAGCCGCTTTACCGAAGATGAAGAAATTACTCATATGACTTTTTGGAGCATTTTCCGCTCGCCTTTGATGATAGGTGGTAACATGCCCGAGAACCGGGAATTTGAACTGAAGCTTTTTACCAACGACGAAGTTTTGGCAGCCAACCAAAAAGGGGCCAATCCAAAACAGTTGTATAAACAAGATGGCGCTATGGTGTGGTATTCCACCATCCCTGGCAGTAAAGACATTTATGTAGCCCTTTTCAACATCGGCGATGTAAATAAAGGTGTTGCCGTCAACTTTGCGGCTCTGGGCCTTAAAGGCAAAGTAAAGGTGCGCGACCTGTGGAAAAAACAAGACGTTGGCCAGTTTAATAAAACTTACCAGCAAAACATTAACCTGCACGGCGCAGCGTTATTAAAACTGTCGCCTGCAAAATAATAATTATTGAATTATTGATTGACTGAATTATTGAATATAAAAACCATCAACAAGAATGTATCGCGATTTTAATTTTTAATTCAACAGTTACTTCAATCACTAATTTGATAATCCACTAACTCAATAATTCATTAATTCAATAAATCACTAATTATAAAAATGATCGATCTTAAAAAATTTGAAGTTTGGTTTATTACAGGAAGCCAAAACTTATACGGGGAAGAAACGCTAAAAAAGGTTGCCGAACATTCGCAGGAAATAGCTGCCGGCATTGATGCTACCGGTAATATCCCCGTTCGTGTGGTTTACAAACCTGTAGTAAAATCGACTGAAGAAATTTATGAAACCCTGCAGGCTGCCAACGTAGCCGAAAACTGTATCGGTATCATTACCTGGATGCACACATTTAGCCCGGCTAAAATGTGGATCCGCGGATTAAGCATCCTTAAAAAACCGATGCTACACCTGCACACCCAATATAACCGTGATATTCCATGGAGTTCGATAGATATGGATTTCATGAACCTGAACCAAAGCGCCCATGGCGACCGCGAGTTTGGTTTTATGGTATCGCGTATGCGCATGAACCGTAAGGTAGTTGTTGGCCACTGGCAGGATCCTGAGGCTTTGGCCCAGATTGAAACCTGGACCCGTGCCGCTGCCGGCTGGTACGACTGGCAAGGCGCCAAATTTGTACGCTTTGGCGATAACATGCGCTTTGTAGCTGTTACCGACGGCGATAAAGTAGAAGCTGAGCTAAAATTCGGTTTCTCGGTAAACACTTACGGTATTGGCGACCTGGTTGCGGTAATTAACGCGATAAGCGAAGAATCCGTTAGCGAACTGATAGAAGAATATGAGGCTACCTACACCATGGCCGATGACCTTAAGAAAGGCGGTGCTAAACATCAGTCGGTATATGATGCCGCTAAGATTGAGTTGGGCTTACGCAAATTTTTGGTTGACGGTGGTTTTAAAGGCTTCTCGGATACGTTTGAAGACCTACATGGCATGATCCAGCTGCCAGGTATTGCCGCCCAGCGCCTGATGGCCGATGGCTTTGGCTTTGCCGGTGAAGGCGATTGGAAAACTGCGGCCCTGGTACGTGCATTTAAAGTGATGGGTGCTGGCCTACCGGGCGGTAACGCTTTCATGGAAGATTACACCTACCATTTTGACCCTAACAATGCTTTGGTATTAGGATCGCACATGCTGGAGGTTGACGCGTCATTGGCTAATGGCCAGGCAGCGTTAGAAGTTCACCCGCTGGGTATTGGCGGTAAAGCCGATCCTGCGCGTTTGGTATTTAACGTGGCCGGCGGTGCAGCGCTTAATGCATCAATTGTGGATATGGGCAACCGTTTCCGCCTGCTGGTGAACGAGGTTGAAGCCGTTGAACCGGTTGAAGACCTGCCAAACCTGCCTGTTGCCCGTGTACTTTGGAAACCACTGCCCGACATGAAAACCGGCTGTGCAGCCTGGATTTACGGCGGCGGCGCACACCATACCGCTTACAGCCAAAATTTAACAGCCGAGCATATGCAGGATTTTGCAGATATGGCGGGCATTGAGTTTTTAAGGATTGGCAAGGACACAACCATACCACAATTCAGGAATGAGATTTTGTGGAACGAGGTGGCTTATAAATAAGAAGAAGCCTCACCTAAATCCTCTCCAAAGGAGAGGACTTTTGATTTGCAGCTTTAGTTTTTAGTTCCCCTCTTGAGAGGGGGCGCGGTGGAAAAGTGCGGGAGCAGGGGTGTGTTTTACGAGCGATAAAACGAATGATGTCATTGCGAGTACATATCGGGATGATCCTGAAAAAAAAGGGATGACATGTCGGCTTTAGAGCCTCACAACAACCATGTCATTGCGAGCGTAGCGCGGCAATCGCGAACTGTGCAGAGCCGCTGTGCATGCGACGAGGTTGCCGCGCTACGCTCGCAATGACATAATTATAATGAAGCTTCCGCGTTAGGGATAGCAGCGGATACCGGCCCGTGACTAAGGCCTGTGCAGTATGAGCGGATAGCCCGGGCCAAAGGCAACGCCCCGGGAAAAGAGTCAAGAGATTAGAATCAAGAGTTAAGATTTTTGAGGATTGGTGGATAACGACGGAAGAAATAAATAAAGCGAGACTTACGAAGTTTTAAAAACTTCGTAAGTCTTTATGTAACAAAAAACTATGTCATTGCGAGGAACGAAGCAATCGCGAACTGTGCAGAGCCGCTGTGCATACTACGAGGTTGCCACGCTACGCTCGCAATGACATGATGTATTTGTTATGAGTACCAAGCAATGACAAAGAGTTTAAAAACAATAATACCAAACGCACAACCCACGATGGGATTCCGGTTGTGTGTTTTATATAAAAAAAGCAAAAGAGAGAACGAATACAATTAAACTAATTTAAACCCAATTTATGAACAAATTTTCAACCATTGATTACGTCATATTCGTGATCTATTTTATTGTGGTATCCAGTTATGGTTACTGGGTGTACAGCCGCAAAAAAAAGGCCAGTATATCGGCGAGTCATGATTTCTTTTTGGCCGAGGGTTCGCTTACCTGGTGGGCCATCGGGGCTTCGCTTATTGCATCTAACATATCCGCCGAGCAGTTTATTGGCACCAGCGGACAGGGTTTCGCGGTGGGTTTAGCTGTGGCGGCTTACGAGTGGGTGGCGGCTATCGCGCTCATTATAGTAGCCGTATGGTTTATCCCGGTATACCTGAAGAACAAGATTTTCACGATGCCGCAGTTTTTGCATACGCGGTATAACGAGACGGTAAGTTTTATTATGGCCATCTTCTGGCTGTTTTTATATGTGTTTGTTAACCTTACCAGTATACTATACCTGGGCGCACTGGCTATTAATAACCTGATTGGCGGCGACATCAGTTCGATGCACAATATTATTATAGCGCTGGCTGTGTTTGCCTTATTTATTACCCTTGGCGGCATGAAGGTTATTGGCTTTACCGATGTAATACAGGTATTGGTGCTTGTAATAGGCGGCCTGGCTACCACTTATATTGCTTTAACGCTGGTAAGCGAGCATTTTGGTTTAGGCAAAGATGCTATAGCCGGTTTAAAAATGATGTTTAAGGACTCGCCTGAGCACTTTAAAATGATGATGGCTAAACCAAAACCAGACGCACCACAAGCCGAAATTACCAAATACCTGGCGCTGCCGGGCATAGCTATGTACTTTGCTGGTCAATGGATTGTGAACCTGAACTATTGGGGCTGTAACCAATACATTACCCAACGTGCTTTAGGGGCCGATTTAAAAACCGCCCGTACAGGTATCCTGTTTGCCGGTTTGATGAAACTGGCTATGCCTATCATCGTGGTAATACCGGGTATTGCAGCTTATGTATTATACAAAAATGGTGGCTTACAGCATGAAATGGCATCGGGCGGTCACTTTAATTCAGATAATGCTTACTCGGCTATATTGGGTTTTTTGCCTACCGGGCTTAAAGGGCTTTCGGTAGCGGCACTTACCGCGGCTATTGTAGCTTCATTGGCTGGTAAAGCCAACAGTATCAGCACCATTTTTACGCTTGATATTTACAAAAAGCATATGGTTAAGGATGCCGACGAGAAAAAGATGGTTTGGGTGGGCAAGCTCACTATTTTAGCCGCCCTGGTGTTCTCCATCATCCTTACCTGGAAAGATCTTTTGGGTATTGGCGGCGAAGGTGGTTTTACCTTTATCCAAAAATACACCGGCTTTATCAGCCCGGGGATCTTCGCTATATTCATTTTAGGTTTCTTCTGGAAACGCACTACCGGCGCGGCAGCTATTGCGGGGATACTTACAGGCTTTGCTATGTCGGTACTGTTTAATAACTATGCACCGGCTTTATTTGGCCACGAAACCATCCTGTACACAGCCTTCCCTAATGGTAAAGGTGGCTGGGAAATTCCATTCCTGATCTGTATGGGCTTATCGTTTATGTTTACCATTATTGTGATGGTGATCATCAGCCTGGCTGGTCCTAAAATAAACCCGAAAGCTTTTGATATTCCGAAAGCCATGTTTAAGGTTGATAAACAAACCCTGGCATTAATTATAGTAACGCTTTTATTGCTTACCATGCTTTATGCCAAGTTCTGGTAGTACAAAAATTTGTTATAGGTGTACGTTGATTGAATCCCCACGGCTTAATTGCCGGGGGATTTTTTATTGCCACGTTCACATCCGCACGGAGGCTGTAACGAATCCGAACACTTCTTTGAAGCAAGAAAGATCGCAAAGTATTGATAATCAGATTTTTTTAAAACTGGCATAGTTATTAACGGTTTACACATATATTGTAATGCAACGTTATTAATATCAACCTATTAACTGATATCACGATGATCAAAAACTACATCAAAACAGCCTGGAGAAATTTGCTGCGCAGCAGGGTTTATTCGCTTATTGCCGTTATTGGCCTGGCTATAGGTCTTTCGGTAAGTATTTTACTTTTTTGGGGTGTTAACGATGAAATGGTTTACGATACGCAATTTGCAGATGCGCCCAATATTTACCGGCTTAACGCCAAAATTAAAATAGGAGATAACAATTACGATACCTGGACAAGCACACCGGCACCGATAGCCGCTACGGCGTTAAGTAACTTTCCGGGTATTGAAAAGGCTGTGCGTTACAGTACCAGGAAACTACTGGTTACTGCCGGCGAGGCTCATTTGGTAGAAAAAAACGTTGCTTATACCGAACCATCATTTTTCGATATTTTTCATAGTAAATTTATAAAGGGAAACGCCGCTTCGGCCTTAGCCGAGCTTAATAATTTGGTGCTGAACAATAGCACTGCTATAAAATATTTCGGATCGGCAGACAAGGCCCTGGGCAAAACCATGTCACTGGGCGAAAAGCAAGAGGCTTATACCGTAGCTGCAATTATAGAGGATATGCCGCAACGCAGCAGCGTGCGTAAAGATATTTTGCTATCGTTAAACGTAGTACGTAAAAATTTTGGCGGCAATGGTAACTGGAAAACCATTGATGAAGACTGGGGCAGCTTTGACTTCAGTACATTTTTTAAGTTAAGCCCCGGTACCAATGTAGCTTTAATAGCAAAACAACTATCAGATATCCACCTTAAAAATAATGGCTTCGTTAAAAAAGGCGATGTTACCTACCTGTTTCAACCGCTAAACAAGTTACGGCTGTATAATCCCGACATGACGCCGTCGGGTATAAAAACTGTTAAAATTTTTACGCTGATTGGTGTCCTTATTTTACTCATAGCGGTTATCAACTATGTTAACCTGTCAACAGCCCGGGCAACAAAGCGTGCCAAAGAAGTTGGCCTAAGGCGGGTGGTTGGCGCCGGCAGGCCCCAATTGATTATCCAATTCGTAACCGAGTTTGTGCTCATATTTATAGTTTCGCTGGCGCTGGCGTCGCTTATAATACCTATGCTGGTGCCGCTTTATCAAAGCATCAGCGGAAAAGATTACCCTATTGATTATTGGAATACCTCCACTTTACAAATTATAGCCTGGGTTGGCCTGGGCACTATTGCTTTGGCCAGCATTTACCCTGCCTGGGTATTATCGTCATTCAACCCTACAGCAGTACTAAAGTCGGCCATCAGCCAATCGGCCCGGGGCGGCTGGTTACGTAAAGGGCTGGTGGTGCTACAGTTTTCTTTTTCCATAATGCTCATCATCTGTACTGTAGTGGTATCCAAACAACTACATTTTATCCAGACTAAAAACCTGGGCTATAACCGCGAGAATGTTTTCCAGGTGCAGATGAACGCAAATATGGGCCAGCACCTGCAAACCGTAGTAAACGATTTAAGGACCAATAAACACATAGCCGAAGTTACCTTTGCAACCGACGACATCATGCAGATGGGCTCAAGTACTGATAACATTAAATGGCCGGGTAAGCTGACCACCAATACCGAAGCACACATTAGCCCTATGCAAATTGCTGCAGATTTTACCAGGGTAATGAAAATGCAGTTTGCAAGCGGCGATGGTTTTACAGGGACACCTGTAGACAGCGCTTATTACCTGGTGAATGAGGCCGCAATAAAAATGATGGGGCTGAAACATCCTGTTGGTACGATAATTAGCCTTTGGGGGCGATCTGGCCAGATCAAAGGCGTGCTAAAGGATTTTAATAACAACACGCTGAAAACAGATATAGCGCCTACTATTTTCAGCGCCGCAAAATCGGCCGAGTATGGTGGTGTACTATATATTAAGGCACAATCTGAATATATTAAAGACGCGGTTGGCCAAACCGAAAAGATTTACCATAGCTACAACCCAGTTCACCCCTTTGATTACCAGTTTATGGATGATAATTTTGATGCTATGTACCGCAAAGAAATCCAGACCGGCAAGTTATTTACTGCCTTTGCCGGCGTTGCCGTATTACTAAGCTGCTTAGGCCTATTTGGACTGGCTGTGTTTACCGCAGAGCGCCGCACAAAAGAAATCGGCATACGTAAGGTATTGGGTGCAAGCGTTCAAAATATTTCGGTATTAATTTCGCGCGAATTTGCCTGGCTGGTAATAGTTGCCAATCTAATAGCCTGGCCGGTAGCCTGGTACCTTACTCATCAATGGATACAGGAATTTGCTTATCGAACAGCTATCAACTGGTGGATCTTCGCTATATCGGGCTTCATATCCCTGGCATTGGCATTGCTTACCGTAAGTTCGCAGGCCATTCGTGCCGCTATGGTTAATCCAATAAAAAGTTTAAAGGTAGAGTAGTTATTGGTCTCTTCGCTGCGCTGTCATTGGTCTTTAGCGTCGTATCATCAATAAATTAACGAAAAGGCTTTAGCCCAAATCCTGTTGGACCTGGAGAAAGGCAGGCTGTTCATTTATATGGTGTCAGGCATTAATCAGGGGCCGCTAATCGTTGTTTACGCAAGATGGGGTAAAAACTCCTCGATAAAGCCTTATTACGATAAATCAACAGCATCATTAATTTTACTGTGAATTTGATGAACAATGCCGTCCATCTCGTTGATAGTAACTTTCAGCAATTCAAATGCTTCTTCCTTCTCTTCATTACTGTCGGCTATATCTACCAGGTACATCAGGCCCAGCATTGTAGCAACCGGCCGCCTTATCTCGTGCGAGCTTAGCCATGCCACCTCTTTTAAAAACTCATTCTGCCGCTTATTTTCCTGTATGGATTGTTTTAAATCGTTAATATCCTTAATAACACCAATCAGCCTTACAGGTTCCTTTTGTTCGTTATAAATAAAGTACCCCTGGTCCATAATATATTTATACACGCCATTGCCGCAATTTATGCGGTACTCGCAGGCCCAGTTGGTTTTGCCTTCGTTTTTAATTTTTTGCTGGCTTTGCACCACTTCCACAACATCATCAGGATGGATCAAACTGCGCCACCACTCCAGGTTATAGGTTATTTGCTCATAAGCAACATCTATCAGCTGGGTTAAGCTGGCATTATAAACAATGTTATCGGCAGGTATATTTAAATCATAAATCACATCCTTGGTAGCCTGCGCCAACAGCTCATACCGCTCTACGGCTTCTTTAAGTTTAATATCTTTTAATTTATTTTCGGTTATGTCCGAAAAATAAACCGCTACACCTTCGTCTATCGGGTAGGCGGCCAGCCTGATCCATTTGTTCAATACCAGCGAATAATCTTCCATCCGTACTATCACCCGCTCTTCCAGCGCTTTTTGGTAATAAGGGTACATCCGGTTCATTTCCTTAGGGAATAGGGTAAAAATACTTTCGCCAACAATTTTGGTGAACCGGTTGCCAACAATGTCATTAAAGGCCTGGTTAATACGGATCACGCACATATCATAGTCCAATGCAAAAAAGGCATCGCTAATGCTGTTCAGGGTATTTTCCAGGTTACTTAAATGCCTGTTTTTTTCCACCTCCAGTTCCTTAAGTTCGGTAATGTCCTGCATCGAGCCAATTACTTTCGGCGGCATGCCCGGCACGGCCTCTAAACGGGCCAATTGCCGCATATACCTGGTATCGCCGTTTAGCGCCTTGGTGCGATGGGTAACATCAAGGGTTTTGCCATTGGTCATTAAATCATTAAGCCCGGCAATCATCATCGGCCTGTCTTCCGGAAAAATATGTTCCAGGTAAATATCAAAGGGCTCACGTTCATCATCCTTACTAATGCCTGTAAGCGCATACAACTCATCCGACCACAGCAGCTTACGAGTATCCGGAAAATACTCCCAACCGCCCACTTTTGATATCAGCTGTGTTTCTCTTAAATTTCGCTTCTTGCTTAAAATCTCCTGGTTTATCTTTTCTAACCGCTGCTCAAATAATAGCTGTTCGGTCATATCGCGTACCATCACCAGTACATTGGGGCTGTTGTTGAAAGTTATTTTACGCGATGTGACACTTACCTGGATAACGCTGCCATCCTTTTTAATATGCCGCCACGTACCGCTTAAATCCAGGTTGGACGATAAGCCCCCGGCCGCTTCAATCACCTTTTCGGCATCTTCGCGCGGGCGGATATCCAGGATACTTTTTGTTAAAAACTCGGCCCTGCTATAACCATATGTACTAACGGCGGCATCATTAACCGAAACTATATTAAGGGCTTCGTCATATATCCACATTGGCATCGGGTTAGCCTCGTACATATTACGGTACTGGGTTTCGCGTTGCTGAAGCTGCCTGTCGTTCCTTTTTATCAGGTAGTATAAAAACAATCCGCTGGCAACTACAAAAAAATACCCCTTGCTGCTACTAATAAGTAAAACCTGCTCCCGGGTAAAATTATCCTGCAGGCGAAACAGCAAACGATCGCCAAAAGTGATCCAGAGCAAACTGATAATGACGTAAATAAGGGCTATCCGTAAAGCTCCGTGCCGCATTAGCTTCGGGTTAAATTATTTAATTAGATTAAACGTTTAAATACATTATTGGTTACAACAAATATCTATACGTATCAACCACCCTGAAGTACGGCCTGTAAAAAGGCGGCACAAAAGCATGTTGTTAATTTAATGAATATAAGGCTTCCAATATTAAAGGCATCCATAAAACATCTGCAAGCAGGAAATTTCATGTAAAATAATTGTGACGAAAGGCCTGGCTGTTTGTAGCTCCTCATTCTTTTCATGCCGTTGCCTGCGGCCCGCGCTATCTGCTCATACGCCTCCAAGGCGTTACACACGAGCCGGTATCCGCGCCTATCGCTAACGGGGAGAACTGCGGGAGTTAAAAGATTAGAAGTACAACTAATTTCTTACTTAGCATGTGGGCTACATATTAGGAGTGGTACCGGAAGTTAAACCAAAATTGTTTAATTCTTATTAATTTATCATTTTCAAACCAAACCTGAAAGCCATCATTTCCATTCTTTATCTGTGAGTCACTTTGTGGAAGCTCCCTGTACTTGTTGTAAAATAATCTCTATCGCATTTCTACGTAGTTTTATAGCTAAATTTAATACCCTCTCTTTATGGGAATTTGGATCGCGAGAATAAAAAATAAATACTTTAGGAATTTGCATTATAGCATTTCTATTTTATTTTCGAGGTAAAAGAGTTATTAATTTATCAGTTATTATACTCACTGATAAATCACTCATGTTTAAAACAAGATGTCATTTACTAAATCATTGATGTCGATTTTATATTTAGATATTAAAGTTAGAAATCTTTCATCAAGAAGATATTTCTGATAAACATCGAATGCAGCATTTAAATCATCAACTTTGAGACCTTTAGACAAAGCAATAGAAAAATTTAGATAAAATTCATCTGTTTTGCCCAAATCTGAATACACTTCCGATAACGTTGCAAAATATAATGGAGCATTTGAATTAAGCTCGATAGCTTTTGTTATGTCAATTAGAGCTTCATTAAAATTACCCAACATTCTGTGAACATCTGCCCTTGCATTCAAAAGCTTGTCATTAAACGGCGATTTTAATAGGGCTTCATTGTAAGTTTGAAGTGCATCGTTAAATCTATTAGTTCTCCTATATATAACCCCTTTGTTCATTAAAGCGTCGATATTATTATTTCCAGCTTTTTTAAAATAAGCGAGAGCTGTTTCGTGATTTTTTAAAGTAAAATAAATTTTCCCCAAGTTGTTGTTAACATGTGAATTATAAGGAGATAGTTCTAAAGCATTCAAATGATCATTTAATGATTCGTCTATTTTTCCTAAATAAAAATTAACAACGCCTCTCTCGAGATAATAAATGTATTTAGTGTTATCGATGGATATTGCCTTGTTAAGCAATGACAATTTCGCATTTTGATTATCCTCGTTAAATGACTTAACATATTCTATTTCAGCCTTTCTCGAGGTTAAGAATCTTTCATCTAAATTTAATATATCATATGTTAATTTCTCAAATAGTTGTAGGTAATCTTTACTTACTGAGCCTGGTTGGTTTTCATAAAGCGAGCCTTGCAACTGCCCCTCTTCTTGTTCAATATTACGATCTGAATGTATAATGGATACATCAAATTGTTCAACATTAAGAATTTCTTTAAAATCGCTCCTAATTTTTTCAACAATTATATATTCCTTTTCATAATCTATGACTTCCCGTTCTTTTTCTTTATCAAATTTATTATAAGCCACCCTTGTAAGCACAAAGTTTACAGGCAACGCTTTGCCGAATAGATTATTCTTGGGGTTAAGTAGGCTTTTAATAATTTTCTGACATCCAAAAAGATTTTCTTGGTTATTTATGCCAAGCACAACAACTTGATCTGCAAGCAATCTAAGTGTAACACCAGATATATCAGTAATACCCGTACGGGAATCAATCAGCAAAAAATCAGGGTTAAATTGCTCTTCAATTTGAGCTTTCAGATCAAGGAAAAACTCTACGCCCTGGGGCTCTTCGCTATAAAACAATTCATACCATCTTATCATCGATAGTTTTTTCCAGTAATCATCACTATGAATATTTCCGGCCGAAATAAATGTAATATTTTCAAAATAATGATTGGCGGATTCAGCCTCTACTGCATAATCACTAATATTCCCAATCGTTCCGTTAGCCGAAAACTCATATATGTAATCCACAATCCCTTTAGTAATATCGGGAAATGTATAGTTCTTGAATTTGAACCGAAGTCCGGGCGCGTCTAAATCAAAATCAATAACGCAAACTTTTTGACCAAGTTCTGATAGTCGCGTTGCCATGTCGCTTAATGCCAACGATCTCCCAACGCCTCCTTTATATGAATAAAATGTTATCGTTTTCATTCTGCGAAATGTAAATTCTTGTTTTGCCTTAAAGCGATCTTTGCTTTTATTATACCCTCTGAATTACAACCACTTGGCACTCTGAAATTGGGCTTATTTTGATGTAAAAATGTAGGCTTAAATTCAAACTTTAATCCGAGAGCAAAAGCAATTTCCTGTATTCTTGTCCAAGTTGCCGACTCGTAATCAGTAGCTTCATACCTTTGAATTTGCTGCTCTTGTGTATCCAACATGGCAGCTAGGTTCTTTTGCGAAATTTTCTTAGCAATTCTTGCAGCAATCAAAATTTTATTAATATCACCGAGTTCTTTTGCTTGTAGGCTATTTATATCGCCTTTTAGCAAAAGGTCATATTTATGGATATCATTCTGAAGTTCTTCAATTATGTAGTTCAACGAATTAATTCCCAACTCATACTCCGCTGATGACAAGTTCTTTTGTTTCGCCTGCAATTCGGTTAATGATTTGTTTAATTCTGCCAATCGCTCCCTGGCAATGGCAGCTTGTTTTTGGTTCTTAATCATAATTATATATCTAATGCTATGATACCTTTCTTTTCAGTTGAATATTTAACCCGTTGAAAGAAGTCAATAAATAAAATTCCTGAACTTGACTCCATGTACCTTGCAGGAAAAATATCCAACCCATAAAATGCTTTGGCAAATGGAGGATCAAATAATATGGGCAATCCCCCCTTTTCCAAATTATAATTACTTCCCGTACCTTCTTCCCAACACACATCAATATCATTGGGTTTTAATTTAGTTGTAATGAAACTGCCGTCAATATAAATCCGGTTGCATTTAATACGTTTCAAATCGTCGATTAACACTAAAAGTTTATTAAAGAGCGTTTTTCGAAAAATATTGTAAGTGTATCTCTCCTTGATTTCTTCAAGCGACGATGACCAAATCCCTATAGGAAGAAAACCATCCGGTCTATATTCTGGTACCATAAATATTTTAGCATACACAAATATAAAGTTATTTTTATTAACACAGCAAAATTGTTTTGTTAATAAAATATTAAATGAACTGTGGTTTAGCTTCTTTAGCTGACAGCATCTAAATTCTCGGTCCAAGATATTTTGCCAGTCTACCGTTGATAGATAAACTCCCGCTACTACAAGAGTCCACCCTGTCGTCCAGATGTTAAGTACACGCCACTCCATTATACCGCGTATCTATCGACCAAACACTCATTTGTGCCGATGAAGCCTCCATTGCCATGCTTAATAGCTCCCCGTCCCGTTGATTTGCCCCGTGGTCGATTATTTCTTTACGCCCGTCTATCGCGTTTTAATAGCCGGGCGAGGTGGTTTTAATTTGCGGCATGAAACTAAAAGTACAATTCCTGCTATTGTTCCTTTTGCCATTCACTATGGTAAAGGCCGCTACCATAATTACCGATGCAGGTACCGGCATTACCGGTATTGTTATTGATTCGGTGAGTCAGAAACCGGTGGATTATGCTACCGTATCTGTTTTTGACCAGGCAAGCAACAAGGTGGTAAACGGCACAATAACTGCCACCGATGGTAAATTCACCATCGACAAGTTACCGGCAGGTATTTACCGCCTAAGGATAAACTTTTTGGGCTATGCCAATAAAACCATTGCCAATATTAAGGTAGATGGCGGCATGCTTAAACTGGGCCGTATATTACTCAGTCCCGATAGTAAGCTATTGAAAGAAGTACAGGTTACCGGCAAAAAAGCATTGATTGAAGAAAAAATAGACCGCACTGTATATAACGCCGAAAATGATTTGACTGCCCGCGGCGGCGATGCAACCGACGTGATGAAACGCGTCCCCATGGTATCTGTTGACCTTGACGGCAATGTGAGCGTACGTGGCAGCTCGAACATTAAAGTGCTCATCAACGGCAAGCCTTCGGCCATGGCATCGGCCAGCGTGTCTGACGCGTTAAAGCAAATCCCTGCCGATTTGATCAAAAGCGTGGAGGTGATCACTTCGCCATCGGCCAAATATGATGCCGAAGGATCGGGCGGAATCATCAACATTATCCTGAAGCAAAATACGCTGCAGGGACTCACACTCAACCTTAACGCCGCAGCCGGCACGCGCGGCGCCGACCTGGGCCTTAACGGTGGGTACAAAACAGGAAAGCTCAGCTTTTCGCTGGGTGGTTTTGGCCGTACAGGCTACAATATCCCCGGTGAGTTTAACAATAGCCAAACCATAACCAGCCTTACCACAGGCGATGCCTTGCTTACCACACAATCGGCCAATACGCATAATAAGTTTTTGTTTGCCCGGTACAACGCGGGGGTCGATTATGATATTAACGAGCATAATTCGCTTAGCCTTGGCGTGGTGTTTGGCGCCAACAATCACCCTACCGTGCAGGACAACTTTTTAACCAACAGCTACCTGAATGATGTGCTTACCGGTTCGTCGCTGCAAAAAAACAATATCACCAACAACTCCAACTCGGTTGATGCCACGTTAACCTATACTCTCACCGGCAAAAAACCCGAGCGCGAGTTCAGTTTCCTGACCGAGTACAGCCAGAATAACCGCCACAATAATTTTGAAAGTATTTTCCTTGATCAAGGTGATGGTTCGTCAACAGGGGGACTAAAAAACAATAACAACAGCATCAATAAGGAGCTTACCCTGGAGGCCGACTACCAAACACCACTTGCCAAAAACCAGCTACTTGAATTTGGCGCCAAGGATATTATAAGAACGGTAACCAGCGATTACACGTACCTTTCGGCGGCTGATGGTTCGCTCAATTATCAGCCGGTATCATCGGCCAGCCTGTCAAATGCGTTTAACTATAAGCAAAATGTGGCATCGGGATATGTATCTTTTACCTTTAACCCCTTTAAAAATTACACCATTAAAGCAGGTACCCGGTACGAGTATACCTCTATCAGTGCCGATTTCCTGAGCGGGCAGGCAGTTACCATTCCCAACTATGGCATACTGGTACCCAGCCTCAACATCAGTAAAAAGTTTGATAATGGCGATATGATTAAATTGGGCTACAACCGCCGCATTCAGCGCCCATCTATCGAGTTTTTAAACCCCAACATACAGGCATCCAACCCACTGAACATAACCAGCGGTAACCCTGGCCTGCAGCCCGAGTTTACCAACAACTTTGAACTGGCCTATAGCACCAATATTAAAAGTAACCATTTCAATATTTCGGCATTTATGCGCAATACCAATGATGCTATCCAAACCATCCGGACAAGCAGCGGCGATACGATAAAAACCAGCTATCAAAATTTGGGCAAGCAAAATGCTTATGGGATGAGCTTATCGGCCAATCTTACGCTCACCAGCAAGCTGAGCCTTAATGGCGGCCTTGATATGTACTACCTGGATTTGGATAACCAGGACCCCGACCCGCTTTTCCGCGCCTCGAACCATGGCTGGGTGGCCAACTACCGCATATTTGGCAGCTATGACCTATCCGATAAATATGCTATCCAGGCATTTGCATTCCGCCGTTCGCGTCAAATACAACTACAGGGTTACCAGGGCAGTTTCGGTGTGTATAATTTAAGCTTTAACAGGAAGTTTGCCAATAAAAAAGGTAGCATTGGCATTGGTGCAGATAACTTTCTGACTAACGGTTTCAGGATACCTACCGTTGTTAATTCGGGCAACATTAACCAGAATGCTGTAAACATAATGCACAACCGCAGCATCGAGGTAACGTTTACTTACAAGTTTGGCGGCATGTCTGTTCAAAAGCCCAAGAAACCTAAAAAAACCATCAATAATGATGATTTAAAGGAAGGCAGCAGCAATAACAATAATTAATAAAAAAACCGCCCTCGCCCGGGGTATTATGCACCGGCGGCGGGCGGGTAGCCAGCAACTACACCTTACCTTTTAATTTAATCCCCCGGCCGCGGGCCGCGGGTTGGGTTTCAGGATTAAGATTTACTTCTTTTTATATACTTCCTGTACAGGTATTCGACATATCCAACGCTAATATAATCCGGAAATTTCCAGGTAGGATAATACCGTCTTTGAATATATTTTACGCCGCTAAAAAACAGAATAGCCGCTATTAATAAAATACCTAAACCCAATAGTACGGCACCCAATATTACAACAATATCCATAATTTATTCATTTTGGGTTTGTACGCACTGCTTAAACAAAGGTTACATTTGTTTTATTAATTAATTTAGCCAAAGCGGCCATTGTTAATAATTTAAATAAGCCTGTTTATAAATCCCTCCCTGTTATAGCCCGCCTGTGCTAAAAATGCAAACAATAACAACAAGTTGCGCTTAACCTGCGTAAAAAAGGCAGAAGCCAATTAGTAAACGAACATACCGAATGCCTGCCGAACAGCATTATTTAAACTTTGAGCAAATTGTTGATACCATAAACAGGGGTATCTATGGCATTGATACCCAAGGCAATTGTATGTTTATTAACCAGGCTGCCATACAGATGCTTGGCTACCCACGCGAGGCCTGCATTGGCAAAAACATGCATTACCTTATCCATTGCCATCCTGCCGAGGGCAGCATATGCCCCGAAAGCGAGTGTGCCATATGCAAGGCAAATAAAGTTGTCAACGGGCAGCACAACCTTGACCATGTTTACAGGAGGGCCGATGGATCGGCGTTCAATATCAGGCATTCCTCAAGTCCGATTATTGATAATGGCATTTTTAAAGGAATAGTTATTGCTTTTAGCGACATATCCGACCAAAAAAACAAGGAAGCTGCCTTAATTGAATCCGAAAAAAAATACAAGCTCCTGTTTGATAACAATCCATCGCCCATGTTTATCTGGGATTTTGAAACCCTGCAGATAGTGGATTGCAATGAAGAAGCATTGATAAAATATGGCTACAGCAGGGAGGAGTTTTTAAAGTTAAACATCAGGCAGGTACGCCCCCCGGAAGATATCGCCCTTATTAATGAAGCCACAAAAAACGAAGCATCCTACGGCGCTATCCACAAAAAAAACTGGCGGCACCTGAAAAAAAATGGCGATCTGATACACGTTGAAGTTACCGGCCATGTTATTGAGTTTAACGGCCGCCGAGCTTCACTGGTGCTTATAAACGATATAACAGAGAAAGTAAAAGCCGAAAACGAACTAAAAAACTCGGAAGAGAAGCTGCGCATTGCTACAAAAATTGCCGGTTTAGGCTATTGGCAGGTGCAATTGGATGGCAAAAACAGGTACTGGTCTGATGAGGTATACACCATTTGGGGGGTTGCCAGGGATTCGTTCGCGGCCGACTACAGCCTGTTTTATGAAACTATTCATCCCGATGACAGGGAGCGGTTTACCCGCGAGCAGGCTTTTGCCGTAAATGGCACAAAAGAAATTGATTTTGAATACCGCATCATTTTGCCCGATGGATCGATGAAATGGGTACATGAAATTGGTAAACTGGTTGATGGGGAAAAAAACCAACCGGCGGTTTTCCAGGGAACGGTACAGGATATTACGCCCCGGAAGCTATTGTCGCTATCCCTTGAAGAAATTAACCTGCGCTATAACTATGTAACCAAGGCTACCTCAGATGCTATTTGGGATTGGGATTTAACAAATGACCAGTTATATTGGGGCGAGGGGTTCGAAATTATTTTTGGATATAACTGTAAAAACGTTCAGCCCAATATTAATTCATGGTCAAAACATATACACCCGGAAGATATAGATCAATTAATAAAAGGCATTTACGCAGTAATTGACGGCACCGAAACCAAATGGAAAGACGAATACCGCTACCTGAAAGCAGATGGCACTTACGCCTATGTTGTTGACAGGGGCTTTGTAATACGCAATGCCAAAGGTAAGGCCATTAGGATGGTGGGCGCTATGCATGATATTACCAAACGTAAAACAGAAGTACACCGTTTAAAACTAATAGAATCTGTAATAACACACACTACCGATGCTGTTTTAATTACTGATGCCGACGTATTTGATGGTTTGGGGCCGCGCATTGTTTATGTAAACGAAGCATTTACCAGGATGACAGGCTATAACGCCGACGAGGTAATGGGTAAAACGCCCCGGATGCTGCAAGGCCCAAAATCAGACCTGGCCGAATTGCAGCGCCTGGGCACAGCATTGCGCAAAAGCCAGCCCTGCGAAGTTACCACCATTAACTATAAAAAAAATGGCGAAGAGTTTTGGGTGAATTTTTCTGTTAATCCGGTAATGGACGACAAAGGCGTTTTAACGCATTATGTGGCCATTCAGCGCGATGTTACCGAACGCAAAAAGGCGGAACTGGAACTAAAACTGTTTGCCAACGATTTATACGAACGTAATAAGGAACTTAACCAGTTTGGGTACATTGTATCGCATAACCTACGGTCGCCGGTGGCCAATATTATGGGATTAGCCAATTTATTGGAACTGGATAGCGACGACCCCGATACGGTAGCCAGGTGCACACACGATTTAAAAATTGTAGTAAACAGGCTGGATAGCGTTATAAAGGACCTAAGCCAGATAGTATCCATCACCGATGGCTCAATTGCCCTCACCAAAGAAAAAATTGATTTAAATGCGTTGATAGCGCAGGTAGTTGCCGACCTTGAAGAGTGCATAAGCCATACGGGGGTCCGGGTTACTATTCCCGGCGGATCGCACATCCTTTATTCGCATAAGGCTTATTTATACAGTGTATTTTATAACCTGGTAAGCAACGCAATTAAATACCGGTCAGACAATTCGCCGCAGGTAACTATCACTATTGTTGATGATGTTACGGGCACCATAGTTACGGTAGAAGATAACGGCATCGGCATTGACTTAATAAAACACCGGGACAGTGTTTTCAAGCCTTACAAAAGGTTCAATTTAAATATTGAAGGTAAGGGGTTGGGCTTATTTTTGGTTAAAAGCCATGTAGAGGCCCTTGGGGGCTATATTGCTATTGATAGCAAAGAAGGCCGCGGCTCTGTTTTTACTATCAGCCTGCCCGCATCCGGTCAATTAGCGCTTGAAGCCATACAAGCAAGCGAATATCGTTAACAGCAATACCAAATTGCTTGTACCGTATAACAAAACGCAGCAGGAAATACCTGATTCTCCTGTCATCCTGGGTAGTAAAATCCGCGGATTCTGAAGGAGAAATGACGTATATCGCGCGAGTCGACTCACCCCGACGATCCGTTAGCTAACGGACGTCTGCCCCTCTCTCCGCTTCGCGCATAGAGGGGCAATAAAACCAAAATTGAGCTTAACCCTCTTTGCGGCTTCAGCCGGAGAGAGGGTGGTCGGGCGCAGCCTCGACCGGGTGAGTAGTGGCCAGCGTTCAAGCCAATGTTTATCCAAAACCCAATATGTCATGGGTAGTTATCAAATTTAGGTAAACTCTGAAGGAGGAATGACAACGATTTAATCCCCCAATGTCATGCTGAACTTGTTTCAGCACCCCACATGCAAGGTGTACAACATGTCGGCTACCTGTCCTATGGGATCCTGAAACAAGTTCAGGATGACTTCCGCCTTTCAATTTGTAATAGGTAGGTACGAAAGATCTATCAGCTTTGCATAACCGATACAAAAATTCCCGAATAAATCC
Organism: Mucilaginibacter sp. P2_A5; assembly: GCF_056404995.1. Lineage (NCBI taxonomy): Bacteria > Pseudomonadati > Bacteroidota > Sphingobacteriia > Sphingobacteriales > Sphingobacteriaceae > Mucilaginibacter > Mucilaginibacter sp. P2_A5. The sequence continues at coordinate 214,000 of NZ_JBFUCY010000006.1, forward strand.
TTTGCACCTACCATGACATGTCGACTTTTCGAGCTGCGGAGGCTCTATACAAGATTTTGTAACAATCTGGTAACGCCGCATCCGTCAAAATAATAATCCTTAAAGCCAGGCGTTTCTACATCATTATTTACAATACCCCTATTGATAATGAATATACAAGTTAACCTTGCCCAAATCCGTTTTAATACCGAAAGCAACGGCCATGACAAATGCTGGCGGCTGGTGCTGGATGGCGAAGAAATCCTGGTAGAATCTGTAAACATCCTGGCCCCCGTTTTTACCTCGCGCGATTGGATTGAACCCATCGGTAAATTCAAACACCATATTTCTGTTGCCGATTGCCGCGTACACATCGACGAAGCCGGAGCGGCGCTGATTACGGCTGTTTGATAGCACCAGCTATTGATAATAGATAGCACTCAAACAATATTTTTCTCCTCAGGCTCTTTTTGAAAAGAGATCCCCGCGAGGCCGCATGCAAGCGAATGGCATCCTCCCCGGCACTTTATGTTTCCAAATTCAATCTGTTATGCTCAAATAATAAAAAACTGTATCTGTTATGCTTTTAAATATTTGCTCAAATTTGTTGCGATAATTTAAAACCCGCGATCATGAAAAACCACACCATTACGCTATTGCTTTTATTGGCAATATCCTTTGGCAGCAACGCACAAAATACAACTATGAGCACTACACAACAATCAGAAAAAACAGTAAGGGATTTTTTAGAAATCGTCCGTTCCGGAAAATCACCCGAAAGGGCTTCAGAATTTATGGCAGATTCGGTAAAAGCGCACCAGCTTAATGCCGAGCACCCGGAAACCGTTGTCAGAACACCGGAAAACTACAGGCAGCATGTCAATGAATTCCTGCAAAGCTATGGCCGTTACCAATTTGAAGTAACTGAACTTATTGCGGGTAACGACAAAGTTTATGCCCGCTGGAAGCAAACCGGCAATCAAATTGGTGATGTGGACGAATTTAAATCTACAGGGTTGCCTGTAACTGAAATAGGGAGCGCGGTTTACAGGGTTTCCAACGGAAAGATAGTTGAATACTGGATACAGATTGATAGGAAAGGCACAGAAATTCAGCAACAGAATAATGGAAAGGCTAAATCCGGCGAAATTAAAACAGGCTTACCTTTTTCTGATGCTTATATTTCCGGTGATGCATTGTATATATCCGGCCAAATTGGGATTGATAACACCGGCAAACTGGTAAACAACGGATTTGAAGCAGAAGCAACGCAGGTAATGGAAAACCTTGGCAAGGTATTGCGTAAAAATAAACTTAACTACCAGGACCTGGTCAATGTAACTATCTATCTTACAAGTATGGATAACTACGCTGCCGCTAACACTATTTACAGCAAATACTTCCACCATAAATTCCCCGCCAGAGTTTGCATAGCCGTTAAGGAATTGCCATACCAGGCGCAGATTGAGATTGCGGCGGTTGCAGGCTTTAATAACTAATTATAGCATGATGTCCCCTCAGGGTCTCTTTGAAAAAGGACCCTGAGGTTGCATGCAAGGCGATGAACTATTTCAATACAACAGGCATCCTCCCTCAGGTTCCTCTCCTTGAAGCTATTAAGTTAAGAAATTGACAGGCTGCTCCATCGGAGCAAAACATTTGTAGCACTTTGTAATTTAAGATTTTTGCGTGCCGTAGGTACGCCACATAAGTTCCGTACCTACCTTTGGTCTTACAAAGACAATTTATCAGTAAATATTGTTGTTGTTGAAATGGGGGGTCTGGGGGGTGTTAAAAACTAAAAACTTTGTGGAAAACGTTATTATAAAAGGCAGGGTGAACTTTCGTACCTCCTATGTTTTTGAGAACTAAGTGCCGTATTAGTCCCTGCCTTTTATGATTGCCCAAGGCCCAGCTAGAATACTCTCTTTGCTTCAACAAAGGTAATTGGCAAA
>NZ_JBFUCY010000007.1:0-210793 GCF_056404995.1 Mucilaginibacter sp. P2_A5
AAGCAACTTATGGCTCAGGAGAGCGATAGATAAAAAAGGCACGCTGCCATACGGGAATGCTGCTGATAACAGTATCACCAAAATGCTTACGCTATTTCCTGAAGCAAAACTCAGGGGCGGGTAAAAAACACCAGGAGCTAAACTGCTACGCTGCCATAAGTTGCTTTTCGCAAAATTCGGAAATAGCTTGTCATCTGCAATGCCATTATTTGTGCGCAAATAAAACTTACTCAGGATGACAGGAAAATTAACTATGTCATAGGTAGTGGCAAATCCGAGGATTCTGAAGACAGAATAACGTACATCGCATAGCGGCGAGTCGACTCAACCCGACGAGGCTGCGCGCATAGAGGGGGAAAAATAAAAAATTGAGTTTACCTTCTTTACGGCGCACAGGGTGGCCCAGCGCAGAGGGTGGCCGGATGAGTCGTAACCAGCGTTTAAGCGAATGTTTGTGTAAAACCATTCAAAACATTTTAATACCCACCGAGTTGTACCTAAGGATATGACATCCATCACTATTTATGGTCATGAGCGTCATTCCCCAAGCCGGTAGTAAGCTATAGCTTTGCATTGTAGTCCATTTAAAACTGCATGATTAAAACAAGTATGGCGGTCTCCTTAAATACTTTTCTGTTAACCATTAATTGCGGTTCATCCAGCCTCAAATTCAGTTTGTACCATGTAGGCTCGCTGCAGCAAGAGCTATCGGGCAGTGTAGATGCTATTGGCAGTACAACAAGTAAACTGGTTATAACTAACCAGGAAAACTCGCTGCCCGGGCACGCCGGCGGATTTAAAAACCTGGATGCAGCGGTAAAAGCTGTGATCCGCTGGTTTAAAAAAAGCCCATACAACAATAGGCTGTTGGCGGTAGGGCACCGGCTTGTACAGGGCGGGCCAAACCACAGGGCGCCGCAACTCATAACGGGCGACTTGCTAAAAACCCTGCAGCAATTTATTTACCTGGCGCCTAACCACCTGCCTGATGAAATTAAAGCTATCAAGGCATTCCGGCAAGCTTTTCCAAAGTTGCCGCAGGTAGCGTGCTTTGATACAGCCTTCCACGCCGATATGCCAGACGAGGCTAAATATTACCCCCTGCCCGATAAATACCGCGAACAAGGCCTGCTGCATTACGGCTTTCACGGCCTTTCGTACCAGTACATTATGCAAAAACTGGCCGCCGATGGTGTAAAAGTAAAAGAGCAAAAAATAATTATAGCCCATTTGGGCAATGGCGCCAGTATGGCCGCGGTAAAAAATGGCATCAGTATAGAAACCACTATGGGCCTTAGCCCCATTGGCGGGCTGGTAATGGGCACCCGTTCCGGCGATCTTGACCCCGGTGTGGTGCTGTTCCTGCTGAAACAAGGCCGGCTCACCACTACGCAGCTGGATACTTTACTCAGCAAACAATCGGGGCTGAAGGCTATCGCGGGCAAAAGCGATGTGCAGCAATTGTTGGCCACAGAAACCCATAATGCCAAAGCGAGGGCAGCTATTACCCTATTCTGTTACCAGGCCCGCAAATTCATCGGTTCGCTGGCTGCGGCGATGGGTGGGTTAGACAGGCTGGTTTTTACCGGCGGCATAGGCGAACATTCGGCCGTCATCAGGGAGCGCATTTGCCACGACCTGGAGTTTTTAGGAATTTATATCGACCAGAAATTAAACAGCAGGAATAGCGACGATATATCATCATCAACCGGTAAAGTAAAGGTGATGGTAATAAAAACCAACGAAGAAGAAATGATTGCACAACATACACAAACCATTATTTTAAAATAAAACTCACCATGGAAACCGAAATTTTAGATATAGAACAGGCTGAATTATCGCCCGAACTATTAAGAAAAATACACGCCTACTGGCGCGCCGCAAATTACCTCTCGGTGGGGCAATTGTACCTGCACCATAACCCATTGCTAAAAGAACCGCTTAAGCTGGAGCATGTAAAAAACATGCTGCTGGGGCATTGGGGCACTACACCGGGACAAAACTTTATTTATACGCACCTAAACCGTATCATCAATAAATATGATCTAAATATGATCTATGTTTCTGGTCCCGGGCATGGTGGGCCGGCTGTTGTTGCCGGCACCTATCTGGAAGGGACATACACAGAAGTTTATCCTGATATTACACAGGATGAAGACGGACTGCGGAAACTGTTCACCCGGTTTTCATATCCCGGCGGCATATCCAGCCACGCTTCGCCGCAAACGCCGGGCTCTATCCACGAAGGTGGCGAGCTGGGCTATTCCCTGAGTCATTCATTTGGCGCGGTGCTGGATAACCCCGACCTGGTGGTTGCTTGCGTTGTAGGCGATGGCGAAGCCGAAACCGGCCCGTTAGCAACAGCCTGGCACTCCAATAAATTCATTAACCCGCTTACCGATGGTACAGTATTACCTATACTGCATCTGAATGGTTACAAAATTTCTAACCCTACCGTTTTAGCCCGCATCACCCATGAAGAGCTGGAACAACTGTTTCGCGGCTACGGCTGGAACCCCATTTTTGTGGAAGGCGAAGACCCCGAGCAAATGCACAAAGACATGGCCGCAGCACTTGACTACGCGGTTGACCGCATAAAACAAATAAAATATGACGCCGAACAACCCAATACCGAACGCCCGCGCTGGCCGATGATTGTGTTGCGGTCACCCAAAGGCTGGACAGGGCCCAAGGAAGTGGATGGTCATAAAATTGAAGGTAACTTCCGTTCGCACCAGATCCCGCTGGCAGTTTCTGCTTCAACACCACCGGAACATTTACAAATGCTGGAAGACTGGATGAAAAGCTACCATCCCGAAGAATTATTTGACGAACAAGGTAAACTAATGCCCGAACTGGCCGAACTGGCGCCAAAAGGTGACCGCAGGATGGGTGCCAATCCGCATACCAATGGCGGCAATTTACTGCGCGATTTGCGCCTGCCAGACTTCAGGGATTATGCCACCGTGGTAGAAAGCCCCGGCGCCAGCGGCGAAGGTGATACTTATGTAAGTGGCCGCTTTCTGCGCGACGTCATCAAGGCAAACCAGGAAGAACGAAATTTCAGGATCTTTGGCCCGGATGAAACCGTATCAAACCGGCTGGATGCTGTATTTGAAGTAACCAACCGTCAATGGGACGCGCCAATAATTCCGTACGATGAATTCCTTGCTGCAGATGGCAGCGTAATGGAAATGCTGAGCGAGCACCAATGCGAAGGCTGGCTGGAAGGCTACCTGCTTACCGGAAGGCACGGCCTGTTTAACTGTTACGAAGCCTTTATCCATATTGTCGATTCGATGTTTAACCAGCATGCCAAATGGTTAAAAACAACACTCGAATTGCCCTGGCGCAGGCGCATAGCATCCCTTAATATTTTATTAACATCTACCGTTTGGCGGCAGGACCATAACGGCTTCACCCACCAGGATCCCGGCTTTATTGATCATGTGGTGAACAAAAAGGCCAACATTGTACGGGTTTATTTACCACCCGATGCCAATTGCCTGTTATCGGTAATGGATCATTGCCTGCGCAGCTATCATTACGTAAATGTTATTGTGGCAGGTAAACACCCGGCACCACAATGGCTTAATATGCAGCAGGCGGTTGAGCATTGTACCCGCGGCATTGGCATCTGGGATTTTGCAAGTAACGACCAGGAAGCCGGACCGGATGTGGTAATGGCCTGCAGCGGCGATGTGCCAACCTTAGAAACGCTTGCCGCGGTTTCGATTTTAAGGGAACACCTGCCCGAACTAAAAATAAGGGTTGTTAACGTTGTAGACCTGTTTAAACTTCAAAAAAGCACCGAACATGCTCATGGCCTCAACGATAAAGATTATGACGCGTTATTCACCATTGATAAACCCGTGGTGTTTGCTTTTCATGGTTACCCCTGGCTGGTACACCGCTTAACCTATAACCGCGCCAACAATGCCAATATGCATGTGCGGGGTTATAAAGAGGAAGGCACCATCACCACATCTTTTGATATGACCGTACTTAACGAAATGGACCGTTTTCACCTGGTGATGGATGTTATTGACCGCCTGCCGCAAACAGGCAGCAAAGGCGTTTATCTAAAACAGCAACTAACAGATAAGCTAACCAAACACAAGCAATACATTAAAGCCAACGGCAAGGATATGCCCGAAATACTTAACTGGAAATGGAAACAATAGCGCAAGAGGTAATTGTTAAGCCCGATATGCATACCTATTACCGCAGCTATCGTGTTGATAAAAACGACACCGGGATAAAAATGATACCGACAAATGATTTTAAGCCGGTACCTTCCTTATTTGTCTACAGTAAATATGCGGTTTATACTTTACAGGACGGTTATGGCCTATATTATCAAACCACCAGTTTGGTAAACGCCATGAAAAAAGCCAAGGAGGGTGCGCTGGCCTGTATAAACACTTACATTGGGCAAGGCGAGGCCGGTATGGCAGCATTATTGCAATACCGGATAGACCATTATGAAGATTTGCATATAAACCTTGTTGATGCAAATATTCAATTGGTAGAACAGGAAATAATAGAGGACCGCTGTTTTAAATGGACACCATATCGCATTAAATGCTAAACATGCTCAGTAAAAAACAAATTTTCGGCTATGAGCCGGATGAGAAATATAAAATATCGGTTGCTTATTTTTCAATGGAATTTGCCGTTGACCAGGCTTTAAAAATTTACAGCGGGGGGCTGGGCTTTTTATCCGGCTCGCATTTAAGGAGCGCGTATGAGTTGAAGCAAAACCTGGTTGGCATCGGGATGTTGTGGAAATATGGTTATTATGACCAGGTAAGGGATGGCAACGGATTTATGAAGCCGGAATTTATTGAAAAGCAGTATTCCTTTTTACAGGATACAGGTATAGTTTTTACCGTACAGGTGCATGATGCGCCAGTACATGTTAAAGCCTGGTTATTAAAACCCGAAACATTTGGAACGGCGCCCATATTTTTATTGAGTACCGATGTTCCGGAAAACGATGACGTGTCGAAATCGATCACCCATAGGCTATACGATTCAAACGAGGCAACCCGGATAGCGCAAACCATTATTTTAGGCGTCGGCGGTGCTATGCTGCTGGATATTTTAAACCTTGAACCGGATGTTTACCACATGAACGAAGGGCATTCGGTATCGTTAAACTTTTACCTGTACGCTAAATATAAAAGCCTGGAAGAAGTGAAGAAAAGAGTGGTTTTTACCACCCATACCCCCGAGATGGCCGGTAACGAAGCGCATAGATATGACCTGCTGAAAAAAATGTCGTTTTTTTATCATTTGCAGGAGCACGAGGTAAAATCGTTGCTGGGGATGGACGGAGATAGTTTTAACTACACCCTGGCGGCACTTAAGTTCTCGGGTAAGGCAAATGGCGTATCTAAACTTCATGCCGAGGTAGCGCGGCAAATGTGGGGCAATAATCCCGGTGTTTGCGAAATTATAGCCATCACCAATGCGCAAAACAAAGCCTATTGGCGGGATGCTGCTTTAGATGAGGCCATCGCTGCGAACAATGCAGAAGCTATTGTTGCCCGTAAAAAGGCTATGAAGCTCGATCTGTTCCGGGTGATAGCAGACCAGTGCGGAAAATTGTTTGACCCCAATGTGCTAACCATTGTATGGGCCCGCCGTTTTGCCGGCTATAAACGGGCCGACCTGGTAATGCAGGACTGGGACAGGTTTGTGGCCATGGTAAATAATGCTAAATATCCTGTACAATTGATCTGGGCCGGCAAGCCCTACCCCGAAGATGAAGGCTCTATCGCCTTATTCAACCAGATCATCGCACGTACGCGGGCGTTTACCAACTGTGCCGTGTTAACCGGTTACGAACTGCATTTATCGGCTTTGCTAAAAAAAGGATCGGATGTTTGGCTTAACAATCCGCGGATGTACCGCGAGGCATCTGGCACCAGCGGCATGACTGCAGCCATGAATGGCAGCATCAACCTCTCCCTGCCCGATGGCTGGGTACCTGAGTTTGCCAAAGACATGAAAAACTGTTTCCTGGTTCAGCCTGCATCCAACGAGCTGCAGGCACATGAAAAAGATAGCCAGGAAAACAGGAACCTGATGGATGTGCTGGAAAAAGCGGTACTGCCCATGTATTATGGCGCTCCAAAAAAATGGTTAGGCATCATGAAACAGTCAGCCACGGATGTGGTACCCACATTTGAAGCCGGGCGATTGGCAGCCGAATATTACGAGAAAATGTATAAGCTGTAGTGTCATGTCAACGATAAATTGACGGATAGTCTTTAGCCCAAAGTCTTAAGTTCTAAGCCAAAAAGAAAAAATTTAACTTTGGACTTACGACTCAGTACTTGTTGACTTAACAGTACTAAGGTATCTGAGAACCGGCAGGATCGCGTTTAAAAATTTGATGTAGAAAGAAGGGTAACCCCTACGGGGCACAAAACACATTTAACATTTTATATCTACAAACGGGTAGCCTCTACGAGGCATCATGCCATACAAACAACCTGTAAATACAGAGCATGATTGTTAAAAAAACTGTCAACCAAAAAGCGGACGAGAGCAACTACAAACTTTTTTCAGGACGATACAAAGGGCGCCTGCCCAATGTTATTAAATTGACCAATTAAGGTCGATTTAACATCGAACACCGAATGTCCAATATCGAATAATGAAGGAAAAACTTCGGCGTTGGACATTCGAAATTCAGTGTTCGATATTATTTGTCCTTCTGTTTTCCTTAACTTTAACTTAATGACAAAAAATGCTTGCCTCGTAGAGGCTACCTGTTTGTAGCAATATTTATCTAAGTTTCTTTTATGCCCCGTAGGGGTTACCTATCTCAGCATTAAAAAGCTATTACATTAAGTTCAAACGTAATTTCCCTTTGTATATCAATTATTTAACCGACATATTATTTGTGCTCAATATCAGTTTTTACGATGACGGTCGTCATGAATACCAACCCATTTTACAATGATCTTTACAAAGCTAAAACCCAATAAAATGCAAAAATACCATCGCTTGTTTTTCTTTTCGGCAGGAGTAACTTTGTTGCTATTGTTAGTTGGCGCTGCACCAAAGGCCGTGGCATATAGTGCCCGAAAAGATACATCCATAGCAACCGTTATAAAAGGCCAGCTTGCGGTACACCGCAAAGAATTATATTTTCCAAACAGTGTTCAACGCTTTTACCGGCAAACAGGCTTCAAGCTGGCCTGGATAGCGCCAGACACTGTTAAAACCCATGCTACCGATGCCATGCTGCTGCTTGATTGCGTGGTTACCTACGGGCTAAAACATTCGGATTATCACCCAGATCAGTTATTATACGATAAGTTAAAGTTACTCAGATCAAGTACCGACCCCGTTAGCAACAAGCAAAAAGCGATGTTCGACATCCTGTTAACCGATGCAATCCTCGCTTTTGAAAACAACCTCCACTATGGCAGGCTTAATCCAAATTATCCCGCCGCAAAAATCGACTCCGGAATTAAAGATGGTTTTAATGCCGAAAAGGTGCTGATAAAAGCACTTAAAAGCCAGCAATTTGAAAAAGAGATTAGCAACTTACAACCTCAAACCAAGGCTTACGCTTCCCTGAAACATCAAATGTATTTGATGAAAGGCCTTTATGAACTTGATTGTTACGAGTTTAGTGAAGCCGATGTGCAACGGGTAGCCATTAATATGGAGCGCCTGCGCTGGTACAGCACCAGAAAAAAAACAGACGTAGCTATTAATATCCCATCCGGCATATTAACCGTTCATACAAAAACCAACGACCAATATTTCAAAATAAAAATAGACAAACCGGGCATGGACCTGCTGGCTGCCGGCCTGGATTATTCGGCAATCAACATCATCACAGCTATGGGGCAGGTATTTTTGCAGATAAGCAGGCCGGGCTATCAAAAGCAAGGGGAACCGGTTATAATAACACCTGTTGTTGGCCAGGATACCGCAATTATCCAGGTTAATGTTGCGCGCAGCGCTAAGCTTTTGGCCTTGTTATCAAACATCGGCAAAAAACAACCTGTTCCTGTGTCGCTTACTTACCTTACCTGCGATATCAAAAACGGGCAACTGGTTACTTATAAAGATATTTTTTATGCCGACCAAAAATTAAAGAAAGCACTATACAAGGTTAACAAGCCTTAATCACGCTACCTGCGCCGGAAATTTGACATCGGCTTTAGTATTTTAACTACTGATTTTAATGATTAATCCGATAACGGCAGCTATACCAATGATATAAGGTTCCTGTATTTTTTTGATATAGATAAGTGCGGCTACTGTAGCTAAAGCAATTAGTGCTGTAGGGATATCGACAATTGACCGTAACCCGATAATAATTACCGACCCTACCAGGGCGCCTATTACCGACGCGGTTATGCCCTCTACAAATGCTTTGATACTGGTATTTTTGGCGATCTTTTTAAACGATGGCGCTAAAGCGACAGTGAATAAATAACAAGGCAAAAAAGTTGCCAAAGCCGCCACACAAGCTCCCGGAAAACCTGCAACAAGATAGCCGATAAACCCAACCGTGATAACCACGGGCCCCGGTGTTATCATAGCTACGGCAACCGCATCTACAAATTGATTTTCTGTTAGCCAGCCAAACTCTTTTACAACGCCGCCATGCAAAAACGGCACAATTGCCAGGCCGCTGCCAAATACAAACGCACCCGCTTTTGCAAAAAACCAGCCGATCTCCTGCAAAGTCTTGCCATCGTATTTCCAGAAACCGGTACTTATTAATATTCCGGCCGGCAGTACCGCAGGCTTTTTGATCCATCGCGGCGGCGCTTTGATAACCATATACATGATGCCGCAGCCCAGGAACAACAGTATTTCTTCTCTTTCGGTAATAACCGTAATCACAACGCCGGCTATATAAAAAAACCACAACAACCATTTGGATTTCATGGCAGCCGGTTCAAACTTGCTGATAGATTTTACGGTTAGTTTATAAGCGCTCATCGCTATGATACCAATCACCGCTGCACCTACCCCATAAAATACCGCCTGCATCCACGTTAAGCCGCCGTAAAGCTGGTAAGCCATGCCTAACAATACCACCATGATAAACGATGGCAGTACAAAAGCCAGGCCCGTAAGCGTTGCACCAATGAGCCCGTAGTGAACAAAGCCGATATAGATACCTAACTGGGCAGCTAAAGGCCCCGGGGCCAGCTGCGCCAATGCCAATCCCTCCTTATATTCTTCGGTCGTCAGCCAGCCTTTTTGCTCAACAAGATCGCGCTGCATATACCCTACCAAAGCTACCGGGCCGCCAAAACCCCAGGTGCCGAGTTTTAGAAAGTATTTTGTAATATCCAGCAGCGAATAAGCCGGTGGTTGTTTGGTTAATTGTTCTTCCATGTGTGTGTTTCCTCCCGTACATATTTTGCGAGGCTACAATATTTACCTTTTTAACTATTGCTTTACCTGCACGGTTGTGCCTTCTTTCAGTTCCTCATTGGCTTGTGCCACCAGCTGGTCGCCGGGTTTCAAATCGCCGGCTATCTCGGTTTTTTCCTTGCCGGTAAACCCGGTCTTTACATCTACCCATTGGGTTTTTCCGTTTACCACCCTGATCACAAACTTACGTTCCTGGGTAGATACCACTGCCTTAAACGGCACCAGGAAACCCTCTTTGGGACGGCTTACCGGCAACACAATTTGCGCGAACATGCCGGGTTTTAGCAAGCCATTCGCGTTGGTAAAAGTTAACTCCCAGGTTTCGCTGCGGGTTTGCGGGTCAATGGCATCTGATTTTCGTGCCAGTTTGGCTTTAAATACCTGGCCGGGATTTGCCGATACGGTGAAAGTGGCTTCGTTGTCTTTTAACGTGGTGGAATTATAAGCCTCCGGTACGGCAACATCAACCCTTAAAGAGGAATTATCCTCTACCCGGAACAACAACGTTTTACCGGTGTTATCTACAAAATCTCCTTTAAATATGTTCCTTGCCGTAACCACGCCGTTAAAGGGCGACCGGATCACCAGGTAATCTTCCATCGCCTTATTGGCCTGGGTAGCCGAACGCGAGGCCTGGTAAACCGCGCTATCGGTGCGCATCTGGCTGCGGGCAATTTCCAGCTCGTTATCAGCCACGGCACCAGGCGTTTGGGCAGCCTTTAACAACCTTAAATATGTTGATTTACTGGATTCATATTTGGCTTTTGTACCCATGCTGTTACTTTGGCTTTGGGCTTGCGCCGCTTTTAATTCAGGAGCATCAAGGACGCATAAAACCTGGCCTTTAGTAACTTTCGAACCGATATCAACTTTTACTTCCTTTACATAGCCCGGTGTACGGGCATAAATATTGGCGCGGTCAAAAGGAATAATTTCACCGGTGAGGTTCAGTTTGTTAGCAATGGGTTCCGGTTTCAGCGTTAGCAGTTTAACCACCGGCTTTTCCGGCGGGCCCTGGGGGGCTGCTTTTTCGGCCTGGTTGCCGCCACAGGCCGCCAAAAGGCAAACAGGAACTAAGAATATATAATTGACAGCTTTCATGATTGATTTTCGGTTAAGGGTTGATATTTGCTTTGCGGGTCATCCGGATCTAAAGAGATAACAGGCACCGGGCGGTTACCAACTGACGACTGGTAAATTAAAGGTAAAACGATGAGGCTGGATACCATGGAGAAAATGAGGCCCCCTATAACAGCTGTGCCCAAAGGCGATGTCTGGTCGCCCCCTTCGCCTAAGCCCAATGCCATCGGGACCATCCCGGCAATCATTGCCAGGCTGGTCATCAGTATAGGCCTCGTCCTGTCTTTGATCCCTTGTAAATAGGGATCTTCCAGTTTTTCACTTCTATATTTTTCTGCCTGGGTAACAAACAGGATGGCATTGGCCACGGCCACGCCAACCGCCATAATACAGCCCATATAGGATTGTATGTTTAAAGTTTTGCCACAGATCCAAAGCAATAACAGGCTGCCGGCTAAAATGCCCGGTATAACCGAGATAATTACCAGCGATAACCGGAACGACTGGAAGTTTACGGCTAACAACAGGAAAATTACCACAATAGCCAGCAAAATACCGTTTTGCAACTCCTGGAAAGTTTGTAAAAACACTTCGGCCTGGCCCGGCTGCTGTATTTTCATGCCCTCGGGCAATTTGCCGGTTTCATTGATGATCTTATCGATATCGTTAATGGCCGAACCCAGTGCTTTGCCTTGCAAATTGGCGGTAATGGTAATAAAGCGTTTTTGGTTTAAACGGTCAAATTCGCCTTCGGTATTACCCATTTTCCAGGTTGCTACATCGCGCATGTAAACCTGCTTTCCGTTATTGGAGCTTAACAAAATATTATCTACCTGCGCGGGGTCGTTCATCACCAGCTCAGGTATCTGCACCTGTATTTGGTATGCTGTCCCGGCTGTTTTATCTACCCAATAATTGGGCTGCGTAAAACGGCTGGATGAGGTAGCCGCAGCCAATGATTTACCGGCATCTTCCACGGTTAAGCCTAACTGTCCCAGCTTCACCCGGTCAAATTCAATTTTCATGGCCGGGTAACCCTGCGGGGCGCTATAAGCCACATCGCGCAGGTAAGGCAGGGTTTTCAAACGCTCAACAATCTTTTTTCCAAACTGGCGGTCTTGCGCCAGGCTTTTACCTAATACCTGCACCTGTATGGGTGTGCCCGTTCCCTGGCTCATCACCTGTTCTACCAGGTCTGCCGGTTCAAAAGAAATATGCGAGCCGGGCATTTGCGTACTTACCGCCTGGCGCACCTTTTCCCTGAAATCATCTATTTTGATACCGGAACCTGTAATAAATTTAACTTTCAGCAGGGCTTCTTCCGGCCCGCTCGTCCATAGGTGGATAACGCTAACCGGGTAACTTGAGCCCACCAGGCCAACATAGGCAGATGATATGGCGATTTTATTGCCGCCCGAAAGGCTATCAACCAGGTGCAGCAATTGTTTTGTTTTTGCTTCCGTCCGTTCAATACGCGTCCCTTCGGGCAACCTTAGCCTTACCTGGAACTGCCCTGCATCAACTTTCGGGAACAGCTCTTTTCCAACTGTAAGAAAAAGCAACGTCGCCAAAGCAATGGAAAGCACGAGATAAACAGGTATTAAAATATTCCTGCCCGGCAACAGACGATGAATCAGCCCTTCATGTCTTTCTTTAAAGCGGGCCATGCGTTTACCTTCTTTTGTGGTTTCGGCCAGCCGATCTTTGAACAGCCAGTTAGCGATCACAGGAACAAATGATTGCGACAACAGGAAAGAAGCAATCATCGCAAAACCAACCGAAAGGGAAAGCGGCAGGAACATGGCTTTAGGGATACCCGACATAAAGAAAGCCGGGAAAAATACCGCCAGGATACAAAGGAGGATCAGCAATTTAGGCAAAGCAATTTCTTTACAGGCTTCTAAAATGGCCCGCCCTTTCAGTTCGCCCTTTTCCTGGTGATGGTGGATGTTTTCTATTGTTACCGTGGCTTCATCTACCAATATACCAATGGCCAGCGCCAAACCGCCAAGAGTCATGATGTTGATAGATTGCCCAAAAAGTTTAAGGCAGATAACCGCCGAAAGCAAGGCCAGGGGTATGGTTAAAACCACGATGAGCGAACTGCGCCAGTCGCGTAAAAATAGCAGTACCATAAGGCCGGTGAGCAAAGCGCCTAAAATGCCCTCGGTCATTAAGCTTTTTATGGAATTGATAACATAACCCGATTGATCAAACTCATAACTTACTTTGATATCCGGTGGGATGGCGGCCTGCATATCCGGCAAGGCTGCTTTCACTTTTTGTACCACATCCCAGGTAGATGCATCGGCCCTTTTGGTTACCGGGATATAAACCGAACGTTTTCCATTAATTAACGCGTAACCGGCCGTAATATCGGCGCCGTTGTCCACCTGCGCCAGGTCATGTACGTATACAGCCGGGCCGCTGCCGGTTTTTACGGGGATGTTGCCCAAATCCTGGATATTATCTACCACCGTATTTTGGGGCGCGATGAGCATCTGATCACCCACACGCAGGTTACCCGCCGGGAGGATGGTGTTCCCTTTGGCAATGGCCGTTACCAGTTCTTCGGGGCTGACACCATAACTACGCAATTTATTCGGGTCTGCTTTAATCAATACCGAACGCTGGTTACCGCCAAACGGCGGCGGCGCCGAAACACCGGGCAGGGTGGAAAACATGGGCCGTACCTTAAATAAAGCCAGATCTGATACCTCGCCTAATGACCTGGTAGGGCTGCTGAAAACCAGCTGGCCAACCGCTACACTGCCCCCATCAAAACGGGTTACAAACGGCGATACTGTTCCGGGAGGCATAAAAGCCCTTGCGCGGTTTACCATTGATACAACCTCGCCGGTGGCCTGCCCCATATCGGTGCCCTCGTAAAAATTGAGTTTCAATAAAGTAACCCCCTGGATGGTTTTGCTTTCGACAGATTTAATGCCGGTTACATACAAAAAGTGGTATTCATAGTAGGAGGTTACAAAACCTTCAATCTGCTCGGCCGACAGCCCGCCGTAGGTTTGTGCCACATAAATGGTGGGGGTACCCAGCTTAGGGAAAATATCTACCGGCATAGTACGTATAGATACCACCGCGAAAAAAACTATGGCAATAACGGCTACGATGATGGTGACCGGTTTTCTTAATGAGGCGTATAAAAACTGGATAATATTCATTTGCCGTATTGATTTAAAAACAGGTTCAGGTTGCCGCTATAGGCCGCCTCATTTAATAATGCCCGCCATGCCCCGTAATAAGCTATCCGGACAGTGGCTTCAGACTGAAATAATAATTGCTGCGCCTGTATCACATCATAATAATTGATAAGGCCCGATTTATACCTGGATTGGATGGCTTTATAAGAATATTCGGCAGAATGGAATTGCTGCGGCGCCAATTGTGCCGATTGTACTGCCTTTTGAAAATTGGATACCGCGATTTCCTTTTGGGTATTCAGGTGCAGCTGGGTTTGAGCAAGTTGTTCCCGGCTGGATGCCGTAACGAGTTCCTGCTGTTTCCACAGGGGTTTCTGCCTAAAAACTTCCAGTATTGGAAAAGCTATCTGGGCACCCACCCCATAATTATACCGCTGAAAACGCCAGCCATCGCCGGAGTTAACTGTACCATCCGCGCCGATACCAGATCCCCTGCCATAACCGGTGCTCCATAAAGTTAACTTTGGCAGGATATTTTTCTTCAGCGATTTTAAAGCCAGTTCATTGGTATTTACGTTAGCCTTCCCCAATTGCACTTCGGGATGATCGGTTGTTATAGTATCAGTTAAAGCAATTACCGGCAGATTTTTAAAAAGTGAAGAATCAACCACCAGGCCGGCTGGTAGCTTGCCACCAACCAATTCTTTGAGGGCTATCAGTGTAGAATCCCGCTGCCGTTCAAAAGCAATCAATTGCATTTGGGCCCGGGCGTATTCAGAGTGGAAGGAAGAAGAATCTGTTCCCGGCCGCAAACCGCTAATTACCAGGGTTTGCGCCTGTTTTAAATTAAAAGCCGATTTGTTAATGTTAGACTGGTAAACTTTAACCAAATCGCTTACCAGCAAATAATTTAACCAGGCGCCAATTACATAAACCTGGTGCTGGAACAAAGTTAAATTCTCATCGGCCTGGCCGTATTGCAGCCGGCCTTTAGCCAGGTCAACTTCGGCGCTACGCTGGCCAAAAGTAATGGGTTCCCATTGCAGGTTAAGCGCGGCCGCGCTACCCGGCACGCCACTATAATCATTGCCCCTCGTTGGCGGCCCGCTGATGGGTGTAATATATTGCGGATAAATCATCCCGGTAATATTGTTCGCGGTGGCATAATCAACCTGGTACGATGCGTTTAGCGATGGGATTAAAGCGTTCTGCTTATACTTTACGGCGTATTGTAAAGATTGTGTTTGCAGTCTCTTGGCTTTTATTAAAGGGTAATTGGCCGATGCCGTCCGGAGCAGCGAATCAAGGTAAGGTTTGCCTTGTTGCCCCAAGACCTGTTCGGGCAGTAAAAGACATAGGAACATACCTGTGAGCAGGCAGGTCTTCGGGAAGACGGGTAAATCGTTAAATTTCATAGCTGGAAATCCAGTGCTGTAAATGTAGGCGCAATACTATGGCAATTTACTACTTTAAAATAGAACAGATTTTACCGAATAGAATCTGCTTTACTTTTTTACAACGTTTTTTTTGTACTCAGACGCCCTCATCCCCATTTGTTTTTTAAAGATCCGGTTAAAATGGCTTTGGTCCGAAAATCCGGTGAGGTAAGCAATCTCTGTAAAAGAGTAATCAGTAGTTTCCATCAGGTTTATTGATTTTTCGATGCGCATCTTACGGATGTAATCGCCAAAGGACAAATTCTCAAAATATTTGGAAAACTCCCGCGACAGGTAGGCCGGGTTTATTTTTAGTTCTTCTGAAACCTGTTGCAGGCTCAGGCTCATGTTGGTATCAATCTGGTCCTGGATCATCTCCTTAATTTCCTTTGCCCATACGGGCGCTTTTTTGGAGCCCTGCTGCTTAAGATATTTGTTAAAAACCTCCAGTAAAAGGTATTCTACCGGCTCCTGGATATGTTTTTGCTCGTACAAGTACTTGGCCCAGGTGTATAAGCCGTCATAAACTTTCATACCCAGTTCCAGCAATTCGTGGTCATCAGGAATATTTTTTGACAATCCTAAAAAAATGGCCGACAGGCCCGATGCCTGCGGGGCGAAATCATGCCGGTCGGTATCCGCACCGCGAACAATGGCAGCAATACGATCAAGCGCTGCATCTTTAAGCTGATGTTTCTTTATAAAATAATCAAAACTGCACTGGTCGTCATAATGGGTATATTCAACGTCGGGCAGGTCAAAAGGAGTGGCATTTAAAATCGCTGCCTGCGCAATCACATGGTCTACGGGCACATAAATAATCTCGGCATCAGGGTCAATAAAGCGTTTAATGAGCCAGGGACAGGCTATGCGGTCAATCTTCGGATGTTCGCGGGTAATCCATTTCATTTCGTTACCAAAGTTAGAAATCTAATCCTTTTTTTAGCAACGAACTAAAGGGTGGCTATCCATACATAATCGTAACAAATTTGTTTAAATCGCCAGAAATCTATTTGGACGGTGAAAGTATCAAGACGGGCGTTAATCAGTTAATAGACTCCAGCGTAATGGTGCCCATCAGCTTGCCATTTTTATTAAAGGTTTCCGACTTTACAAAACGCCCCAGTTTTGGCGCAAACCACTCTGTTACCTTTATGCGGAACGGCATGCTGATACCCATCATCTTCACCGTGGTTGTAGCATCGTACGTTACTTTAAAACAATCAAAACTACCTGCGCCTGTGGTTATAGTTTCGGCTGCTTCTACTTTGCGGTTAACAATATCCATTTGCATTTCCCCTTTGGCAGCGCCGCCATTATTCATGTTGATGGTTATCGATCCATCATCAAGCGTTTGGCCGGCTTTCATATCGGCAGGATAAGTCAGGTACCGGGCTTCGCCGCTCACCTGCATATCGCCGTATTGCTTCATAGAGGCGGCCGGGATAAACGATTTCATATCAATCTTAATCGCGTTGCCGCTGCAAATCATCTCCGAATCACCGGTGCCGATAACCTTGCCGTTATGGTCGCTGATAACAGCATGTACCGCCACTGTCGACGCGTCTTTTTTGGTGCTGGTGTAAACGGCGGTCATTTGTGGCTGCCCCTTGGCATCATGGTTAATATAGCTGAGTTTTTTACCCTCAACGTTGTTAACAAACTGGTTGCAACTTTGCGCGTTAACTGTATGCCCGCCAATAGCAGCGCATAGCAGCAGGATGATCAATTTTTTCATGACGTTTGTAGATGATTAAACCGGAAGTAAATATCATACCTAAAGCACAGATATACAACCGTATAAGTACGTCAATACAATGTGGCAGCTACGTAATTTGGGGACATTCGTAAAAAAAAGGTGCTGATACTTTAACTATATATTGTTTATTGATAAGTGGCTGCGAAAGTATATGTTAACAGGCAAGCAGGTATTATCCCGTCTAAAATGACTTTTCTGCATCAATTCCTATTCTGAGTTTTGATGTACAATTATCGAAGCATTTGGTTGGATCAAAATAAAAAAATGACAAACCACCCGCATTCCCCTTTGTTGTAACAGTAAACCGGATATTCCGGCAGATCAAAAATCAAGAGGAGGAAGTATCATGACACTTGTAAAGTTTAATGACGGCAAAAGCAGTATGCTGCGGCCCGGGTTCGACGACATTTTTGAATCTATCCTGAACGACACTTTTCTATCCGACCGTATGGTATCGCGCGTGCCGGCGGTTAACATTTCGGAAACGGATGGCAATTATCATATTGAACTGGCCGCGCCGGGGCTAAGCAAAGAAGATTTTAACGTAAGCCTTGACCGCGACGTGCTCACCATCTCGGCCGAAAAACAGAGCGGGCAACCGGCTAACGATAAAAAGTACAACAAATGCGAATATAATTATACCTCATTTGTACGCTCTTTTACGCTGCCCGATTCTGTGGATAACGAGGGTATCAATGCCGAATATACCGATGGTTTGCTGAAGGTTAATGTGGCCAAAAAAGAAGAAACCAGGACAGCCGCGCGCCAAATAGAGATTAAATAAGCCACAACTGCGGCAATTGTTAACAGGCGCCGTACCAGGCGCCTTTATTTTTTTAGTCATGTTGGCCAGTAAAGATCAAAGCAAGCAAAATGATGCCGGACAACCGGCACCCGAGCTTAAAACGGAAGGTCCGCTTGCCGAAAAGGATCAGCAGGGACAGGCGGCAGAGCGTGCCAGGAAACTCGCGGAGGTGGCGCTGGCTAAATGGCGGCACCTGCAGGAAAAAATTAAAAAATAACATGATGCGACCGGTGGCCGCTGTAATTAATTACAGAGATATAACCACAAAGTATTGGCAATACAGCAACGTTTTTTCAACAATTGTGCAATAAAACAAAGCGTGCGGGCAAGGGTTAAACTCACCCCAATTTAACTGCAACGGTTTAACTTACCTGTATTAAACCTCGCTGCCGTGATGATCGTAAAATTCATTTTCGTAGGTTTCGGGCAGCGGCACCGAGGGGTCATATTCCGGACTGCTCTTTACTGCATTAACCGTGACATCTACGTAAACCGCGTCCTCTTCCCATTTTACATAGGTAATCCACTTAGGCGATATAAGCACCTTTTTCCCCGGAAACCAATGCCCGGTATCCACTACCAGGAAATGTATGCGCCAATTTTGATCGTCAATAATAAAATCTTCCACATCGCCAATTTCGCCGTTGGTGGCGTGAATGCGGTAACCTGCAACTTCGCGGGTGCTGCGCAGATGAGGGTTGACGGGCTTATCGCCGGCTTTTGTTGCCAAAATGCTTTCTTCAAACGGTACCCGGGATTCCATCATGCCCGACATACCCATGCCCCCATAAAATCCTGCTCCAGCCGAACCCATGTATGGCCAGCCGTAGTGACTATACAGGTCAATTTCCTGCTGCCGGGAAACTGTTCTTTCTGTATCAATATCAGGGCTGTGTTCAATTTGCTTTTTAGTTAGGTTCACCGGGAAAACTTTATTTTCCCAATCGGGTGTTTTTAATGCCGCGGGCGAAATCAGCACCTTGCGGCCAAACAGCCAGCCACCCGTTTTAATAATCAGGTAACGTATCGTCCAGGTTTCATCGTCAAAATAAAACTCATCCAGTTTCCCAAATTCGCCGTCGGTTGCCCCCATACTGAAGCCAACCAAACTTTTTACATTCCGTTTCATGATTTCCTCGGTTTATCGCAGTATCTGCTTACTAATTACCCACAAAAATCATGCTGAAAAGCGGGATATCTGGGGGATAATGCATTGTTAAGTCAATAGTCTTTAGCCGGAAGCCTCCAGTCATATTTTGCTTGTTTTTTATTTAGAAGATGTTTAAAAACAGCCTCTTAGAACTTAAGACTTTCGGCTCAAGACTAACCTTCACTTTAAGCATTACAGGACACTTTTACAGATAATGTTTGCCGCTTGCCGAAGTAAAGCTCCTGTCGTCGGCCGAAGGCCCATAAATGGAAGGCACCTCAATATCGTTCAGGCGCATATAAACCGTTAGTTGTCCGCGGTGGTGCACCAAATGGTTAATCGTTGATTCTACCTGTTCTTTTTTGGATGACCGGAGCAATTCCCGGCCACCTGTTTTAAGGTAAAAGGTTTCTGCCAATTCACCTTCACTAACATTTAACAGGGTTTCTTTAGCTCCGGCCACGTTTTGTTTAAAATAATTCACCAGGTCCTGTGTGTCGTTCGGTTTTAAATGCTGAAAGGTAGCAAAGTCGATCTCGGAATATTTGATGATATGGGTAATCCATAAGGGTATCTCGGCCACAAGCAGCGCCAGGTAGCCCATTTCCATTGATCTTTCATGCGGTTTCCAGCCAAACAGCCGGGCCGGGATCCGTTCCAGGCATTTGAGACTGGCAGGCGATTCGGCCTCCAGTTCCCTGGCAAATTCACGTACAAACAATACATCGTTCATGAGCTTGAATTTTATTGGTGATAGATAAGCCAAAAACAAGTTTGCCTTAAAAAAGTTTAACTGAAGTTCTTTTTTTGAATCCGGTTGAAATTTTCTCCTGTCAATTAAAAAAAAAGCAAACTAATAAAAATGAGCATTGTTCTATAAATATTGTATAGGACCAGTTAATTAACTTCACAACATAACACCTTTATAAATTGAAAGCCAAGGCATCGTGTTTAGTCCTTGTGTATCCCATTTTCCGGCTTCTATATAATACATACTGACGATGGCGGCCCCAGGCTCAGCTATTTAAAATATTGAATTATGGAAACTAATAAAATCAAACAAATTCAGGATTTCGGCCAAAGCATCTGGCTGGATTTGCTGGACAGGGGGCTCACCCGCTCGGGCCGGTTAAAAAAAATGATTGACGAAGACGGCCTGCGGGGCATGACCTCGAACCCGGCCATTTTTGAAAAAGCCATTAGCGGCAGCGCCGATTATGATAAGCAGATCAGGGAACTGGCAGAAAAGCACCAAAATAATGAAGCCATTTTTTATGAACTGGCAATTACAGATATCCGGGAAGCTGCCGACCTGTTCGAACCCGTTTTCAGAACCGGGCATGACGGCTATGTTAGCCTGGAGGTTTCGCCACACCTGGCGCGGGATACCAGCAGGACCATACGGCAGGCGATGGAACTTTGGCGAAAAACAGACCGGAAAAATGTAATGATTAAAATACCCGCGACCACCGAAGGCTTGCCGGCTATCCGCAGGGCCATTTGCGAGGGAATTAATATCAATATCACGCTGCTGTTTGGGCTCGACCGCTATGAAGCCGTTACCGACGCTTACCTGTCGGGACTGGAAGACCGCTTAGCCGACGGCCAGCCAATTGACCAAATTGCTTCGGTAGCCAGTTTTTTCCTGAGCCGCATTGATGTACTGGTAGACCCTATGCTGGAAAAAAAGGGCTATCCGGAACTGAGGGGCGAAATAGCGATTGCCTGCGCCAAACAGGCTTACCAGGTATATAAAAGGGTTTTCGGCAGCGACCGCTTTAAAAAATTACAGGAAAACGGCGCCCGCCCGCAGCGCGTATTGTGGGCCAGCACCGGCACCAAAGACCCATCTTTCCCTGATACCAAATATATAGATGCACTTATCGGCCCCGAAACAGTGAATACCGTTCCGCTGGAAACGCTGGACGCCTACCGCGATCATGGGCACCCGGAAAACAGGTTGGAGCAGGGCACCGATGAGGCTGTGCAGGCGCTGGCCCGGCTAAAAAAGATAGGGATCAATATTGACGAGGTTACCGCGCAGCTGGAAAGCGAGGCCATCGAAAAATTTAATAAGCCATATGATCAGCTACTGCAGGCAATCGAGGAGAAAAAAGCCCGGTCGCGGGCCAAATCTTACGCGCTTTAAAACCGGTAAGAGAAAGCGTATTCCATAGCAGGTTTAGTAAGATGTGGCTATTTAAAGTATTAACAGGTTACCTGAGCGGGCATTCGGCAGTTTAGCGCTTTACCTGGTGGCTATTAATTTAATGCAGCAAAAATTAAAAAAATACCATCAGGGAAAGCACAATTTATACTTAACTTTATTTACTCTTATACGTTTGTTCCGGTTTCTATCTTTTCATCTAAAAATTAAAAGTTTATGGAAACAATCATGGTACAAGAAGCAGATGCCGCTACCCTGGATGTGGTAGCCACTGCTTTACAAATGGAAGGCTACCGGGTTTGCAGCCTGGATGATACGAACGAAAATGCGTTGGAAATGATCAGGCGCCATCACCCCAAACTGGTTTTACTTGATTGCTGGCTCAGCCATAATTCGGCGGGGCAGGTTAGCCAGTGGATAAAAGCGCATTTTCCACACCTGCCGGTGATTGCTTTTAGCTGCGATAACCAGATTGAAGCAAAATACCGGCAATTTGGCTTCGACGATTATATCCAAAAGCCATTTGAACTGCATAAACTATACCAGGTAATCAGAAAGCATTTACCCCAACGGCATAAGCGCCGGGAAACTGCCGCACACGCTTAATCCATCAGCATATAGCAACCGGTTAGGTGGCCGGTTTATTTGTAGTTTGATTTTTTTATCAGCATCTGTAAGTCCCTTACCCATATTTTACGGCCATCGGTTTCCACGATGCCTTCTGCTTTAAACTCCTTTAATAAGCGAATTACGTTTTCTTGTGCAATACCCGCCATATTAGCCAGGTCGAGCCTGGAGATATTTAAAACAATATTTTTTTCATCGGCGCCATCTACTTTATACTTCTCCCGGAGCACGATAAGCGCAATGGCCAGCCGTTCTGAGGCAGTGCGCTGCGCGATTACCGAAATACTGTTAGTCAATACCGTAAATTCATGGCTTAACGCCTTGAGCAGCCGCCAGGTAAAAGCCGGAGACCTGTGTAAAATGCTGATAAAATCTTCCTTGGGTATAAAACTTATCAGGCTATCTTCAATAGCCGCCGCCGAATCCGGGTACCGTTCATCAGACAATACCGCATGATAGCCGAATAACTCGCCCTGGTTGGCCACATAAAAGATTTGTTCTTTCGCGGTATTATCAACTTTGTATTTTTTGACTTTGCCACTTTTAATCAAAAATATACCCGAGGGTACGGTGCCTTCCCTGAAAATCACATCACCTTTCTGGTAATGCAGATCGCTGTGGTGCGCAAGTAAATCTGCATGGTCTGCTTCAGACAGCACATGAAGTGTTGATTGCGTGGTAAAATTCCACCGGTCGATTGGAAAAATTCCGGATAGGCTCATATGCTAAGGTACGATTTTTTTAAAAACTGATAAGTATCAGTTCCTGCGTTGATCTGGTACGGAAAACCGGGTTACTTAACCATTTAAATTTACCGGCAATGAAAGCTTACCCTTTTTTCCATTTCTCACCATCGGCGAATGAGCCTGACGAAGGCCAGTTAAAACTAAAAAAAATCGATCCGATTACAGGTTTATTCAGCGATGATGCGGCATTTGACTGGCTGTACCCCGAACATTTTCAGCTGCTATCGCTGAAACATTGGACACCGTTGGCCATTGCACGTAAAGCCGCCAGCTTTTTAGCCGAGCCAAATGCCCGGGTACTGGACATAGGTAGTGGCATTGGTAAATTTTGTTTGGCCGCAGCATACTATTTTCCCGAAACCTATTTTTATGGCGTTGAACAACGGCACGAGCTGATATGCTTGTCTGAAGAAGCTAAAGGGTATACCCAATTGCCCAATGTTAATTTTATCTACGCCAATATTACCCAGGTGAATTTTAAGGAGTTTGATCATTTTTATTTCTATAATTCTTTTTACGAAAATATCGACCCCGAAAACCAGATAGATGATACCCTGGAATTATCGCAAAGCCTTTATGCCTACTATAACCAGTACCTGTGTGCCGAACTGGATAAAAAGCCATCGGGAACAAGGCTGGTAACCTTTCATAGCTTAGAGCAGGAAATACCGTCGGGCTTCAAGCTGGCAGCTATAACCTGCAGTGGCCTGATGAAAATGTGGATCAAAGCCTGACCCGATGGAAACCGCAATTTTCACCTCCGCTTTTAGAAATTTTAATCCTTCCCCAAATAAAAGAATGCTTAATGAGCTATTAAACCCATCCCTGTTTTGCCATGACAGCGCTTTTGACGAGTTGTATCCCGAACATATCCGGCAGTTGTCGCAAATGCACTGGACACCCGTGGAGATTGCCAAAATAGCGGGCAATTTCCTGGCCGTTCCTAATACCAGGGTTTTGGATATTGGCAGCGGGGTTGGCAAATTTTGTATCACCGCCGGTTTTTTCCATCCAGAAACAACGTTCTCAGGCATTGAACAGCGCCGCGAATTATACAATTTTGCCGAGATAGCCAAAGCCGGGATAGATTTGCCCAATGTAACCTTTATGCACGGGAACCTGACTGAACTGGAATTTAACGACTACGACCATTTTTATTTCTACAACCCATTTTACGAAAATATTGAGCCTGATAGCCGTATAGATTATGCCGTAGAGGCTTCCTTTGAGCTGTATGACCAGTATAGCAGGCTGGTTTACCAAATGCTGGCCGAAAAGCCTTCAAAAACGCGGCTGGTTACCTTTCATACCCCAGGCGGCCAGGTTCCGCCTGGTTATCAGCTGGTAAACAATACCTACAGCAGGTTATTAAAAATGTGGATTAAAGAATAAGCCGATGTTTAAACCCAAACTCATAGATACCCTAAAGCATTACCGGAAAGAACAATTCTTTAAAGATCTGATCGCCGGGACCATTGTGGGCATAGTGGCCCTGCCTTTGGCTATAGCATTTGCCATCGCCTCCGGCGTATCGCCCGAGAAAGGAATTTTCACAGCCATTATCGCCGGACTAATCATTTCTGCGCTGGGTGGCAGCCGGGTGCAAATAGGCGGGCCAACCGGGGCTTTTATCGTGGTGGTTTATGGCATTGTACAGCAATTTGGTATCAACGGACTAATCATAGCCACTTTCATGGCCGGGATATTCCTGATTGTAATGGGCATTACCAAATTGGGCAACGCCATCAAATATGTGCCGTATCCCTTAATTACCGGCTTTACTACGGGCATAGCGCTCATTATTTTTTCCTCGGAGGTTAAGGATTTCCTGGGCCTGCACATGGGCAGCGTTCCCGCCGATTTTATCAGCAAATGGGTAGCTTTTGGCCGACATATTTCTTCGGTCAATCCATACGCAGCTGGCATCGGGGTTATTACCTTAGGCCTGGTTTTGCTTTGGCCCAGGGTTACACACAGGGTGCCTGGTTCGTTGATCGCCATCCTGGTTACCACCTTTGCCGTCGCTTTTTTTCATTTACCTGTCGAAACCATCGGCAGTCGTTTCGGCGCTATACCGTCATCCTTGCCCCGGCCGGTAATTCCCGGTGTCAGTTTCGCCACCATTCAGCAGTTAATAAGGCCGGCCATTACCATTGCGTTACTGGGCAGTATCGAATCCTTGTTATCGGCAGTAGTGGCCGATGGCATGACCGGGGGCAACCATCGTTCCAATACAGAATTGATTGCCCAGGGGCTGGCCAATATTTGTTCATCGCTGTTTGGGGGGATACCTGCTACCGGTGCTATTGCCCGAACGGCCACCAATATAAAAAACGGCGGCAGAACACCGGTGGCCGGTATTGTTCATGCCCTCATTTTGTTAATTATTATGCTGTTTGCGGGAAAATGGGCCGCTTTGATCCCGATGCCGACATTAGCCGGAATATTGGTTGTGGTTGCCTGGAATATGAGCGAGCTGGAGAGTTTCAAATCGGTACTTAAGGGCTCCAAAAGCGATGCCGTTGTTTTGATCACCACGTTTACACTCACGGTATTGGTTGACCTGACAGTTGCAATCGAGATAGGCATGATCCTGGCCGCGTTCCTGTTTATGCGGCAAATGATGCAGGCCAGTTCTGTGCAGCAGGCTAATGTTCTGCCGGGCGAATTATTTAAGCCGGAGAATATGCCTGAAGGCCTGGATGTTTTTGAGATTAACGGCCCCTTATTTTTTGGCGCGGCTTACAAGTTTAAGGATGCAATGAAGGTAATTGAAAACCCGGCCCGCGTGCTAATCATCCGGATGCGGAACGTGCCGGTTATTGATGCTACCGGCATCAGGGTGTTGCGCGAGGTACATGCAGCAACAACAAAAAGCGGAACAAAACTGGTTTTAGCCGAGGTTGCCAGCGAACAGGTTATGGGTGAGCTGAAAAAAGCGCGTTTATTATTTCAGATTGGTAAGGGAAACGTTAAAGATACTTTTGAAAATGCATTAAAACGCGCTAACACCATTTTGGAAGCCGGGTAAAATCAGCGATAAAGGCTGTATTGTATTTGTTAACGTCGCAAAAACCACGGGGTATAAAAGCGGAGTAAAACAAAACCGTTGTCATCTCCTTAGGCCAGTGGCAGCGAAAAATAGAAGGTCGAGCCTTTGCCGCTTTCACTTTTTGCCCATATTTTGCCGTCGTGCCTTTTGATAATTTCGGCACTCAGGTACAGGCCGATGCCAAAACCGGAAATATGGCGTAAATGGCTGCCTTCAACGCGATAATATCGGTCAAACACCCGGTCAATATCCGATGGCATAATGCCTATGCCCTCATCTTTAATGCTCACCGTTACCATTCCGCTTGCTGTTTGACAACGGATATCAATCAGTTTGCCTTTTGGCGAATACTTGATAGCGTTGCTGATGAGATTGGAAATAACAGAACTGATTTTATACAGGTCAGCATTAACTATAATATCATCGCATCCCTCCATAGTAAAAACATGGCTGCTTACGGTGAGTTTGGTTTCTTCCAGGATTTCGCGCAGCAAGTGATCAAGCCGGAAAGGCTCTTTTTCAATAAGCAACTGCCCGGATTCTAACCGCGAAATGTTCAGGAAACCATTGATCATGCTGGTCATCTTTTTTACCTGCCGGTTGGCGTTTTCCATGGCCCCTGGCAAAAACTCGTCTTCGCTGTTCCTGAGCTTAGCAGTGCCCATCTGAATAATGGCGCTAAGCGACGTAAGCGGTGTTTTAAGCTCGTGGCTAACCATCCCGATAAAATCATTCTTCCGCTGTTCCTCCTGCTTTTTTTCGGTGATATCCCGGGCAATTTTAGATAAACCAATAATATTGCCCCGCGCATCCTTGATGGGAGAAATTGTCAAAGAAATATCCAGGAGACGCCCGTCCTTTGTTAATCGTTTGGTTTCAAAATGCTCAACCCGCTCACCTTTTTTTAAACGCGCCAGTATTAGGGGCTCTTCATCCTGGCGGTCGGGAGGGATAATTTTATAAATCGTTTCGCCTATCATCTCGTCTGCCGTATAGCCAAAAATCCGTTCGGCTGCGGTGTTCCAACTGGTGATCACGCTTTCCAATGTTTTGCTAACGATGGCATCGTCAGAAGATTGGACGATTGCCGCCAGCTTCGCACTTCTTTCTTCGGCCTGCTTAATATCGGTAATATCCAGGGTAATAATCAGGCCGGCATCTACTTCGTTCTGTTCGTTTTTTAACGGCACAAAATGTACAATATAAAACTCGCCGGTTTCCGCTTTCCATTCAATTGAAAACCTGTCGCCGTTAATCACCCTTTCATACAAGTGGCGGGAGGCTTCGTAACGCTCAGGCGAAACTTCCGAGGGGTGCCTGCCTTCATACCCCTGCCGGTCAAAGCCCATTTTTTCCATGATATCGCCCTCGATGATTACATACCGGTGGTTCCTGTCTATCACAATGATCAGCGACCCGGGAATATTAAGCGCGATGGACCGGAACAATTTTTCGCTTCGCTGAAGGCTGGCCTGGGTTTCAATCAACGCGTCGTTGGTGGCCGCCAACTCTTCATTAGCCGCTGCGAGTTCTTCATTGGCGGCAGCAAATTCCTCGTTGGTGGTAGCCAATTCCTCATTAAGTCCATGGGCGGTATTCTCCAGCAGCCATACCGCTAAACTGGTGACACTGCCTTCATTGTTTTTTATAGGAGAATATACAAAACTAACCATTACCGTTTCCTTCTCACCATCATGTACCAGCGGGATCTCCCTTTCCCGGGCGGTATACGGGCGGCCTTCCTGAACGGCTTTGTTAAGGATCATTTCATCCTGATCAAGCCTGTCCAAAGGAAATACCTCCCGGTAATGCTTCCCCAAAACCGCCCCTTCCGGCTTACCGGTCAGTTTCAAAAAATGGGCATTAACCATTTCGACCACCAGGGTAGCCGCATCTACTATGCAAATACCCACCGGTGCATTCAGCACTATGTAGGATAAATTATACTCATTGAAGATTTGCATAAAGTCAAAGTATTTTCTTTAAACGTAAAGATAAATGAATATCAGTTAGGATGTTCTTAAATAATTGCCTATCTGTTAACCAATAACAATGCCTGGATGGCCCGTGATATTTAAAGCCGCCAGGCAACATTTAAATAATATGATTACATTTCCTGTATCCGGGCTTTTCTTTTTGTTGACGGCACCAAGGGTGGCTCAACATTAATCAATAAGTGAATGCATAAAAGCTAATAGCCCAAAAGTTTATTAATTTTACTGGGCAGGTAACCAAATTTTTTTTTGAATGCCGTTGTAAAATGGTGGGCGTTTTTATAACCCACTTCAAAAGCTACTTCCCTCACCGGTTTCCCATCTTTTAAAAGCAGCTTCGCTTTATCCATTCGCAGGTGATACAAATAACCAAAAACTGTTGTCCCAAAAACTTCTCTAAAGCCCTTTTTTAGTTTAAAATCGTTAAGGCCCACCTTATGTGCCAGCTCTATCAGCGAACATGGGTTTAACAGGTTTTCCTCTACTATGGTTTTGGCTTGATAGATTCGCTCAAGGTCATGCGCTTTCAAAAATGAATTGGCCGATTGTACGGCTAAAGCGGTCACCTGTTCTAATTCAAGAAAAAGTAATTCCAATGCCTTCGCCTCAAAATAAATATGATGGTTCCCTCTTTTATCAATATTAAGGATTATACCCTGGATAACCTGGCTCATTTGCAGCGTAGTTAGCCTGCTTGTTTGCAGCAACTCCAATTGTTCACGGTTCAATGCTGCTGGTATGCTCTTTTTCAAACTATCTCCCAGGAAGCAAACCACGAAGAGTAATAAATTGCATTGAAGGGTGGCCTTAAATTTTAGATGGCCGGGCGAAAAAAGGCAATGATGTTCTGCTTCACAAAACGGGAAGCCCGCTAAACCTGGCTGCGCTGGTCCTGATAAGGTAAAGGTCATTATCAGGCACAAGGTGTCAATCTCGACAGTAACCGGGCATTTTTTATTACCGCCAAAGTCAATCACAAAGAAGCGGATACCTGGCAACTCTACCGTCATAACGTTTACGCGGCCCCAGTTCCCGGTTTGATTGAACGCGGCTTTGTCCTTTAAAACATCATTAAACCTGTAAACATAATCACCCGATGAGGTAGTAGTAATCCTGATCATTATTAATCCGTATGGCGTTTATTAAAATCCCGTTAGCGTTATCATGCTGTTTGTAAATCGTCCAAATTTGCATCATTATTTTTAATTAGTCTAAATAAATGCAAATAAAATATATCCTTTACGCTTTTGTCATGTCATGTACATTCAATATGGCCTATGCGCAAAGGCGGGATACATTAAAAAAGGATACAACAAATATTAAGCAGCTGAAAGAAGTAGTGGTTACCGGAACCCGCACGCTGAAAAGCCTGCAACAGGTGCCAATACCAATTACCCGCATCACAGCTGATGAAATAAAGAAAAAGGGCCTGGTACGGCTGAATGAGATTTTGGCCGAGCAAACTGGGATAACTATTTTAGATGACCCGCACGGACAGGGCATCCAGATCCAGGGCTTTGACCCTGCGTATACCATGATCTTAATAGATGGGCTACCTTTAATTGGACGCAATACAGGTATCCTGGAGCTTTCCAGGATCACCATAAATAATATCGACCGGATTGAAATTGTAAAAGGCCCAACATCTTCCCTGTATGGCAGTGAAGCAATGGCCGGCGTTGTAAATATCATTACTGCAGATCCGGTAAAGGGAATATCGGGCGGGGCGGCAGCCAGGTACGGCACCAATAATACGGCAGATATTGGCATAAATTCGGCCTACAAAAATGACCGGTTCTACATTTCGGGCTTTGCCAACCGTTACAGCAGCGGCGGTTATACATTGCAGCCTTCATCAGGTCTGCCTACGGTTTCCCCATTCGCGGGCTATACGCTGAATGGCAAATCATCTTACAAAATAGACAATAGAACAACCCTCAAACTTTCGGTAAGGTATTATACCAATGACCAGGACAGCAGGTACCTGGTTGATAACCGCTATGCTACAGAAACGGGTACCGAAAAAGATTTTAACATAGCCCCGGTAATTACACATCGCTTTACGGAAAAACTACTTTCTACCCTGCAGCTTTACCGCTCAACCTATAAAACCAAGTCGGATGTAAGGTATGAGGATGACCAGTCTGTATACGACCAGACCTATTTTAACCAGGCCTTTAACCGTGCCGAGCTGCAAAATGATTATGCTTTAAAGGATAACCTGAAACTAACCGCTGGCGTGGGTGGCCAGTATGAAACGGTTGAAGCTACCCGCTACACCAAGCTACAATCATTCACATCTGGCTATGGCTACTTCCAGGCCGACTGGCTGCCGGTAAAAAAGCTGGATATTATTGCCGGTGGCAGGTATGATGTGCACAGCGTTTATAAATCGCAGTTAAGCCCAAAACTGGCGGCAAGCTATGCGCTTAGTCCCAAATTTACGGTACTTGGGTCGGTTGGTAAAGGTTATAAAGCGCCCGACTTTCGCCAGCTTTATTTAAACTTTACCAATGCCGAAGTTGGCTACAGTGTTTTCGGTTACGAAGAAGCAGGCGCAGGTATACAGCGCTTACAGCAAGCCGGGCAAATTGAAACCATATTGATTGACGCCGCTACGCTGAAAAGGTTAAACGCCGAAAGTTCCATGGCCTTTAATTTAGGTTACCGGTACAAACCAACAGGCAAACTCTATTGGACAGCCAACCTTTTCCGCAATAACATTACCAACCTCATCGAAACAGCGGCCATAGCTATAAAAACCAACGGGCAATCTGTTTTCTCCTACTTCAACCTCAATAAGGTTTATACACAGGGTATTGAAACCGACCTGAGCTACCAGGTATTCAAATCATTCCAGGTGGCAGGCGGCTTTCAATACCTGGAAGCATATGACCAGGAGGTTTTGAACCAGATAGCAGAGGGTAAAGTTTTTACCAAAGATCCCGAAACCAATCTTACTAAAGTTATCAAAAGAAGTGATTACGGCGGTCTGCTCGGCCGGTCAAAATACACCTACAATATTCGTGTAAACTACCTCGACGAAAGCTCAGGCATCAATGCCTCCATAAGGGCAATCTATCGCGGCAGATACGGCTATAAGGACACCGATGGAAACGGCATTGTAAACCGCGATGACGAATACACCAAAGGATACGTACTGGTTCACGCCTCGTTATCCAAACCACTGATGAAAGATGCCA
Source organism: Mucilaginibacter sp. P2_A5 (assembly GCF_056404995.1). Classification (NCBI taxonomy): domain Bacteria; kingdom Pseudomonadati; phylum Bacteroidota; class Sphingobacteriia; order Sphingobacteriales; family Sphingobacteriaceae; genus Mucilaginibacter; species Mucilaginibacter sp. P2_A5. The sequence continues at coordinate 30,604 of NZ_JBFUCY010000007.1, forward strand.
TCAGGGTACAGTTTACGGCGCAAAACCTGCTGAACTATAAAGATGCCCTGGTTATTCTTAACCTGCCTGGCAGGCTCATTTACGCCGGGATAGCTTATAATTTCAATAAAAAATAACACACAAATTAAATAACCCTTCAAACAATAAAACACATGAACAAATTCACAACTCTATCATTGGCATTAAGCAGCGCAATCATTTTACTGGCATCATCATGCAGTAAAAACAGCGATGACGCCACTCCTGCTGTAAGTAAACTTACCACAAAAACAGTTACCGATCTTGACGGCTCAACAACTAATGTTTACTACAGCCTGTCAACCGGCGCGCAAATTACCGGCGCCGATACAGCGACAACTAAATGGGATATTAAATTTAAGGGGACAAGCATATTTATAAACGGCGGCACATCTGGTACCGGAACTACCCAGGCCCAAATAGTAAGCAGCACTTTTGAAACTTTAACTACGGCGCCAACCGCCGGTTATAAAACGGATGCAACAGGCGCGCCTGCTATATCGGGGTGGTACACTTATACTGCCACCACCGAGCCGCAGCACGCCATCCTTACTGTTCCGGGTAAGATCATCGTAATCAAAACCTCGGCGGGCAACTATGCCAAGGTGGAAATGATAAGCTATTATAAGGGCAATCCAAACACAACAACCGCCGAATTTGCAAACCTGGCTACCAGGCCGGCGTCGCGCTATTACACTTTCCGTTTTGCTTACCAGGGCGATGGTACAACCAGTTTACAATAACCATAGGCTACCATAATTACAAAAACAAATAAATAAAACACTTCAAATCATCATGAAAAAACAAATATGTTTAACGCTGGGCCTGCTGATCATGAGTACAGCCGCCCTTTACGCGCAATCAAAAATGGAACAGGACCGCGCAGCCATCCGTTCGCTCGGCGGCTTTTATAAAGTAACCTTTGACTATACGGAAACTTTTGCGCCTGATACTGCTTACAAAAACCATTCTAAATATCACTCCTCGGGTTATGAGTGGGCGGTAGTTGAGGAAGAATCGCCCAAAAAGATCGTGATCCAGCATATCCTGGTTACCGGTGATACCTCTGTGATTAAGCATTGGCGGGAGGATTGGGTTTATGAAGAAAACAACCTGGTGACGTTTGACAAAGACAATAGCTGGAAAAAAGCGATCTTAAAGCCAGCCGAGGCGAAAGGCCGCTGGGTGCAAAAAGTATTCCAGGTTGATGACAGCCCCCGCTATGAAAGTATTGGTACATGGATACATGCCGATGGCAGTCACGAGTGGCACAGTGAATGCGATGCCCCCCTGCCCCGCCGGGAGTTTACCAAGCGCAGCGATTATAATGTGCTTCGCCGGGGAAACAGGATTTACCTGACCGCTAACGGGTGGATGTTTGAGCAGGATAACCAGAAAATTATCCGTTCGGCCACAGAAGATAAATTACTGGTGCGCGAAAAAGGTTACGAGGAATTTACCAAAGCGGATGAAAGTAAATTTAATTATGCCAAAAGCTGGTGGAAAAGCCGGAAACCTTACTGGACATCTGTGAGGCAGGTTTGGGACGAAGTTTATGCACAGCACGCACAGGTAAAACTAAAGGGAAAAACAGATGGAAAGCTGCTATATGAAAGGCTTTTTGACCTGGCCGATCGGTCTGCAAAAGAAAAATGGGACACCGCCAAAAATAAATTGGAAATCAGCAAGGTGATCGAAAATTATTTAGCAGCCATTTAAAAATCAAAGTCCTGCGCTTACCGTCGTAATTTCCACGGAAACGGCGGTAAGGCAGGCACTAATTTTTAACCAGGAACTTTATCCCACCATTTTAAAGGAAATTTAATTTCGTCCACCGAACTTGCAACCATATCCGGCTTAAATGCATAATGCGCAAGCCTGTCTTTAGTTGATATCCCCGACAACACCAGGATTGTTTTATAGCCCATTTGTACGCCTCCCTGTATATCGGTTTCCATCGTATCGCCTATAACGGTTGTTTCTGCAGTTTCCAAGCCCAGGAACTTACGTGCCGAGCGCATCATCACCGGGCTTGGCTTCCCGGTAACAAAAGCTTTCCTGCCTGTGGCCTCTTCAATCATCGCGGTAGTTGCAGCAATCCCTAAATTGTTCCATCCCGGTTTTTTGGGAGAGGGGTCACGGTTTGTGGTAATAAACTTGGCGCCTGCCAAAATCATATCTACCGCGCGCTGTACCATTTCTAATGTAAAATTCCGGCCTTCGCCCAAAACAACAAACTCCGGATCGGTGTTTACCAGCGTAATGCCATTTTCATGTAAACTGCTCAGCAAACCACCTTCGCCCAAAACATAGGCGGTTCCGTTAGGGCTTTGATCGCCCAAAAACTTTCCGGTAGCCATTGCGCTTGTATAAACATGCCTATCTTCCACCTCAATCCCCAAACCTTTCAATTTACGTACAACTTCCAGGCTTGTGCGCTGGCTGTTGTTGGTCATAAAGGCAAAAGGTATATCGTTATCAATTAAATGCTTAATAAATTTATCTGCCCCAAATATCAATTCTTCGCCGCTATAGATAACGCCATCCATATCGATTAAAAGTCCTTGTTTCATATTACGTTTTTTATATTATAAGTTATGAGAAGACTGGCTTCTCCATATTCAAATATACGATATTAATAACAAATTGAATATTTCATTAAAAATGCCGTAATTTTTTTATTTATTTATTAACAATTTATTAATACAAACAAGCTTTAGAAAAGCATTCCAACATATCTTGAGCCTTCAATTTCTGAAGAATTTGTGATATAGGTTAACTGCATTAGTGACCTGCTTTTCTGACTTAACAATTAAGTTTTATTCTTCCAGGCAAAACATGATGTCGGTACGTAAAACATACTTTATACCATTAATCACCGGCTTGCCTTCGTGTTCTAAATTGTGTAAGAAAACAAGCGCCAACCCCTTTTTCGGTTGAATAGTGAGGCTACCGAAATTCGTCTCGCCTCCTTCATAATTTTCATTTAAATAAATCATAAAGGTATAGTAGCTTGCTTCGCCATCACTTCTGATGTAACTCTGATCCCTGTGGCGCTTAAATTCCTGACCGGGCTGATACTTGTAAAATCTAAAAAGCTCATTTAACCCAACGGCTTTACTATACCCAATTTGGTTAGGTGCAAATGGCTTTAGTTGTTGCCACAGTATGCCGGCAAGTTCATGGTCTTTATAAATCACCCTGTTGTTATTACGAACCGTGGTAACAACTTTTTGTCCGCTCCCTGTTTCAATGGTTGCGGGCTCGTAACCGATGGCTTCACTTTTAAAAATAAAATCATCACACGCTTCCGGCGTCCAAAAATCCTCAATTATGAAAATATCATTTGTCAGAACATGGAGTTTCATTATGCGTAGCTTTAATATCGGCTCACCTTTAAGGTTTCTGGTAGCATGCAAGCCTTTTGATATTCAAATATAGGATAAAAGTTTATCGGAACTTTACCTTTTAGCCCCTGCCTGCTGTGCAAATCGCGGATCAAAAAACTGGCTTTAAATAAAAAAGCCTTCTTTCGAAGGCTTCTCTGTGATCCCGCTGGGATTCGAACCCAGGACCCCAACATTAAAAGTGTTATGCTCTACCAGCTGAGCTACGGAATCGTTACTTTTCGACTTTCCCGGTACTGCTACCGTTTCTGTTTAAAGAGATTCAATTATGGTTTTAAATAAGAAAAGCCTTCTTTCAAAGGCTTTTCGTGATCCCGCTGGGATTCGAACCCAGGACCCCAACATTAAAAGTGTTATGCTCTACCAGCTGAGCTACGGAATCATACTTTTCAACTTTCCCGGCACTGCTACCGTTTCCGTTTAAAGTGGTGCAAATATAGGGCGATTAATTATATGATGCAAGTGCTATTTGTAATTAATTGTAAACTATTTGTTAAGCTATTAATTGCCAATAAACTACATTTTAAATATGGCTATTTTACCCTTGTCGCCAGCCAATAAAACCAGTTTTCCGTGTTTAGCCCTGCGGCAAACATTAAAGCTGGTGGCATCAATTTTTTGCCATGACTCGCCGTTGGCCGTTGATAAGCTGGTGCCGGATGTCCCTGTAGATAAATATATCCTCCCTTGTATGCGTTCAACACATGACTGAAACCCGGTGGCGCCTGCCGGCAAAACCTTGTATGTGTTGCTTTTTTTATCGTACTTACAAATTACAGAATCCGTTACTTTATCTTTTGAATAGTTACCCCCTACTGCCACCAATAGATCATCAGATATCGAAAAAGAACCTTTACTACCTGCATTTTGTGCAAGAGGTAAACTTTTTGTTTGCCACTGCGGTTTGTCGCAATTACATAACTGTAAAAAACGGGCTACTGTGCCGCCGCTTGCTATAACCACACCCAAATCTTTATTAACCCTTAAGCAGGTACCGCTTGCTGCAAAGGCGGCCTCGCCAGGTAAAGCATCGGGCGTGTTTTGCATTTCGGCCCAGGTTTCGCCGCCATCAGTGGTTTCCATCAGCAGGAATTTATTTTTTATAGGATCTCCTAAAATGTAGCCGTGTTTGGCGTCGGCAAAATCCATGGCATCAAAAAAGTATATGCTATCGGTTTTGCGGCATTTTTCCTGCCAGGTTTTACCGCCATCGGTAGTTTTTAAAACCAGCGCCGGAGTGCCCGAACTCATGATTACGGCCTCTTTAGCGTTAAATGCTTCTATATCCCTAAATTCGGCTTTTTCATAGCCGGCAACCTGCTGCCAGGTCCAGGTTGCGCCGCCATCGGTGGTAATGGCTATGTGACCTTTGCTGCCGCTTATCCAGGCGGTTTTATCATCAACAACCGATAAACCGCGAATACTTGTTGGTTTATCCTGTTGTAAAATGGTGATGGTTTGCGCGGCCGAAACAAATGGCGTAAACAGTAAAACTGTGATTATTAGCTGGTAAAAACGTTTCATGAAGCCTAAATTAAGCCTAAACCGCACAAGTAACAACTGACTGTGTATTTTTAAATTTATTATAAGGCTTTTTGACGGAAACGTTTATATTTGCACGCTTGTTAATAAAACAACAGGCCCGGATGGCGAAATTGGTAAACGTTGCGGTCTCAGAAGCCGTTGAGAATTGTCTCTTGAGAGTTCGAGTCTCTCTTCGGGCACGCCGGAAATGAAGTTGAAAGTCTTAAGTCCTAAGTGAAAAGTGAAAACTTTTGACTAACGACTTAAGACTTTAGACTTAAAAATGCCCAGGTGGCGAAATTGGTAGACGCACCATCTTGAGGGGGTGGCATTCGTAAGGATGTACGAGTTCGAATCTCGTTCTGGGCACTTCGCAAAAATTCAAAAAATCATTTCTTCCTGCTACGTTCAGCTATATTTAGCTTTCATCTAAACATCCTATTGTGTTAGTTGTAACGTATATACATTAAACACCGCAAATGTATAAATACCTATTATCCATATTTATCACCTTATTTACAGCATTAACCCTGCGGGCGCAAAGCCCCGCCACATCATATAGATATAAAGATTATGTTTTCACAGACATCGATTTTAAAGAAAACTTAAGTTACTATCCGGCCGCAAAACCCGGGGACAAAAAATCGTACTTATTTGATCTATATCAACCCAAAGGCGACAACTCTACGGCCCGTCCCCTAATTATCTGGATGCACGGCGGTGGTTTTAAATATGGCTCAAAGGCCGACGAGGGTATCAGGATCTGGAGCAGGGATTTTGTGCAGCGTGGCTACTTGTGCGCGGCAATTAACTACCGGCTAAGCAAAAACAACCCGGTATTCCATTTTGATGAATTGCAAAAAAGCTGCTATTATGCCGTACAGGATGTAAAAACGGCTATAGCTTATTTTAAACTACACTACGCCGAATACCGTATCGATACCAACAAAATAATTCTTGCCGGTAATTCGGCGGGCGGCATTATAGCCTTGCAGGCCGCTTATAGCAGCAATGCCGAACTTTCCAGGCGTACGGGCGTAGCCGACCTTACGGCATTACTTAAGCCCGATGACAAGGCCAAAGTTGCAGGCATCATCAACTTTTGGGGAGGTATTCTTGACATCCGCTGGTTAAAAAATGCGCGGATACCAATTGTAAGCGCCTATGGCTCGCACGATCGTATTTTAAACCCCGCGCAGGCAGATACCGGGATGTATGGCAGTATTGCTATCCACCGCAAGGCCGACGAACTGCATATAAAAAACAGCATAAAAGTATTTGAGGGTTTCGGGCACGAGTTGCAAAGGCACTTCAACCCGCTTTTTGATGCCGGTAAACCCTCGCAAAAAAGATGGCTTGAGGCGGCCCGGTTTGCAGCCGGTTTTTACTACGAAATATTATTTAAGAAACCGGAGTAAACAATTGTTGTTTTTTGCAGTTATAATATTGAAATTGCTTTGATCCAATTAATTACACATACATGAGAGTCACAAAAATTATCACGATTGCAACCATAGCGTTAATGAGCTTTGAGGCTTTTGATGCCACAGCCGAAGCATTGCCGGCTGTTGAGGCAACGTCTGTTTTGCAAATCAAGCTTCCACCTCCGCCGCCACGGCCACCTGCACCGCCAAATCCGTTCAGGAGGCATCACCGGCGCGTACGCAGGCATCACCGCAGGTTGCATATCAAATTGCCGCCGCGTCCGCCTGCACCGCCAAATCCGTTGAATTTGCCAACACCGCCGCGTCCGCATTTGCCGCCGCGTCCATAATTAAAAAAGCCCTCCCGATAGTACATCCGGAGGGCTTTTATATTCAGGTTTACTGGGGAAGGTTATAAAAAAATGTTTCGGTTACAATTTTACCGTCTTTAACTTCGTAAACACAAACTTCGCTCATCATGCTGCGGCCCTGGCCTTTATAGGTTACATCCATATCCATGGTTACCGCAAAAAAGTTACCGCTTACAATCGGGTCAGATACCTGGCTGCTGTGAACTTCTTCAACCATATCATACCATTGCTGATTTTTGGCTATGGCGGCTTCCTTGCCTTCCGAAAGCTCCATATGCGAACCCTTTGGCTCATGGCCTACCACATCATCGGCATACAACTCATCTATGGCATCTAAATTTTTGCCTGCACGGCAAAACTCCACTAATTTTCCGGCTACTTCCTGTGTATTCATCTCTGGTTGGTTTTATTGGTTAATGTTGTATAAAGTTACTCAGTATTATAAAAACCGTGGCATTATTTGTTTTAAGTTTAGGTTAAGCTTTGTTCAAGTCAATAGTCTTAAGTTCTAAGTCTTTAGTCGATTTTGGACTTTCTGATACGGCATTCAATACTTAGAATTCGAGCCTCCGAATAACCAAACAAAAACGCCAACCTTTCACCTTTAGCCTTTCACCTTTAACGCTCCCCCCTTCCGCAAAAAAAGTTTAATAAAATCATTTTTTTATGATTACTTTGAAGGTTAAATTTTTGCAAGGGATACAACAAATTAAATGCAGCTTACCCGCTTAGAAATCAAGGGCTTTAAGAGTTTTGGAGATAAGATCACCATTAATTTTAATGAGGGTGTAACTGCCATTGTAGGCCCCAACGGCTGCGGTAAATCAAACGTTGTCGACTCCATCCGCTGGGTACTGGGCGAACAAAGCACCAAGATGCTCCGCTCGGAGAAGATGGACAACGTAATATTTAACGGCACCAAAACCCGTAAAGCAGCCAACCTTGCCGAAGTTTCCCTTACCTTTGATAACACCAAAAACGTACTGCCTACTGATTATTCGCAGGTTACCCTTACCCGCAAGCTTTACCGCACCGGCGAAAGCGAGTACCGGTTGAATGATGTGCAGTGCCGCTTAAAAGATATTACCGATCTTTTCCTGGATACGGGCATCGGCTCAGATTCGTACTCCATCATCGAGCTGCGGATGATTGACGAGATCATTACCAACAAGGAAGGCTCTCGCCGTAATTTATTCGAGGAAGCATCGGGCATCTCCAAATACAAGCTGCGCAAAAAGCAAACGTTCAATAAGCTAAAAGATACTGAAGCCGATTTAGAACGTGTTGAGGATTTACTTTTCGAGATTGAAAAGAACCTGAAAACACTGGAGAACCAGGCCAAAAAAACTGAGCGCTATTACCGCATCAAGGATCAGTATAAATCGCTGAGCATTATGCTGGCCTCGTTCAGGATAGTATCTTTCAGCGAATCGTTGGCAAAAATTCAGGACCAGGAACAAAAACAAAAAGCCGATAAAGGCGGCATTGTTGCCCAGATAGATACTTTGGAGGCAGCCTTGCAGCAGCAAAAGCTGGATAGCATTACCAAAGAGAAAAACCTGTCGGTACAGCAAAAAACCACCAATGAGTTTGTATCGAAGATTCGCGCTTATGAAAGCGAGAAAAAGATCAAGAACGAGCAGCTAAAATTCCAGCAGGATAAAGAAGCGCGGCTGACAGAAGAACTGGACAAAGATAAAAACCAGTTAAACCACGTTTTTTATAACATCAAACGACTGTCGGAAGAAAAGGCGCTGGAAGATGAAACCCTGCAAACCATTAAAACCCGCCTTGCCGATTTGAAAGAAGCGGTTGACGAGTTGCGCCTGCAGCAAACATCGGCACGTAACGAGCTGACCGAAATAACCGGCATCAACACCCGCCTGCAAAACCAGGCCTATAAAGCCGAGAAGGATATCGATATCCTGCAAATTCAGCAACAGGCGCTGGAGCAGGAAAGCCAACGCAACATGGAAGATACCACCAATAAGGAGGTGGAACTTTCGCACTTTAATCAGGTAGTTGCCGAACTACAAAACCGTAAGGAAACGCTGGATTTTGATTACCAGCAGGCCCTTGATTTTGAAAACAAGTTAAAGGAGCAGATAGCAGAAACGGATGCCGAACTAAGTTTGGTAAAAGATACCATCATTAAAGAAAGCCGCAAGCTGGATGCCAAACAAAACGAGTACAACCTTACCAAAAGCATGGTGGATAACCTGGAGGGCTTTCCCGAGTCCATCCGCTTTTTAAAGAAAAATACCGACTGGGCCAAAAATGCCCCCCTGTTTAGCGATGTACTGTTTTGTAAAGAGGAATACCGCGTAGCAATTGAAAACTACCTGGAACCGCTGATGAACTACTACGTAGTTGAAAATTATGACGAGGCTATAAAGGCCATCCAGTTATTGAGCAATTCGTCACGTGGCCGCGCGCATTTTTTTATCCTTGAAAATTATAGCGAGATAAACCCAACCAACCCTGCTTTTGAAAATGCAGGCGCGGTATCCGCCCTTAAAGTTATCGAGGTTGATAAGCGCTACATTAACCTGTGTAACCATCTGCTGAAAGATGTATACCTGGTTGATGACGATAAAGACCAGCAAATTAACAACGCTGCCCTGCCCGATGGCGTTGTGCTAATAGGTAAGAGCGGTAAGTTCAACAAATCAAAACATACCATGGCCGGCGGATCGGTAGGTTTGTTTGAGGGAAAAAGGATTGGGCGCGCCAAAAACCTGGAAAACCTGGCTAAAGAGATCAAGGCTATCGAAAACCTGGTTAACACGCAGAAAAGCAAATCTGACGAATTACAGAGTAAGTTATCTGCTTTAAGGTCATCAACCAAAAGCGCCGAGATTAACGAGCAGCAGATGATCATTAACCGGCTGAATACCGAACTGATCACGGTAAAAACCCGGCAGGAACAGTACCAGACATTTATTGAAAACAGCCTTAACCGTAAGGATGATATAGCCCGCAAAATTGAAGGTATTAAGGCCGAAATGGAAGCTCTGCACCCACAGCTGGCCGATTTAAAAGCCCAGAAGCAAATTCAAAGCGAACTACTCGTTGATAAACAAGCCGAATTTAACGAACTGAACGAATATGTATCGGTGCAATCAAACGCCTTTAACCAGGAGAATATCCGTTTTCACCAGCAGCAAAACAAGGTATCGGGCCTGGTAAAAGACCTGGAATACCGCGATAATCAGCAGGAAAACCTGGAGGCCCGCATCAAACAAAACAGCACCGAACTGGAAAAGGTAAAAATTGCCATACAGGATAACCTGAAGCAATCTGATAACTCCGACGATGACCTGCTGGAAATGTACGAGCAAAAAGAAAACCTGGAAAAAGCCACCCAACAGGCCGAACAGGAATACTATCAATGGCGAGGCATCATCACCGAAAATGAAAACGAGATAACCGCGCTTCGCCGTAAAAAGGATAACCACGAAGTAATTGAAAATGAACTTCGTGACGAGCGTAATAACCTGAAGCTTGAACTAAATGCGCTTAAAGAACGCCTCTCGGTTGAGTTTAATATAGATATTGAAGACCTGCCCGAAACGGAAGTGCCTGCTGAAAGCGAACAGGAGTTACGCGAAAAGGCCGAGAAACTTAAAAAACAACTGGACGATTTCGGCGCCATCAATCCTATGGCGGTTGAGGCCTATAATGAGATGAATGAGCGTTACACCTTCATCCAGGCACAAAAGAAGGACCTGAGCGAGGCTAAGGCATCGCTGCTGGCAACTATCCAGGAGATTGATGATACCGCTAAAGAAAAGTTCATGCGTGCCTTTGTGATGGTGCGCGAAAACTTTATCAAAGTATTCCGTTCACTGTTTAATGATGAAGATTCGTGTGATTTGATCCTGACTGATCCAAGTCACCCGCTGGAATCGGACATTGACATCATCGCGAAGCCAAAAGGGAAACGCCCGTTATCTATCAACCAACTATCCGGAGGAGAAAAAACACTTACAGCAACAGCCATACTGTTCTCGCTTTACCTGTTAAAACCTGCCCCGTTTTGTATTTTTGATGAGGTGGATGCTCCGCTTGATGACACCAATATTGATAAATTCAATAACATCATCCGCACCTTTTCAAAAGATTCGCAATTCATCATTGTATCGCACAACAAACGCACCATTGCCAGCACCGACGTTATTTATGGCGTAACCATGGTTGAGCAGGGAATATCCCGTGTGGTGGCTGTTGATTTGCGGGAACTGGCTGATTAGGAAGATAACGGGTTTCCAAAGAAATTAAATTACCGACTCTCGAATTCAAATAAAAAGGGCAAAAGATAAAATCCATTGCCCTTTTTATTTATTTTTCGCGCTTTTTTACTTACGGCGAAGTCCTTTTTCACTAACCATACCTCTAAATTTACGTTCATCCAGCTTAAGTGTCATCTCTAAAACTTGCTGTGCCGACATGGTTTTAGTTTTTGTCAAACTCTGAACTTTCGGACCTGAAACATCATACACTCCCGTATTGATATAGTTTAATGCATGTTGCAGTAATACTTCCGTGCTATCTCCAAAATCCTTTGTTACATCATCATAATCAAGTTTACCCGGATAATCTGTTGAACCTGGCGTCATTCCCGAATAATAGCCACCCTGATTAGCCGAGTTTTTGGTTTCAAACTGAGGCACAAATAACTGGTATTTATTGATATCTATGGCAAAAAAGCCTACCGGCTTACCATAGCTTGTACGGCCTATAAGCTTAACTTCCATTTCAGGACGCAGGTTATTAATTGTAAGTTCACTTGCCGATGCTGTTGAACCGGTCACTATGAAAAACACCTTACTTATATTTAACGAACCATTCTTTGCGAAATTAATCCGATTGTTGGCGGGTAAAAAATCGCCTTTGTTAATATTATATATGGCACTTAGCAGTGGGTGATTATCAGCCTGTAGCTTACTATTATAATAATAGGTAAACATCTGAGTGCCACTTTTTGCAGCAGGTACAATCAGGTTATCCAGGTATTCGGCTGTTTCAACGCTTCCACCCAGGTTGTAGCGGAAGTCTACAACCAGATCTGTAATGCCGGCAGCGCTAAAGGCATTAAATGCCTTTAATAATTGTGGGCGCGCGTTTTCTATTACAGTAAAAGTATTAAAAACAATATATCCTATCTTTTTGTCACCCATGATAAAAACCTTGTATTTTAACACTGGGTTAATGGTATAATCGGCCACCTTCAACGGCACATCTACCGTGGTATTATCAGCTTTTTTAAGCGTCATAGTTATCGGGGAAGTACCAAAAATCGCGTTTACCACAAAGTTCACGTTGGCGCCATTATCATAATCCAAACTGGTACGGTTATTAAGTTTTACTATCTGATCGCCCCTTTTAATACCTGCGCTATCAGCTGGCGACCCCGGGTATACATATTTTATGCGCAGGTCATTAGTTTCCTGGTATAAAACCGAAAATCCAAAATCACCGCTTATACCCCCCAACTCTGTAGAAACGGATCCATCATCAATAAACGAATATTTAGCCGAACCCGGATCATCTGCATAATACTCGTAGGGCTTACCCGTTGCCGGGTTTATTTTAAACTGTGATATAGCGTCAACCTCTTTTGTAAGCGCGTTTATTTCATTGGTACCTGTATAACTACGCGGCAGGAATGTTTTGTAATCTGGGATGGCATCGTACCATAAATAGGTTTCCTTGGCATACAGGTAAACAGAATCCTTGATCAAATTGGATATTTCTAACTTGATTGCCGTGGAGTCGGTAGCATTAACAATTATTTTTTTATCCTTGTGGCATGCTGATAACAAGCCGACAGTAAGGATGAGCGTTAAGTAAAGTATTTTTTTCATGTACAACGAATATAATGTGTTAACGAAATAAAAATAAGTATGTTACAACAGGCGTTACAAAAATTTATCGACGCCCATGTAGTCAATTCCAACAGTTTCGGCGCATAAACTATCTATTTCAGAATTGCCTATCATCAAAATGTCCCGTCGTTGCAGGTTATGCTCCTGCATTAAAAGGTGTATTACATCGGGCTCGGGCTTTGGCGCGGTTTCATCGGCCAGGTAGCAAATTAGGTACGGTTCCAATTTATGCCACTCTACCTGCCTTATCTTGTTTACCTGTTGCGTAACCTTCCCGTTGGTTACAATGAATAGCTTTTTGCGATCCACAACAATTTCCTGAAGTAAGGTAAGCATATTCTGATACAAAAGCAATTTCAGGGGAAGTTTGGCAGTATCAAAAAGGTTATAAAATTTATCCCTGTACTGCTCTGCAACAGGAAACTTTTCTGCAAGCTTATCAAATACAAAATCCGACCCTTCGTTAACATAGGTATCAGTCATTAAATTGGTTACCTGTTTGGCATCAACCAATTCAACATACTCCAGCATGTTTGCAAACAGGTAGTAAACCTGGTATATATAATCTTTGGCCGGGTACAAAACATCATCCAGCTCCAGTACAAACGCAGTCTTGCGCTTATCAATATCCTTATACGTCATCGTTGCCGGCAATGATTTTTATATTATATTCATTAAATAACACTTCCGATTGTTTCAACAGCACAGCTTCCTGCTCCCGAAACAGGTAAACACTGCCTACCCCTAAGTCAAGGCATAAAGCCAGCATCTCATGCGTGTAACTGGGCGATGCAGGGTTGGGCAGGCGAATAAGCTGGCCTGGTTTCAGCATAAAATCGGGCAGGTCCATGTAATCGCCCATAATAATTTCGGCGCCATTTAATTTATTTTTCTGCTTATAAGCCTGTGCAGCGTTTGCTGCTGTTATCAGTATCTTCAATTCAATAGCTAAGCTTATGGTACAATTAAACCGTCTTTCATAATAACTGTACGGTCAGATAGGTCGGCAAGTTCTTCATTATGAGTAACAATTACAAAGGTTTGGTTAAAATCTTTACGCAACTTAATAAAAAGTTCATGCAACTCCAGCGCGTTTACCGAATCGAGGTTCCCCGATGGTTCGTCGGCAAATATTAAAGCCGGATTGTTGATAAGCGCACGTGCAACAGCAACCCGTTGTTGTTCGCCGCCCGAAAGCTGGTTGGGTTTATGGCTTACCCTATCGCTCAATCCCAGCAAATCCAGTAACTCTTTGGCTTTCTTTTCGGCATCTGCTTTTGATACACCTGCAATAAACGCCGGGATACACACATTCTCCAGGGCCGTAAACTCGGCCAGCAAATGGTGAAACTGGAAGATAAAACCAATTTTACGGTTTCTGAAATCGCTTAAATTTTTATTATTAAGCTGGCTTAACTCAATATCATTAATATACAACTGTCCCGAGTCCGGCCTGTCTAACGTACCTAAAATATTAAGCAAACTACTTTTGCCGGCTCCTGATGCGCCAACAATGGTTACAATTTCGCCACGTTTAACCTCCAGGTCAACACCCTTTAATATCTGTAACTGCCCGTATGATTTGTAGATGGATTTAGCTTTAAGCATAACGCAAAGTTACTATTTTGGTTGATTTTATTGCGGCGCCAATAACCCGCTAACTTTTAGCTAAATTTAAAAGCCCTGGTGTTAAAATAGTACAACCAAACATACAAAAACACGTATAAAAGACAATTAATTAAACAGCAATAAGTTTATTACAACCACCTAAATACAAAATATGCGCCTTCTGGTAGTTTGCTGCATTATACTTTTCAATGTACCGTTTATAAATGCACAGCAGCTATTTGTTGAAAAATACCCAATGAGCGTTTACGGCGCCGGCATACAAAGCTGGACTATGGCGCAGGATAGCCAGGGCGTATTGTATATTGCCAATAACGATGGTGTTGTTAAATACGATGGCATTAGCTGGGATTTAATGCCCATTGCCAATCAAAACTATGTGTTTTCGCTGGGCCTGAATTCAAAAAACGAGATTTTTGTAGGCTCCTACAATGAGCTTGGTTATTTCAGAAAAGATAGCGCCGCAAATTACAAGTACCACACTTTATTGCCACTGCTCCCAAAAACGTACAAAAACCTGAACGATTTACGCCAAACAATGGTTTTTAATGACGAAGTGTTTTTCAACAACAATAAAAACATTTTCCGGTACAGTAAGGGCACACTTAAAATATTCAACGTTGCCGATAACTGGTTGTTTAGGTTAAAAAAGCAATTATTTTCGATAGGCGGTAATGGCTTGTTGGTTTATAAAAACGGTCAATTTGTGGAGGTCGGTTTCGCCAGGCAAATAGCCGGGCTGCATATAAAACGAATTGCCGATTACGAAAATGGCAAATATCTTTTGCTCGACGATAACAACCGGTTATGGTCATTAAACCCGCTGGAAGCAGATAGTAATAAAAAAATGTTGCTGCTTACCCAAAAGCCCGTTACCAGTACAAAAAACGTTACTGTGCGCAGCCTGCTTTACCTGGATATGGGAAAAATAGCCCTGGTTGCCGAAGAAGGCGTTTACCTTTTAAACAAAGCTGGCAAAACGGTAAACTTCAATTCTAAAGAGATGCTGGGACTTAACCTCAATACCGGTTTTTGCTTCCTGGATAGGGCCCAAAACATTTGGCTTGGTGCCGATACTTACATTACGCAGCTGATTTCAAGTTCGCCGCTATCAATATATGACAATAATAATGGCCTCGACGGGACGATATTATCGCTTGGTAAAAAAGGCAACGATTTATATGTGGGCACCGATAAAGCGCTTTTTTACAAAAATAGTAATTCAACGTTTTCTGCCATCCCCGGAACCGAAAGCGAAAACTGGAATATGTTTAATTTCGGCAACAAACTATATTTAGCTCATCGTACCGGGGTTTTTGAAATACAGGGCAAAAAAGCTATTCCGCTCATCCATCATTTGTTTATCCAAACCCTGGGCGAAGTAAAAAACAAGCCGGATTGTATGATCATGGGCACCTACAACTCGGGTATCTGGCTTTTATCAAAAGAAGGCAATGCCTGGCACGAAAAAAAGATCAGGGGCTTTGAACAGGAAACCCGCTATATACAGCAAGACGACGAGGGTAACGTATGGATAAGCCACTACAATAAAGGCATTTATAAGCTCCGGCTAAACGCCCAAATGGATTCGGTAATCAGTACCGCCTTTTACGATACAAAAAATGGGTTGCCATCAACCCTTAATAACCGAATTTACCGCTTAAACAACGGGTGCATTATTGCAACCACAACCAATGGTTTTTATAGCTACAACAAAGTAAAAAACAGGTTTGACCCCGATGCCGTACTTGGCAAGGTAAGCCAGGGTGTTTGCATTTATACAGTTAAGCAAACTGCCAGGGGCGATATTTACTTTTGGGGCGCACCATCAAAAAAAGCGCAAAATGCAGGCGCCTTTATAAAACAGCCCGATGGCTCATTTAAATTGACGTTTACACCGTTTAAAAAAATTGCGTTGACTACCCACGGCCTGCTACCTGTTGATGTTGATGCACCGGTACTTGCAGCCGGCCCCAATGAAATATGGATTGGCAATTTAAAGCGGGTTGTAAATTACAGCCCCAATCAACAAACCTACTACCATAAACCTATGCCGGTATACATCAAAACCGTAAAGGCGGCAGATTCAACCATTTTTGCCAGCGGGGCCAGGCTGCCACAAAACGATATTCCGTTTTCAAAAAACAGGTTGAAATTTGTTTTCACAAGCCCATTTTTTGAGGATGCCGATAAAATTCTATATCAATACCAATTAAACGGGTTTGAAGATAAATGGTCGGGCTGGAGCCATGACAAAGAAGTTTCATTTACAAACCTTACCGATGGCGATTACATTTTTTTTGTACGGGCCAAAAATATTTACGGGCAAATAAGCCGCCCTGCCTATTATTCGTTTCATGTTAACGCTCCCTGGTTTAAAACCTGGTGGGCTTATTTACTTTATATACTTACAGGGTCATTATTGTTTTACCTGTTCAGTATATTTAATAACGGCCTCATTAAAAGACAAAAATTGGCGCTTGAACGAAAGGTGACCGAAAAAACCAGGGAATTAAGCGATAAAAACAACGAGATTTTGGCCCAAAGCAAAGCGCTGCAAGAATCAAACCTAACCAAAGACAAGCTTTTCTCCATCATCTCACACGATTTAAGGGGACCAATAGGCCAGCTGAAACAAACCCTCGACCTGGTAAAATCAGGTTCAATATCGCTGGAAGAATTGGAGGAACTTATCCCGCATCTCGATGAAAACATAGGATCGGCATTTAGCCTTACTGATAACCTGCTTTACTGGGCAAAAAGCCAGATGGACGGCATCCAGGTAAACCCGGTTTTGTTTGATGTAATGGAAATTGCCGACGAAAACTATCACCTGTTTAAGCTAAACACCGACACCAAACACATTGAACTGGTAAACAACATTAACAAAAGCATTGCTGTTTATGGCGACAGGGATATGATAAAGCTGGTATTGCGCAACCTGCTTGGCAATGCCACAAAATTCACCCCTGTTGACGGCAAAATAATCCTGGGATACAGTACCAAGCCCGGCTTTGTTGAAGTGTATATAGAAGACACCGGCGGCGGCATGTCTGCCGAGGATATTGCCAAAATATTCCGCAAAGAAAATTTTCATAAAGATGGCACCTCGGGCGAAAAAGGCTCGGGGCTGGGGCTCTCACTTTGCCAGGATTTTATCGAAAAAAATGGGGGTAAACTAACCATTCAAAGCGAATTGGGCAAAGGCAGTAAAATTTCTTTCTGGCTTAAAAGCGATGATAAAATAAGTCCTGTCAAATAAACGCTACAATCCTCCCCTACTTTAAACAAAAATTGTAGATTTACCGCAAATTCTTCAAAAAACATGAATATCCACGAATATCAGGGCAAAGCGATATTAAAAAGCTTTGGCGTACGAGTACAGGAAGGCATTGTTGCTGATACACCCGAAGAGGCTGTTGCAGCTGCCCAAAAATTGAAAGAAGACCTGGGATCAAGCTGGGTGGTGATAAAAGCACAGATCCATGCCGGCGGCCGTGGTAAAGGCGGTGGCGTAAAGCTGGCCAAAAATCACGACCAGGTTAAAGAAATTGCAGGCAACATTATTGGCATGCAACTGGTTACCCCACAAACCGGACCCGAAGGTAAAAAAGTAAAAAAAGTTTTAGTAGCCCAGGATGTTTACTACCCCGGCGAAAGCGAAGTAAAAGAGTTTTATATGAGCGTACTGCTCGACAGGGCTAAGGGCCGTAACATTATCATGTACAGCACCGAAGGCGGTATGGATATCGAGGAAGTTGCACACTCAACCCCCGAATTGATATTTAAAGAAGAAATTGACCCTAAAGTTGGTCTGCAGGCTTTCCAAACCCGCAAAATCGCTTTCAACTTAGGTTTATCGGGCGAGGCTTTTAAGGACATGACCAAATTTATCGCGGCGCTGTACAAAGCTTACGATGCTACCGATTCATCGCAGTTTGAAATTAACCCGGTATTAAAAACATCTGATAACAAAATTTTAGCTGTTGATGCCAAAGTTAACCTGGATGATAACGCCCTGTACCGTCACCCGGATTATGCCGCTATGCGTGACACCGACGAGGAAGACCCAACCGAGGTTGAAGCCAGTAAATCAAACCTTAACTATGTAAAGCTTGATGGTAACGTAGGCTGTATGGTTAATGGCGCCGGTTTAGCTATGGCCACCATGGATATCATTAAAATAGCCGGCGGCGAGCCAGCCAACTTCCTTGACGTAGGTGGTACTGCCAATGCCGAAACTGTAAAAGCCGGTTTCAACATCATCCTGAGCGATCCAAACGTAAAAGCTATCCTCATCAACATCTTTGGTGGTATCGTTCGTTGCGACCGTGTTGCACAAGGTGTTATTGATGCCTACAAAGAAATTGGCAACATCCCCGTACCTATCATCGTGCGCCTGCAAGGCACCAACGCTGCCGAAGCAAAAGAATTGATAGATAATTCAGGATTGAAAGTATTCTCGGCCATCTTATTAAAAGAAGCTGCTGAAAGAGTTAAAGAAGTACTGGCTTTGTAAATAAAGCAGACTATAATATATTGAAAGAGGGGCCTTGTGCCCCTCTTTTTGGGTTATAACTAATTGCATATCCTAACCCGTAAAACTAATGAATGCAAAGGAAAAACAAACTGCTTTTATTAAAGCCTATTTAAAACCGACGCTAAAACAATTCGGCTATTCAACCAACAGCCAAACATGGTGGAAAACCCATGACGACTTTCATATAGTTATTAATCTTCAAAATTTTTCGTGGAATTCCAAAGACGAAGTTAATTTTTCCTTTAACATAGGGATTGCGCTTAAAGCTACTACAAATGATAATTCCAAACCGTCATACCATGATCTTAATATCCTAATGGGTCAAAATGGCTATTTACCTATTGACCGTTTCGTACACGATTACCATAACAAACCGGGATACATCATTAAAACAGGTTCTGACTTGGCAAAGTTCATAAATGAGTTTCAGATAGACTTTGAACAAAACATTTTACCGGCACTGGATGGCCTTAATACGTTAGAGGACTGCATAAACTACTACCAAACTATTCCATTTTGGGGCGAAAGATTAAGGCAACAAATTACAGACTTAGGGCTACGTTAAATTTTCAAATCTAAAATTTTGCATGGTCCTCTTTTCATCAAAAAGCCGCCCCAATAACCTTCATATAATCCTCCCTGTTGCATTTTTTAAAGGCAATATCCCGGCATTTGTTGAATTGCACAAACGCTTTTAGCGCCACTATTATCTTCCCTGTCATGGTTTCATCAAGTTCCAACTCCTCGAAGTGCAGATTATGCACAATCAGTACCTTTTGTTTCCTGTCGGCTTTGGCATCCATGCGGGCTACAAAGGTATCACCCACGAGTACCGGTAACGAGAAATAGCCATACTTACGTTTGGGCGCGGGCACAAAGCATTCAATCTGGTAGTCAAAATCAAAAAAGTCGCGTAGCCGGTGCCTGAATACATTCAGAATATCAAAGGGCGAAAGAATAAAAGCATCACCCGCCAATTCAACTTCTGTTTGCTGGCCGGGTAGCATATACAGCGGGGCGCTTTTTAGCCCTTCTACCTGCACTGTGAGCACTTCACCGGCGGCTACCATTTTCTCGAGTTCTTTTTTTACCAGGTTGCCTTTCACATAGCGGGCGCGCCAGGCCATTTCTTTAACATAGGCAATACCCAATGCTCCCAGCGTACGCCTGACCACGAAGCGGGCAAATTCTTCTGCCGTGGGCATGCTTAAATCCGTATCCGGCGGAATTAAATTCATCGGCACATCATATACTTTATGAAAACTTTTGGTGCGGGTGATGGTCAGTTTGCCATCCAGGTACAGCCGTTCCAGCGCCACTTTGGCCGGCCGCCAGTCCCACCAGCCCGAACTGGCCTCCAGCCGGTCGTTTTCAAAATCGCCGACCATCAGGGGGCCTTCGCGCTCCACCCGGTCAAGTACTTGTTTCATAAGCCGGGTCTCTGCCGGGCTTACAGGCTTCCTGTTTACCGAAAAACCCTCCTTAACCGGCAACGAAAAGCGGAAGTCGCGCATTGGGATATAACCCGCGTCGGAAGTAAAATATTCAAAGATCCGGCCATCCGCCGTTAGCTCCCCCAGCCATTCCGGCTCATAGTCGGGCACGCGTGCTGCCATCACATGGTGGTGCGCCCTTTCAACCACGTAATTGGTATCCAACTGCACAAAACCCAGGTGATCAATCAGCCGGTAAACCGCCTCAGGGCCTGTACCAAACTGCGCTTGCCTGGCCAATCCGGCGGCCTGAAGGATGATCTTCCGCGCTTGTGATTTTGATAGTATCAGAGGTTCCATACCAATTCGTTTTTCTGTAGGGGTCCGTCACATGAACCGCTACAAAAACTCCGTTTGCAATTATGTATTTACAATTTTCCAGCCTGGCCGGCAATTCCTTCAGCGCGGCGTGCTTTATGTTTTATGGCTACAAAATCGGGTTAAACTGCAACCGGCAATGCCACACCATCGGCCTCTTCGGCAACCAGCGGGTTAATGCTTTCGTCATCTTTTTCAACCCGCAGGTTGTTTACTATGTGCATTTGGCGGGTTGGCGTGTTTTTGCCCATAAAATATTCCAGCAGGCCTTTAATATTGGCATCTTTCAGGATCACGGGGTCAAGGCGGATATCTTTACCTATAAACAAGCCAAATTCATCAGGCGAAATCTCGCCCAATCCTTTAAACCGGGTTATCTCAGGCTTGTTGCCTAATTTAGCAATGGCGTTGCGGCGTTCCTCGTCGCTGTAGCAGTAAATGGTTTCCTTTTTATTGCGTACCCGGAACAGTGGCGTTTGCAGGATGAAAACGTGGCCTGCCTTTACCAGGTCGGGAAAAAACTGCAAAAAGAAGGTCATGAGCAACAGGCGGATGTGCATACCATCCACATCGGCATCGGTAGCTATTACTATGTTGTTATAGCGCAGGGCATCCAGTCCGTCTTCAATATTAAGGGCATGCTGCAGCAGGTTAAACTCCTCATTTTCGTACACCACTTTCTTAGTGAGGCCAAAACAATTAAGTGGTTTACCTTTCAGGCTGAATACGGCCTGGGTCATTACATCGCGCGATTTGGTGATGCTTCCGCTTGCCGAATCACCCTCGGTAATAAACAGCGTGGTATCCTGGCGGCGCTCGTGGGTATCTTCAAAATGCAGTTTACAATCGCGCAGCTTGCGGTTATGCAATGATGCCTTTTTGGCGCGCTCGTTAGCCAGCTTTTTAATGCCGGCAATATCCTTACGCTCGCGCTCAGATTGCAGGATGCGTTTTAACAATGCATCGGCAGCGGCCGGGTTTTTATGCAGGTAATTATCCAGCTCCTTTTTCAGGAAATCGTTGATGAAACCACGTACCGATGGCCCTTCGGGGCCAATATTTTGCGAGCCGAGCTTGGTTTTGGTTTGCGATTCAAAAACCGGTTCCTGCACCTTAATAGCAATGGCCGCAACTATAGATGCGCGGATATCCGAAGCATCAAACTCTTTTTTATAAAACTCGCGGATGGTTTTAACAACAGCTTCGCGGAAGGCGGCCTGGTGGGTACCGCCCTGTGTGGTGTTCTGGCCGTTTACAAACGAGTAATACTCCTCGCCGTATTGCTGCCCGTGGGTCATGGCTATTTCAATATCCTCGCCTTTTAGGTGGATGATGGGATAACGCAGCGTTTCTACATCGGTGTTACGGGTAAGCAAATCGTACAACCCACGTTCCGAAAAATATTTTTGACCGTTAAAGTTAATGGTAAGGCCCGAGTTGAGGAACACATAGTTCCAGATCATGCTTTCAACAAACTCCGGGATAAAACGGTAATGCCTGAAAATGGTATCATCGGGTATAAAGTTGATGGCGGTACCGTTACGCTGCGTAGTTTCCTTTTCAGCTTCATCACGAATCAGCTCGCCTTTAGCAAACTCGGCCAGCTTGGTGCGGCCGTCGCGGTACGATTGCACGATGAAATTGTTTGACAATGCGTTTACCGCTTTGGTACCCACCCCATTTAAACCTACCGATTTTTGGAAGGCCTTGCTATCGTACTTACCACCGGTGTTTATTTTGGATACGCAATCAATCACTTTTCCCAAAGGGATGCCGCGGCCATAATCACGTACGGATACTTTATGATCGCTCATATTTACCTCAATAGTACGGCCACTGCCCATTACAAACTCATCTATCGAGTTATCTACAATCTCTTTAAGCAATACGTATACCCCATCATCATAGGCCGAGCCATCGCCCAGTTTACCAATGTACATACCTGGGCGCAAACGGATGTGCTCCTTCCAATCGAGCGAGCGGATACTATCTTCACTGTAATTAACTGGTTCTGCCATTTATAAAGTAGAATTTAAAAAAAGGTATCACTATGCACCTATCTGCAAAAATAAAGTTTCGGCAATGAATTGAGTGTTCAAAACTGTCAACTTATTAACATTATGTTAATGGATCTTAAACTTGAGACAATTGGTGCCCCTATCAATATTCCTGAAAAATTCGGGATCTTTTTCGTTGGTAAAGCAAACCGCCATAATTGTACCCGTGTGGTTACGCTGTAGCATGATAAGCAGGGCGTATTTATAACTTTTTGTTTCGGGCATATCTAACAGGTTTAGCAGGTATGATTTACCTGCATCGGCTTTGTAGCGTGCCAATACATTTGCCGGGATAGCCCGCACAGAATTATCCTGTTCGCCGGTAAAATTGGTAGCCTGGGCTTTAGCAATCTGCAGGTATGATGAATCGGGATTTTCCTGTTCGTGGTAACGTTCAAGGCTCTTCCAGTTTTGCTTAAGCGATTTTACCTGGAACCAAATCTCAAATTCCTTACCCGGGATTTCCATAGCATAATCAAAAGAAAAATTTTCGTTGTTTACAGCCGGTATCTCTCTGAATCCCTTAGGGAAGGTAAATGTAACGTTGGCATTGGCCAAAATTTTTGAAAACTCCTGAAATTGCGCGCTACCTTTAACCGGCTTAACAATTGCGACGGGCGACGACTTTTTCCTGTTGCCGGCCAAATATAACGGGCGCTTTACCTGTGCAAAAACACCTGTAATGCATAGCAATAGTATAGCCTGAAGTAAAATACGCTTAAGCTGCTTCACAATAGTTTTCATTAACTCGAAACCAGGGCTGTTTCTATATGTAATTCTATGAAAATAGAACCACAAATCAAAATTAATTAAAATTTAAAAAACACAAACAACCAATTTAATATCAGCTATTTGCATTCGTCAAATGACATTTTATGCAGCTTTGCCCGTTTTATTTAGCGGATAAAAAAATCAGCCCAAAAATACTGCAACAAAATGGCTTTATAAATTTTGTTGCTAATTTAGTTTCGGCACAAATTTTAAAAATATGAAATACCAGGACATTCCGCTTATTAATAACGAAGCCATCCATAATTTTGAACTTACTATAGATGGCAACAGGGCCTTTATTGATTACAAGTTAAAGGGTGATAAAATTTACCTGATACATACCGAAGTACCGGTAGCAATGGAGGGCACCGGTGTTGCCGCCGCCCTTGTTGAAAAAGCTTTTAACTACATTGAAGATAACCACTTGAAAATTGTGCCTCTTTGCGCATACATTATAGCTTATTTAAAACGCCACCCCGAGTGGAAGCGTTTACTGGCAATAGCAGAATGAAGATTTAAAACAAACTGCCCGGAAAATATAAACTTTCCGGGCAGTTGGTTATTACGGCTGCAGCCAAACAACTTTTACACCTTTTTTACCATTTTGATTTGAAAGTTCCAGGGTAACGTACACATTGTTGTTGCGGTCATAGTCGGATATTGAAAACAATCCCAGGTTATGGTCTTTTTTTCCTTCCGGATTGCCAAAAACGTATTCTCTTTTCAAAATTGGTTCTTTGCCGGTAAGCGGATAATAAAAGCCATCGCAACCACTTACGCCCATTATATCAACCAGGCCTCCACTTTCCTGCTTTTCGTTATTGCGTTCGGTGTCATTGAATAAAATGTAACTTTTGATTTTCCCATCAAGGTAAGCGAACGATTTAAACTGACTACCTCCGCCCAGTTTTTGAGCTGTGCCTTCCCGGTATGATTGGTAAAACGGGCCTACTCCTCCATTGATGAAATGACTTTTGCGGATAAGGAAATCAGTCGACAGTTCCCCGGTTTTAGTGTAATTAACCACAGCCAGATCGCCAAGTATTGTGGTTACCGAGTAATTGGTGTAGCGGTAGGCCATTTCTTCGGATACAACGGTGAAAGTACCATCGTCATTGATGAACAGGTTTTGCGGTAAACCCCTGAAACCCTTCTTTGAATATTGATCAAGGCGTTCTGAAGGAGAAATTACATTTACCCGGTTGATCTTTTTATCGAAAGGATTTACCAGTGCCATAATAGGCGTATAACCTTCATCTTTTGAGTTCTCTTTGGTTGAAGCTATCAATACCAATGATTTAATAGCAGGATTGTAACGGCATATACCATGATATACCAGTAAATCCAGCGAAAAGCCCAGTTCAGTAAAACTAACGGTTTTGGCACCTTTATCTAAATTAGCCAAAATAAGCTCGCTCGCTTTACCGCCGCTGTTTGCGGTATTATAACCATAGGCCAAAACCGAAACTTTATCGCTTCCAATTACAGCCATATCAACATAGCGGATATATTTATATTTTTCATCCGGTGATGCATAAAACGCCCGGCCTGTTTCTTTGTTATCGGCCCCGTATGATATAATTTCAATGCGTTTGCTTCTTTCCGACTCGAAACTGTTTAACAGCACCAGGGCATAATTGTCGCTGTGCGGATCTTTGCGCACAAAAAAATCGGGTTGCGGCACATTACCAAATGCCATAGCATAGCCCGCAAAAAAACTTACTTTGGCCAACTGAGCAATTTGTTTGTCTTCTTTGGCCGCACCTGTTTTGCCGTCAATTATAATACGATACAACACAGGGGTGCGGGATTCTGATTTGCTGACCATCAAAACAACATCGCCATTTATTTCAAAAACGGCTTCGATACTACTCCCGGTTCCGAGCTTGTCATACGATGGATTGATATGATTAGTAGCTATTTCCTGGTGCGCCGGGTTGTAAATGCGGGTATCAATACCTTCTTTATTACTGATATGCATAAATATAGTACTCCCGGTTTTTAATTGTAATATTTTGGCAAAACCCTCTTCGGGTTCTTTAAAAACAGGGCCTTCGGCTATAGGTTTGAACTGGGCGTTAACTGTAACACAAAATAAAAGTAACAAGAGTAGTGATAAAGGTTTTTTCATTCGGGTTTAATAATTACTTAGGGCTTAAAAATAGATAAAAATGCATCTAAGAACAACAACAAAGTATTGTGAAATAAATCCCGCACCAAACACTAATATCAGTAAAGCCTTCTATCCAAATTATTTCCTGATGTTTACCGGCAGTTCTTCATTTTCGTCTATCATTCATCGGTAATTTTCCGCCGTTTACCGGAAGTTTGCTTTGCTTCGCCTAATATCTATAGCTAAAAGGCCATTCTGTTTGCATTTTTGAATCAACAAATCGCAATCACCATGAAAACTTTACTTGCTATACAAATTATTCACCTGATAGTTAAAGCCGCAGAACATGCCGAAGCTATCATTAATTCCATCGGTCACCTGATAAAATAAGCCCCCCAGCCCCCTGAAGGGGGAGTTTTTATTATCAGGTTCTATATAAATCAACGTTACTCCCATAATGCCATCTGTAAAAAAATAACGCTATAAAAAGGGAGATAAAACGAACCGGTACAGGGCAAAATCGGCAGCCGAAGATAAAACGGCTAAAAATACGATGAGCCCGTAACCAAAATCATAAAGAGCCTCACCCTGCCCTCTCCAAAGGAGAGGGTTCTTAAAAATCAAGGTTTTTGAAAATAAAATATGCAAATCAAAAGTCCTCTCCTTTGGAGAGGATTATTCGCACTATGATATTTTGAGGCGCTCATGAATACTGTTTAGGTGAGGCTGGAGCTGTTTTAAATAATTCATGGTTATTTCATTATTCTGTTGCATTTTTACCTTATGGCGAAACCACCCATTATCACTGTAAAAAACCTGGTAAAAAACTACGGCGATTTTGCTGCCGTAAAAGATATCAGCTTTGAAGTTTATGAAGGCTATTAAGACTTTTAAATGGGAATAAGGGGAGAGTCAAGAGATTAGAGTCAAGAATTAAGACCCGAATATATCTGCTTTGCATTATCTGGGGAATGAAGCAATTTCCAACTTTATAAATCAGTCACGCTTTATCAGCCATTATTTAAACGGCTCTCCCCAGGCGGTAACATCAAAATATATGGCCAAATTTAAACTACTTAGTAGTTGAATATGTTTTGAACTGATAGCCATGCCGCCCAAACGCTGATTACCGGCATGAAAATCCATAATTACCTGAACGAAGGCATTGGCATTTGCTGCTAATGCGCGCACGCCGTCAATATCTTTTTGCAAAAATGTCAACAGTTTTTCAAGCTTGTCTTCAAATTCGTCTGCCTCTGGGTTGGGCGTAATTTCGATGCAGTTAAAGTTATAAGTACGCCTTCCATCTGGTCGTAAATCGCCGGTGCTCCATACCCTTGTTGGTTGCAGCGTTGTAAAACCTTGTAATATGTCCGATTTAATTATTTGAGACTCGGCCCTGAAGTATACTGTATTACGTGATTCCGTTCCTACATTAAATATTTCCTTTTTTATAGGATCGATATAAACCGCAAAGTTAAAGTATTCGTCCTTTACGGGTAGGTATGCAATTATCAAATCATCTTCCTTCTCCCTGTCTATGCGGTCAATCTTAATCTTGCCATCGTTTAACATCGGCTGATGGATCTCCAGGTATTGCCCGGTAGTTCCTAAAGTTTTGTTCAGAAACTCATCTTCAACTAAAAGTGCTACTTCTTCATTGGTCATATAAATACTAAAACTAATGCAAAAGTATACTTAAAACAACTTTTTATTGCGATAGGGATGGCAACGGTACCGGCCTGCGCGTAATGCCCGCAGGCGTATTAGTGAACAGCCCGGGCCGCAGGCATCGCCCCAAATCGACAAATTATAAACCTCACTACATTAACAAAATAGACCTTTTCTTTTCTATCAGCCGGTTTATTGACAAACTTAACATTAACTTAACATTAAGATACCATAACTTAACACTAACGTAACATTAAGGAAATACATTTGCACAATTAAACCCCTGAGTTATGTTCAAAACCAGCATTGGTGCCGTTTTAGTTTTTATTTTATTGTTATGTTCATTTACCGTTAAAGCCCAGGATAGCAAAGTAGGTACATGGGGCATAGCTACCGTTGTTTTACCTGGCGATAGTGCTCATAAATGGGGCGGCTACTCAGAAATTCAAACCCGCACAAACGGCGTGTTTAAACAGTTTCAGTACTACGAGGCAAAAGCCGGTGTAAGTTACGATCTGGATAAAAACTTTACCGCCCTGCTTGGTACCGGAACCTACCATACTTATGATTATACCGATCTTGATAAAGGCCCAACAACCAACGAATACCGGTTTTGGGAGCAAATGACGGTTAACCAGTTTTTAGACCGCTTTAAATTCGAACACCGTTACCGCATAGAGCAGCGCTGGGTAAATGGCGATTACCGTAACCGTTTCAGATATCGCCTAAACATGTTTATTCCCTTAAACCACAAAAAAATTATTGCCAATACCTGGTTTATCTCGGTTTTCGACGAGGTGTTTTTTAATAACCGGGTACCCAATTTCGAGCGTAACCGCATATCTGCCGCTTTGGGTTACCAGGTTGATAAAAGCTGGATAGTGCAGGCCGGCTGGATAAACCAACGTAATTATACAGCCATACAAAGCAGCGCCAAAAGCAATATTATGCTGATGCTGATGTATCGTATTAACCGTAAAAACGCTGTGCAACGCGAACATGTGCCTACTACAACCGATTAAGGCCGGAATTTTTCCTTTTTGGAGGCAACATCAGCATAAAAACATTTTAATTTCATGTTAAATTGCTGTTACCCTTTGGCATTATTGATTAATAATGATAACAAATACAAAATTTCGATTGTGATTTCTTGATTTTGCTGTTAACTTAGCCGCCGTTTACAATTTACAAATATCTGACAATAAAAAAATGAGCTTAATAATTGACGTACACGCCCGCCAGATTTTAGATTCGCGCGGTAACCCTACTATCGAAGTAGAAGTATTAACTGAGAATGGCGCATTCGGTCGCGCCGCGGTACCTTCTGGTGCATCAACCGGTGTACACGAGGCTGTTGAACTTCGCGATGACGATAAAACAAAATACATGGGTAAAGGCGTGTTAAAAGCTGTTGCCAACGTAAATGACATTTTAGCTCCTGAATTAAAAGGTATCGATGTATTTGATCAAAACAGCATTGATGCCCTGATGATTGAAATTGATGGTACCGAAAATAAAGGTAAAATTGGCGCCAACGCTATATTAGGCGTTTCATTGGCCGTTGCAAAAGCAGCAGCACAGGAAAGCCGCCAGCCTTTATACCGCTACATTGGTGGTGTAAATGCCAACACCTTACCTATCCCGATGATGAACATCATCAACGGCGGTTCGCACTCTGATGCGCCTATCGCTTTCCAGGAATTTATGATTATGCCGGTTGGCGCTCCTTCATTCTCTGAAGCTTTACGTTGGGGTACCGAAGTATTCCACAACCTGAAAAAAATCCTGCATGACCGTGGTTTATCAACCGCAGTTGGCGACGAAGGTGGTTTTGCACCAACCTTTGAAGGTACCGAAGATGGTGTTGAAACTATTTTGAAAGCTATTACTAAAGCCGGCTACAAACCGGGCGAAGATATCTTTATAGCTTTTGACTGTGCTGCATCTGAGTTTTACAAAGACGGCAAATACGATTATACCAAATTTGAAGGCGAAAAAGGTGCTATCCGCACCAGCGCCGAGCAGGTTGAATACCTTGCCGAGCTTGTTGGCAAATACCCTGTTATTTCGATTGAAGACGGCATGGCCGAGGATGATTGGGATGGCTGGAAATTATTAACCGAAAAACTGGGCAAAACTGTACAGTTGGTAGGTGATGATTTGTTTGTAACCAACACCAAACGTTTACAACGTGGTATTAACGAAGATACTGCAAACTCAATCCTGGTAAAAGTAAACCAGATTGGTTCATTAACCGAAACCATCAACGCGGTAACTTTAGCGCAAACCAATGGTTATACATCTGTAATGAGCCACCGCTCGGGCGAAACTGAAGATGCTACCATTGCCGATTTAGCTGTAGCGTTAAATTGCGGACAGATCAAAACCGGTTCGGCTTCACGTTCAGACAGGATCGCTAAATACAACCAATTGCTTCGTATTGAAGAAGAATTAGGCGCTAATGCCAAATTCATTGGTAAAGATTTCAAATTTTTGAAAAAATAATTTTACCTCATATAAAGGGCCATCTGTTTTGTACGGATGGCCTTTTTTTATAAAACACCAATGTTTTTGGCCGCAATTTGTGCAGGCCAACAACTTAAGTAACGCCTGTTACGTTATAAACAAAATACAAGTACTAAATTTTTGATGGATAAGAAAAGGGTTTCGCGGGGATTGTGGTTATTATTACTTTTAGTTTTAGTTATCGGGGCCGATAGGATCAGCAAAATTTATGTGCGCGACCACGTCCATTTTTCTCTTATTATTACGATTGTAAAAAACTTTATCACCGTTACCCGGGTTGAAAACACCGGCGCTTTTTTAAGTATAGGCGATTCGTTGCCCAACCCATGGCATTTTATCCTGCTTTCTGCTTTACCCGCAGCAGCACTGGCCTGGGGCCTGCTATATGTATTATTAAAACGCGGATTAACTACGCTTAACCAGGCTGGCATTATTGTAATACTGGCCGGCGGTATAGGCAACCTGTATGATAGGGCCGTTTATGGCAGCGTAACCGATTTTGTACAAATGAACTTCGGTATTTTTGAAACCGGCGTGTTCAATGTAGCTGATGTGGCTATTATGGTTGGCGTGGGTATGCTGCTGCTAAACGCCTTTATCCGCGAGCGCGAGCAGAAAAGACAGGCGGCTGAGGAGAAAACAGTTACGGCTTAGTTTTCAAGTTCGATTTTATATTTCAGGCTATCCAACTGCGTGGTTGTTAAATCAATTCTTTTATAGATATTTTTATAGGTAAGTGGCTTATTCTCTGACAATTGTTGAATATCTCTTCTATAAAACAAAAAAGTTAACCCACCCTTATCCACTGCCTTAATTTTCCAACTCGAAGCGTTAATTGAAGGGTGGATGGTATCATGCGGTAATAATTGATTGCCATTAATGTTATAGGCTATGTCATACCGCCTTTTAGCTGTATCGTATGCGGCTATTGAATCATAAGCAAAGTTATAAGTATATTCATTTTCTGATTTATAATCATGCACATAATAATATAATGAGTCGGTGGTACTGTTAATGATAGTGATATCATTATTTCCGGGATCATAGATGCACGAAGAGCTAAATATAGCTATACTTGTAATTATGGTGATGGCCCATTTTTCCATTTTTTAGATGACTAAGTTATTATTGATACCATTTTATCAGCAAAGTAACCCTTGCCTGGTTCAAATTAATCTTAACATAAAAAAGCGTATCTTTGCAGAAAATTATGCCTCGCTAAAAACATAGGCATATCAGTCTATAATATTACCAGCATATCTGCACATCTGAAATTTGCACATCTGCACATTCAAACAAACATGTCATTCGAAAATTTAAAATTAATTGAGCCTCTCCTCAAGGCCTTAAAAACCGAGGGATATACAACCCCTACCCCTATCCAGGCGCAAGCCATTCCTATTGTATTAAATCACCGCGATTTATTAGGTTGTGCGCAAACCGGTACCGGTAAAACCGCCGCCTTTGCGTTGCCTACCTTGCAGTTACTGTTCCAGGACAGGATGGCCCATAAAGAGCAAAAAGCAATCAAGGCCTTAGTGCTTACACCAACCCGCGAACTTGCCATCCAGATTGCCGAAAGCTTTACCGCTTATGGCAAACATACCGGCTTAAAAAACCTGGTCATATTTGGCGGTGTATCGCAAAACCCGCAGGTTGACGCCTTACGCCGTGGCGTTGATATTTTGATAGCAACCCCGGGACGCTTACTGGATTTAATGAACCAGCGCTTTGTACACCTTGACCAGGTTAGAATGCTGATACTGGACGAAGCCGACCGCATGCTGGATATGGGCTTTGTAAACGATGTTAAAAAGATCATTGCAAAAGTACCTTCAAAAAGGCAAACGCTGTTTTTCTCGGCTACCATGCCTGCTGAAATAACATCATTAGCCAATACCATATTAACCAATCCCGAACGGATAGAAGTAACCCCGGTATCGTCTACAGCCGATACTATACAACAGGCATTATATTATGTAGAGAAGAATGACAAAAAATCATTGCTGATCCACATATTAAAAGATAAAGGAATTAAAACCGCGTTGGTATTTACCCGTACCAAACACGGCGCCGATAAGGTTGTAAAAGATTTGAATAAAGTAGGCATCACTGCCGAGGCCATTCACGGTAATAAATCACAAAACGCGCGTCAGCGGGCTTTAACCAACTTTAAAAACCGTACTACACGTGTGCTAATAGCTACTGATATTGCTGCCCGCGGCATTGATATTGATGAGCTTACCCATGTTGTAAACTACGAGTTACCTAACATCCCCGAAACTTATGTTCACCGCATAGGCCGTACAGGCAGGGCCGGCGCTGACGGCATAGCCATGTCGTTCTGTGATTCGGAAGAGATCCTGTTTTTACGCGACATCCATAAACTTATAGGGAAAGAGATTCCCGTTGAGGAAGGTCACCCTTACCCAATGAGCCCTGTGGCCATGGCTGCAAACCTGGTGGCCGGCCAATCCAAAAAGGGATCAGGCAGCTTTAAACGCGAAGGCGGCCGTGGCGGCAGCGGACGTAAGCCATCTGGCGGCAGGCCAGCCGGCGGCGGCGGTCGTTCAGGCGGCTCAAGCGGCATGAGCGGGGCAAGCAGATCATCGGGAAGAAGATAGTTCATTAAGTGAGTAGTTGATTGGGTGAGTGGTTGATTAAGTTAAAAATCAACCACTCACCTAATCAACCCAATTAACCACTCACTAAAAATATTTGCAACCTTCAAGAAAATTAAATAGCTTTAAATGAAATTCAAAGAACCCATATCGATGAAACGCCTCATTGACCTTTTTAAGAATAAATTCTTTTTGGTTACCCTGGCTTTTGTAGTGTGGATGATTTTTTTCGACAAAAACGACCTGTTTTCGCAATACGAATACCGCACCCAGGTAAACAAGCTTAAAAAAGAACGCGACTTTTATAAAGCCCAAACAGACCAGGTTACCAAAGAGCTAAACGAACTAACATCCAACCGGCAGCAATTAGAAAAATTTGCCCGCGAAAAGTACCTGATGAAAAAGGACAACGAGGATGTTTATTTGATTGTACCGGAGAAAGCGGAAAAATAGAGGCAAGAAATTAGAATCAAGATATAAGATATTTAATAGCGGTGAATTGTTCATCGCTATTTTTTTACGATTTGATTAGAAGTTGCACCCAATCTTCTATCTTTCAGTTACGTTACTAAACCTTATTTACGAAAAATGAAACACATTGTCCTCCTAATAACACTTTGCTTTATATGCATTTATTGCACTGCCCAGGTTAAATTAAGTGATAAGGATTTTAACAACCTCATCTCCCTTAGTCAACTATATTCTCAAAATAACATGGCAACCGGCAATGCTTTCGCTAAAGCTGCTGACGCTTTAAGAACGCCTGTGTTAAATAATATGGTTGATGTCTTAATAGCAACAGGAAAGCAAGATAGTACCGTATTGCAGCCCCGCTTTATCAACAGGCCAACCAACGACGAAATGCAGCTGTGGTATGTTCTGCGCGAGATACACTACAATCGTATAGATACGAGTAAAAAACCTTTCCCTGACCCGGATGTAGCCCGCAAAGCGCTCGCCGAGACTATTGATGAAAGACTCCTGCTCGATAACTATTATTACCGCTTACAAACCGGACTGGCTATGCTTTTCAATACAGCCGACCTACGCACACATAATTTCGACCTGGGCAACATGAAGTTTAAAAATGATACCGAAAAAGCGATCTTCTTTCATAGCATAATGAGCGCACTTGCAAATGGCAGGTTCCAGGTTTTACATTACTTGAAAAAAACAGAAAAACTTACGGAAAAGCAAAGTAAAATGCCACTATTTAACGGCAAGCCCTATTATTATTATACAAATTTGGATATCCCTGATTTTGAAATTACAGGATATAAAAAGAAAGAGTCGTACCAAGAAGTTCATGTTGGGAATTTCATCAGTACATTACTGATACAATTTTCAAATATGGCTTCAACCAGCGATAATATGCATGCCCGCGAGTTGTATTTCAATTCTATTCTGCACAAGCCCGAGTATTTCAAATACAGCAAATCAAAAGACGATTTGCAGGGAATGTACGATAAGGCAAACTAACCAAGGTTTTTAGGTTGTTCCCACATTGCCAACACCCTATCCCTCAACATTATCGATGCCCTTTCAACAGTATATCTCACTATCAAAGCACCAACAATACAAGCACAAAAACAACAAACCATCATCAGGTTGCCGTTTTTATCCACTCCAGCTCTTTCAAAAGGGCCAGGATGGTGTGTATGATCAATTTATGGCTAAGATATATGCCGTATGAAAGGGTTGCAATTTATGATGTTACTTTCGATTTGCCAACGCCCGCAGGTGATCTAACCTTAATAGTTTATGTTTATCTGAAATATTTATTATTCTACCGACATTTCACTCCTAACGGAGTGGTTTTTCTAAATACTATCTCATATAAACTTGTGTACACATAGTAGCCCTCGGGAAGGAATAGCACGGCCTCCTGCTTTTGACTCCGCATTTTATACTCTTTTGATTCTTGACTCTATATTTCCCCTTCGCGTTTTCTTAAAAACCACTCTGTACTTAGCAGCAGAAGGATCAGCACAAACAGCCATTTTACGTCGATGATGTCGCTATAGTGCTTATCTTCATAAACTATAGTTTTAATATTATCATTTTTGCGGATCAAATCTGCAAGCCGGCTGATTTGCGACGGTTGCAGCATTTGCCCGCCGCTTTGCTGGGCAAGGGCCTGCAACAGCTGGTGATTAGCCGCGCTTTGCCGGGTTTCCAGGTTAAGGGCCTTAACGGTGAGTTGGCCGGCGGCTTTAAACCGGTTTTTACCGTTTTGGGTTGATGCGCTGTAGCTATACTCGCCAACCGGCAAGGCACCGGCATCCAGTTGGTAGCTTGGGCCAAAACGGCTAAACAGGAAACTGTAGTTTTTACCTGCGCTGCTCTTCAGGTCAATCTTCACATCAGGCGTGTTGATAAGCTCCAGGGCATCGTTATATAGTTCGGCGTTCAGGATCACGTTTTCTCCCTCATCAAAAACATTGCGGGCCGGGTAAACGCGGAAACGCTGGCGGTTGGCGTTGGCGGTTAAGTATTGTACGGTTTGGCTCAACAACTCGTCTGTAGCGTTGCGGTTGCCAAAGTTTTGAAACTCCGATAGCTGCCAGCGCCAGATGCCTTCGCCTGTTAGTACAGCGGTGCGGCGGCCGCCTTCATCGCCAAAGGCTAACAAAGGATAAGTTGTAGCTATGGCGCCAATTTTTTGCTTTAATAAAATGGTAGTACCTGTCCCCGTTCCGTAGCTGCCAAAGGGGGCCAGTAAAGGCGGCAAATTGCCAATCTTTTTGCGCGATGAATCGGATAATGTAAAAGCGGCAAAACCGGCTTCGGGCAAGGCGTATACTTCCTGCGTTTCGCTGCGGCCGGCGCTTATTTTTACAATGTTTTGTTCGGCATTAAAAGCCTGCAAATCGCTTTGCGAACCTAAAATGTACCAGGTGGGAATTTTACTTTGGGTGATAAAACTTTTTACCGGGGCAAGGCTGCCTGCATTAATTTGATACAGTATTACTAGGCTATAGTCGGCCAGTTTAATGCCGGTCATATCAGAGGTCAATGCTGTTTTTACCTCATAGTTCTTATTGGTTTCAATGGCCTGTTTAATTACCGTAATATCCGGGTGCGCGCTTTGGTACAGTACCAACACCTTTTGGCGGGCATCCAACACATCTACATAAATAACTTCGGTGTTATTTTGGGTCGATAGCTCGTTTTTAACCGGAGCTATGTTGATGGTGAATTTACGTACACCTTTCCTGTCCGCCGTGAGCTTAACAGGTACAAGCTTTTTAAAATCGGCGCCGGTTACCGGGATAGTTTGCGAAAAAACCTGTTTACCATCTTCGGCAACGGTTAAATGGATATTTTCGCCTTTGCTTTGGTAGGCGGCGGTTAATACCTCTACCTCAAAATCGTTACCTAAAAAAGCGGTTTTGTTATAGTTTACATTACCAATAAGTAGGTCGCGTTTGGCTACAGTATCGCCAAGGGCAATGGTATAAATACTCGTTTTGATGTTTTTGGCCTCGTATTGCGGATCGTTACCCTGGTTGTATAAACCATCGGTAGCTAAAACCAGCGCACCAATGTTTTGGTTAACAAATTTGTTGTTTAGCTGGTGCAGGGCATTTGCCAAATCGGTTTGCTTACCGTTGAATTTATTGGATAGACCATTGTTCAGGTCTTTATCAAAATTAAACTCCTGCACATCGTATTTATCGCCCAGTTGTTCCTTAAGTTTAGCAAGATCACCCACCAGTTTATCAGCATTAAAACCGGGAGCTTTAAATGTATTGATGGATGATGAATTATCCTGCGCTATCAACACCAAAGGTTTCTGAGGATCGTATTTGATAGACTTTACCAATGGAGATACCAGCAGCATCGCGATAAAAAACACCACCACCGTGCGGATAACCGACAGCCCGTACCTGAAATATTTACCCAAATTAACCGGTTGCCGGTAAAGCAGCCAGGCGTATACAATTCCTAACAGCAAACAGGCAGGCACCCACCATCCCGAAACCGAACCCCATGTAAGTGAAAATAGAAATAGCATATTTAAGTGATACGTATTACGTTGCACGTTTTACGTTATGGTGCAATATCAGAAAATAAGCTGAATTGAGGTAAATTAATCGTCACGGGCTAAACAGATGAATATTGGTAATGAATATCTTACCGCAACAGGTTTTCCCTTCATTTTGCCAGGCGTCCACTTTATTTTTTTGACTTTAGCAAACAGCCCGTTCGAAAGTAAATGATCTTTACCGCAGGGATCTCTTACAACGGTTTCGTTATCAATTATTCCGTCTGCCTCGACAACAAAGGTAATAATTACCCTTCCGCCGGGTGATTCACAGCTATCGGGATAATGCAGGTTCTTGGCAATTGCACTAATAAGTTTGTCTAATCCACCTGCTGGCATTGGCATTTCTTCAACAGATTCGTAGATGTGCCACTGTGATATTGGAATTACCTTCTTATGCGCCACCACCCTTTTACTTTGGGCGTGGCTGTCTCCAAAAGCAAAGCATATGAGTAAAGTAAGCAGGATTATTTTCACGGTTTAAGTAATATTGGTTGATATTAAAGTAACTGATTTTTTATCACCAAATTGTATGACCAGGATAAAAACAAACAAGGCAAGCTAAATGCCTGCCTTGTTAAAATATCTATCGTAATCATCCGTTTGCTATCTTCGAACCCCAGACTTACGAAGTTTTTAAAACTTCGTAAGTCTCTTGCCGCTTTTTTTGCCTGCGCAAGAGCTTTTTGAATTTTTACTTTTGAATTTTGACTTAATACTAAAGCATCCCTCCATCAACAGGAATTACCTGCCCGGTGATGTAGGTTGCCATATCCGATGCCAGGAAAACGCAGGCATTGGCTACGTCTTCAGTTGCGCCGGCGCGTTTAAGCGGGATTGCCGCTGCCCAGCCTTCAACCACTTTAGGGTCTAATACCTCGGTCATTTCTGTTTTGATAAAACCAGGAGCCACAACGTTGGTACGGATATTGCGTGAACCTAATTCTTTGGCCATTGATTTGGAGAAACCAATGATACCCGCTTTTGAAGCGGCATAGTTACCCTGCCCGGCATTACCCTGTACACCCACAACCGAACTCATGTTGATGAATACACCGTTGCGGTTTTTCATCATGATTTTTGATGCGGCTTTGGTTACGTTGAAGATAGATTTAAGGTTAACGTTCATCACTTCGTCCCATGCTTCCTCGGTCATGCGCATCAGTAAACCATCTTTGGTGATACCGGCGTTGTTAACCACAATATGAAGGGTGCCAAAATCGGCAATAATATCGGCTATCAATTTTTCGGCTTCGTCGTATTTTGAGGCATCGGAGCGATAGCCTTTAACCTGTGTACCAAAGCTTTGCAATTCCTGCTCTAAAGCCTGGCCTTTTTCAACAGACGACAGGTAAGTAAAAGCTACATTAGCGCCGTGCTCGGCAAATTTTTCGGCTATTTTGCGGCCTATTCCTTTTGATGCACCGGTGATAAGTGCGGTTTTTCCTTCTAATAATTTCATTTATGTACTATTTCGGGCGGTGAAGTTAGTTATTTAGTGTGAAAGTTGGAAAAGCCGTTTTTAGTATCAAGTAGTCAGTATCAAGTATCAAGATTTTTTTTTGAGTTTACGTTGGATATATTTAACCACTAAAGCTGCGTATTGGGATAGCAAAATACATTCTTTCAGGTGCTAGCTGAATCAGTAATTTTGCACGACATTTTTTCTTTTGTCTTGATACTTGATACTAGCTACTTAATACTATTTTTATGCTAACTACTTGATACTAATTCACTACCTTTGCGGCTCAAAAAATCACTGTAAATGAGCCAGTCTGTTCAAATAAAAAACGCTTTAATTTCTGTTTACTACAAAGACAACTTAGAGCCTATAATTCTCGAGTTAAATCGCCTTGGTGTTAATATATATTCAACCGGTGGTACCGAAACTTTTATCCGCAATTTAGGGGTAAATGTGATACCTGTTGAGGATCTTACCTCGTACCCGTCTATATTAGGTGGCCGTGTTAAAACCCTGCACCCTAAGGTATTTGGTGGCATTTTGGCCCGCCGTAGCTTTGATAGCGATGAGAAACAACTGGCCGAATACGAAATCCCTGAACTGGATTTGGTTATCGTAGATCTTTATCCGTTTGAAGAAACTGTTCAATCCGGCGCGAGCGCTGCAGATGTGATTGAAAAGATCGATATCGGCGGTATTTCCCTTATCCGCGCCGGTGCTAAAAACTTTAAAGATGTAACCATAGTTGCTTCAAAAGACGACTACGGCATACTGGAAGACATCCTGAAAACACAGGATGGCGTTACCACTATCGATCAGCGTAAATCATTCGCGCAAAAAGCATTCAACATTACTTCAAACTACGATACGCACATTTTCCAGTATTTTAACCAGGAAGAGCCGTTGCCGGTATTTAAACAAAGTATCCAAAAAAGCCAGGTATTACGTTACGGCGAAAATCCGCATCAGCAAGGTACATTTTACGGTAACCTGGATGCTATGTTCAACAAACTAAACGGTAAAGAACTTTCCTACAACAACCTGGTTGATGTTGATGCAGCAGTTGCGTTGATTGATGAATTTACCGGCGAGCCAACCATCGCTATATTAAAACACACCAACGCCTGCGGTATTGCTTCGCGCTCGTTCATTATAGAGGCCTGGATTGATGCTTTGGCATGCGACCCGGTTTCGGCTTTTGGCGGTGTAATTATCGCTAACGACGAAATTGATGCGGCAACCGCGACTGAGATTGACAAGATATTTTACGAAGTGCTGATTGCACCTGCCTATACAGACGAAGCTGTACAAATATTACAGGCTAAAAAGAACCGCATTATTTTGGTCCGCCAGCCTGTTGAATTACCGGTTAAGCAATTTAAAACTTTGCTGAACGGCGTTATCGAGCAGGATAAAGACGCCGTGATTGAAGGCCCGGCCCAAATGACCCCGGTTACCAACCGCAAACCAACCGAGCAGGAATTGAAAGATTTGTTTTTTGCCAACAAGGTGGTGAAACATACCAAATCAAACACCATTGTATTTGCTAAAAACAACCAGCTAATGTCAAGCGGTGTTGGACAAACTTCAAGGGTTGATTCTTTAAGGCAGGCCGTTATTAAAGCTCAAAGCTTTGGTTTTGATCTGAACGGTGCTGTTATGGCATCCGACGCGTTTTTCCCTTTTCCTGATTGCGTGGAACTTGCTGCCGAAGCAGGCATTACTGCCGTATTACAACCGGGCGGATCGATAAACGATAAGCTTTCTGTAGCCATGTGCGATGAAAAGAACATCTCGATGGTGACTACAGGGGTGCGTCATTTTAAGCATTAAAGCTTGAGTTGATTGGGTTGATTGAGTTGGATTAAGTGAGTGGTTTAAAAAAACAAGTGCGAGTATGACAACTCAATCAACCTAATCAACCCAATCCAACTTAATCAACCCACGCAAACAATAAATATTAATTTTTAACGCTTTTAATTGCAAGTATGTAATTTTATTAAGCGTATTTTTATAAACTTTGCAGATTATTTCAAGGGAAACATTAGATGGGTTTATTTAACTTTTTTACACAGGAAATTGCTATCGATTTGGGTACTGCCAATACCCTCATTATACATAATGATAAAGTTGTTGTTGACGAACCGTCCATCGTGGCGTTCGACAGGACTACCAACAAGGTTATTGCCATTGGGCGCCAGGCCATGCAAATGGAAGGTAAAACACATGATAATATCCGTACCGTTCGCCCGCTTAAAGATGGTGTAATTGCCGACTTTAACGCTGCCGAACACATGATACGCGGTATGATCAAAATGATAAACCAGGGTAAAGGATGGTTCTTCCCATCGTTACGTATGGTTATCTGTATCCCATCGGGTATTACCGAGGTAGAGAAACGCGCGGTGCGCGACTCGGCCGAAATTGCAGGCGCCAAAGAGGTTTACCTGATACATGAGCCAATGGCTGCTGCGGTAGGTATTGGTATTGATGTGGAAGAGCCTATGGGTAACATGATCATCGATATTGGCGGTGGTACTACCGAAATTGCGGTTATCGCTTTATCAGGTATTGTTTGCGATCAATCTATCCGCGTAGCGGGTGATAACTTCGACTCGGACATTGTACAATACATCCGCAGGCAGCACAATATCATGATTGGCGACCGTACTGCCGAAAAAATTAAAATTGAAGTTGGCGCCGCACTGCCAGAACTGGCAGATCCACCTGCTGATTTTGCAGTACAAGGCCGTGATTTGATGACCGGCGTGCCAAAACAGATTATGGTATCGTATACCGAAATTGCGCATTGTCTTGATAAATCTATCTCCAAAATAGAAGAAGCGATATTAAAAGCGCTGGAAATTACCCCGCCCGAGCTTTCGGCAGATATTTACCAGACTGGTATTTACCTGACCGGTGGTGGCGCCCTATTGCGCGGCCTTGATAAACGTGTGGCAGCCAAAACCAAACTGCCAGTTCACGTAGCCGAAGATCCGTTGCGCGCCGTAGTACGTGGCACAGGAACCGCCCTAAAAAATATTGGTAATTTTAAATTTTTAATGCAATAGTAGGTCAATGACTGAATTATTGAGTTAGTGAATTAGTGATTTTTAATTGCTTTTTCAATTCAATAATTCAGTCATTCACTAATTCACTAATTAATAAAGCCGATGCGTAACCTCTTGATATTTATCACTAAGTATAACGCGTTTTTTTTATTCCTGATTTTTGAGGTGAGCGCTTTGCTTATCTATATCAAATACAACTCTTTTCAAAAAGCTACTTTTATCAATTCGCAAAACCAGGTTACCGGCAGTTTATACGGGCAGGTAAACGAGTTTAAGGGATATTTATCTTTAAAAGATGTGAACGACAGTCTTGCACGTGAAAATGCCAGGTTACGGGGAATGCTTAAAACATCATTTTATATTGATACAACCGAAAAGCATAAAGTGGTTGATACGGTGTACAAGCAGCAGTATACTTACCTGGTAGCAAGGGTTATTAATAACTCAACCAATCAATCCAACAATTACATCACCATAAACAAGGGCAGCAGGGATGGCATAACCAAAGATATGGGTGTAATTTGCGGCGCCGGCGTTGTAGGTATGGTGGCCGCCGTTTCAGATCATTACGCCAGCGTAAAATCATTGCTGCACTCAAAAAGCCAGTTTAGCGCTATGCTTATAAACGATAAATCTGTAGGCTCATTTATCTGGGGGAATGATTTGAATCCGCATAAAGGCTTGCTGAGCCTGCAAAACGACGCCAAACCCGTCCTGGGCGAGATGGTAGTTACATCGGGCTATTCGCTTTTCCCTACCGGGATCCCTTTTGGCAAGGTAACTAACCTGCATGCTAAAGAAGGCGGCTTACTACTTAATGTAGAGGTTGGTCTTTCGGTTGATTTTAGCAAACTGCAGTATATATACGTAGTAGTTAACAAATACGCACAGGAACAAGCGGGACTGGAGGCCCTGGAAGTTAAATAATGGCCCGTACTATTATCGTCAATATCATCCGCTTTTTTCTATTGGTTTTTATGCAGGCATTCCTGCTTAAAAATATTACCTTTTATAACCTGTCTACCCCATACTTTTATATTCTGTTTATATTGCTGCTTCCGTTCGAGACACCGAATGCGCTGCTGTTTATATTATCATTTATATTAGGCCTTACGGTAGATGCATTTTACGATACTCCCGGCCTGCACGCCGCCGCCTGTGTGGTGCTTGCCCTGGTGCGCATCCTTTTTATCAATATAACAGTGCAAAAAGACGGCTTTGATAATGAGCCCGAACCCACCCTGAGCATTATGGGCTTCAGGTGGTTTTTTACCTATGCGGTAATACTCACTTTAGCACATCATTTTTTCCTGCTAAGCCTTGAAGTATTCAAGTTTTCTGAAATACAATACACACTAAGCCGTGTTGTTTTGAGTTCAATATTTACGGTATTTTTGATACTTGTTTCGGGCCTGTTATTTTTCAAAAGGAAAGAACGTAAATGAATAGTTTTTTTGAGCGTCGCTACGTTATCACGGGTATTTTTGTTGCCATAATTTTCACGCTGCTAGCCAGGCTTTACTATATCCAGATAGTTGATGACCGTTACGCCATCTACGCTACCAAAAACGTGATCCGCAGTTTTATTCAATACCCCGCCCGCGGCCCCATCTTAGACAGGAATGGCAAAATACTGGTGCAAAACGTACCTACCTTTGATATTATGGTTGTCCCAAAAGATGTAAAACCTTTTGATACCATTGCGTTTTGTAACCTGCTTGGTATTGATAAGGCAGGCTTCGACAAACGCTGGATAAAAGCCATCAAATATTCGCCCAATAAAGATTCGCAATTTGAAAAACAAATATCGGCCCAACGGTTTGCCTCTATACAGGAAAAAATAAACGACTTTACCGGCTTTTATGCATTGTCACGTACTGTACGCGCTTATCCAGATTCGGTTGCGGCGCAGTTTTTAGGTTATATCGGCGAGGCGCAGGACCGTGACATCAAGCGATCAAACGGCTATTACCGCCTGGGCGATTATATCGGTGTTACCGGTGTCGAAAAAGCATATGAAACCGTGTTGCGCGGGCAGCGCGGCGTAAAAAACATGATGGTAGATTCGCGGGGGATACAAAAAGGCTCATTTGCCAACGGCGCTTTTGATACCATTCCCCGTACAGGCGAACGCTTAACCTCGTCATTAGATATCGAATTACAAAAGCTGGGCGAAAAACTGATGCAAAATAAGCTTGGCAGTATTGTGGCCATTGAGCCGTCCACCGGCGAGATCCTGGCTTACGTAAGCAGCCCGGGCTATGATCCTAACCTGATGGTTGGCCGCGAGCGCGGTAACAACGCTGCTAAAATGTATAACAATCCGTATAAGCCGTTTTTCATCAGGCCCATACAGGCGCAGTATCCGCCAGGCTCATCATTCAAACCTCTGAGTGCTTTGATAGCCTTGCAGGAAAACATCATCTCACCTGCTGAAACATACTATTGTACCGGGCATTACAGGGCCGGCAACCGCCTGGTACCGTGTAACAATGGCGAAGCCCACGGCAGCGTTAACATGGGCAGGGCAGTAGCCGAATCCTGCAATGGTTATTTTTCGATGGTGTTTCAACGCATCCTGGAACGCAGCGGGACAAAATATACCGAAGCTGCGTTTACTAACTGGCGGGCCAATGTAATGAAATTTGGCCTGGGCACAAGGCTTGATCTTGACATGCCGGCTGAAAGCCGGGGCAACGTACCAACTCCCCTGCATTACGACAATATTTATAAAAAGGGCGGCTGGCGTGCCAGCACCATCATTTCTTTAGCCATAGGCCAGGGCGAGTTATTAGCAACCCCATTACAAATGGCCAACCTGGAATGTGCCATAGCCAACCATGGCTTTTTTTACAAGCCGCACCTGATTAAAGCCATTGGTACCGAAAATGTAATTAAGGACGAGTATACCAAAAGAAATTACGTCGGGATAGATTCGCAATATTTTGAGCCCGTTATTAACGGGATGCAGGCCGTGGTGGAAGATGGCACAGCCAGGCGATCAAAAATTCCGGGCATTATCATGTGTGGTAAAACAGGTACAGCGCAAAACCCCCGTGGCGAAGCTAACTCGGTATTTGTGGC
Source organism: Mucilaginibacter sp. P2_A5 (assembly GCF_056404995.1). Taxonomy (NCBI): domain Bacteria; kingdom Pseudomonadati; phylum Bacteroidota; class Sphingobacteriia; order Sphingobacteriales; family Sphingobacteriaceae; genus Mucilaginibacter; species Mucilaginibacter sp. P2_A5. The sequence goes on from NZ_JBFUCY010000007.1 coordinate 74,637, forward strand.
TTTTGCACCCCGCGAAAACCCTAAAATAGCTATTGCCGTTGTTGTAGAAAACTCGGGCGAGGGCGCACACTGGGCTGCACCAATTGCCAGTTTTATTGTCGAAAAATATTTAAGGGGCAAAATAACCCCGCGCGAATCGGGTATCACGGTTGATTATTTTGCCAATGCAAACCGCCTGCCCGATTTGAACCTTTACGCGATGGACCTTAAGAAAGAGCGGATGCGCGATAGCATCCGGGCTGCGAGGGCCGATTCGATAAAAAAATTCAAGACCGATTCAATAAAAAAATTCAAGTCCGATTCGATAAAAAAAGCCACCGGGGTAAAAACGGTAAACAATAACAAACAGGGTAGCTGGGGCAGTTTATTAGCAGGCAGGGGGGCTGGCAAATAGCATGAACAACCACAATAATAATCAACGGAGTTTCTTTTTTAATGTTGATTGGGTAACGGTGTTCCTATACCTTATCCTGTGCGCCATAGGCTGGTTTAATATCCATGCCGCAGTGTTTGATGAAAGGCACCCCAGCATAATTGATGGGGCAACCAATTACGGTAAGCAATTTGTATACATTATAATGGCCGTGGCGGTTGGCATGGTTATTTTACTGTTAGAGAGCCGCTTTTTTAGCGCCCTATCCCCGGCTTTTTATGCCGTAACAGTGCTTTTGTTAATAGTTGTACTGATTGTTGGCCGGAATGTTGGCGGTAACCAGGCCTGGATAAACCTTGGCGGGGGCTTCAGGCTGCAGCCATCGGAGTTTGCCAAATTTGCAACGTGCCTGTTATTGGCCCGGTACCTGAGCGGGCCCAATATCCGCGTTACCGATCCCAAATCGTTTATGGCGGCGGCCGCTATTATCGGCCTGCCTATGATACTGATTATGTTGCAGCCGGATACAGGCTCTACATTGGTGTTTTGTTCGCTTATTTTTGTACTGTACCGGGAGGGTTTATCCCCTTATTTCCTGATCGTATCCGGTTTGCTAATTACGCTTTTTGTGGTGGCCCTGTTGTTTAATCCATTGCATATTATTATTGCATTGGTGGCATTTACCGCCCTGGTTATCTTTTTGTTCAGGCGTAACCGCAAGCTCATCAGCACTATGCTGATAGGCCTTGCTATCTCCATCACCTTTGTGTTTAGTGTAAAATTTATTTACACCAACGTTTTAAAACCGCACCAAACAGATCGTATCAATATCATTTTGGGCATCACTACCGATTTACGGGGCAAAGGATACAACGTAAACCAATCAAAAATAGCTATAGGCTCTGGCAAAATGTGGGGTAAGGGCTATTTGCATGGCACCCAAACCAAATACTCATTTGTACCCGAGCAAAGCACAGATTTCATTTTTTGCACCATAGGCGAAGAGTGGGGCTTCGCCGGATCAGTTGTATTATTAGGCCTCTATATTTTCCTTATCCTCCGGGTTATTTTTCTCGCCGAGCGACAGCGATCGCCATTTTCGCGTATCTATGGCTATGGCGTGGCCTCTGTGCTCTTTTTCCACGTTGTGATCAATATCGGCATGACAATAGGAATAGTACCGGTTATTGGTATCCCACTGCCATTTATCAGTTACGGCGGCTCATCATTATTAAGCTTTACCATCCTGCTCTTCGTGCTCATCAAATTCGACTCCAACAGGATGGGGATTATATAAGCCGGAAGATGTGCAGATGAATTATTTGAAAATTTGAGGATTTGAGGATTTGAAAATGTTCAGTGCATTCAGAAATAAAAGCCTGTCATTATAAGTGATAAAATTTCGCGAAATTCTGAAGGGGAAATGAAAAGCCGACGAAGGACTTAGTAATTAAAACTTCAACTTCCATAATCTACAACATGTTATGGGTAGGCACGAAGGGTCTATCAGCTGTGCATGACGGATAGAAAAGTTCGCGAATAGATACTTCGTTGCTACCCATGACATGTTGAAAAACGGAAGTCATCCCGTCCGTTAGCTAACGGATCAGGATCCCACAGGACAGGTGGTCCACATGAAGTACACTTAGCATGTGGGGTGCCGAAACAAGTTCGGCATGACATTGGGGATTAACCGATGTCATTCTCCCTTCAGAATCCGCGGATTTTACTACTCTGGATAACAATCTTTTATTCTTGAATGTCATTTCCCTTTCAGAATCCGCGGCTTTATAACTCGTATAGCATAAAAACAATAAACAAAAAAGCCTCCCGAAATACTCAGGAGGCTTATTTTTTTGCTGTTGAAGGTTACTTCTTCATTTTCATCGTGTCTTTTTTCATTGTCGAATCCTTCTTCATTTTTTTCTTCTTCATTTTTTTCTTTGTAGTATCTGTTTGCATAATACCATGCGTAGTTTTTACCGTTGCTTCACCGGCAAATGCAAAAACGCTTCCGAAAGAGATTGCTGCTAAAGCAATCATACAAAGTGCTTTTTTCATAGTTTTTCTGTTTTATAGTTTTTTATACTACCAATAACAAATTAACTATAGATTGTTTTTTATTTCGTTTAATTAAATAACGGTGCCGTTAGGAATAATCGCGCGTTTTTTAACAACTACAATACCATCCTGCACAGTATGCGTGCCGTAATCGCCATCGGCCAGCAATTCGCCGCAGTTGATGCTCACATCGTCGCCTATGTAGGTATTTTTATCAATGATGGCATTTTTTATCTTTACCCTGTCGCCTATACCCATAATTGGCGAGTCGCTCAATTTCAGTTCGGCAATTTGCTCAAGCGTTTGGTAGTTATCGCTACCCATTACATAGCAGTTTTCAATTTCGGTATCAACTCCTATCCGGGTGCGGATACCAATGATAGAGCGGGTAATTGTTTTAGCGCTGATAATACAACCGTCTGCGATAATCGATTTATTTAATGTAGTGCCGGATACCTTTGATGGAGGCAGCATGCGCGCACGGGTATAAATATGGTTTTCGCCAAAAAGGTTAAACTTAGGTATCTCGTCGGTAAGGCCCAGGTTAGCATCAAAAAACGATGGGATGGTACCAATATCTGTCCAGTAGCCCTCATACTGGTAGCTCAAAACCTTATGATTAACTATAGATTGCGGGATAATTTCTTTGCCAAAATCAGTACGGTCATTGCCTTCCAGCAATTCATACAGCAGTTTGCGGTTAAAAATGTAAATACCCATTGATGCCAGGTAAACCCTGCCTTCGGCTTTCATCTCGTCGCTTACATCCGATGCCCAGCTTTCAAAGTTCGATTTTGGCTTTTCAATAAATGCTGTAACCATGCTGTCATCGTCCGCTTTCAAAATACCAAATCCCGGTACATCAGCGGCGTCAACCGGGATAGTAGCGATAGAAATTTCGGCACCGGCGTCAATATGCTTGGTTATCATATCATCAAAATCCATCTGGTACAATTGGTCGCCCGATAGGATCAATACATACTCAAACTCATGTACAGCCAGGTGGTGTAAACTTTGCCGTACCGCATCGGCCGTACCCTGAAACCATGATACGCTTGACGGGGTTTGCTCTGCCGCCAAAATATCAACAAAAGCATCGCTAAAGCTGCTAAAGTGATAAGTGTTTTTAATGTGTTTGTTTAACGAAGCCGAGTTAAACTGCGTTAACACATAAATACGTGTAATACCCGAGTGCAGGCAATTGGAAATGGGAATATCAACCAAACGGTACTTACCGGCAATTGGCACAGCCGGTTTTGAACGTGTTGCAGTAAGGGGCGATAAACGACTGCCCTGGCCACCGCCAAGCACAATTGAAATTACTTTAGATGTCATATCAGAGGGTTTAAACTTTCATAAAGGTTTATATATTCTTTGGCCGATCTGTCCCACGAAAAATCGAGGGCCATCATGCGTTTGCGTAATATTTGTAATTGTGGCTGGTTTTGGTAAAGCGCGGCAGCACGATTTATGGCGTGGCAAATATCATCTACCGAAACCTGGTTAAACCGGATGCCGTAGCCTCCTTCGTCGCCAAAATCAATTACCGAGTCGATTAAGCCGCCCGTACTGCGTACCAGTGGCATGGTGCCATAACGCAAGGAATACAGCTGGTTAAGCCCGCATGGCTCTACACGCGATGGCATCATCAGGAAATCGGCACCCGCATAAACCACGTGCGCCAGGCCTTCGTCATACCCGATAAATACATTGCACCTGCCGGGATATTTGGCCTTAAGTTCAAGTAAGGCCAGTTCCATATCTTTGTCGCCCGAGCCAAGGATAAAAAAGTTAACCTCATCGCCATATTGCGCCAGCGTACGGTCGATGGCTTCTGGCAGCAGGTCGGCACCCTTTTCAATCACCAGCCGGCCGATGAAGGTAAATAAAGGCTTCGAGGCATCTAACCCAAAACGGGTACAAAGTACTTCTTTATTTAATTGCTTTCCCTTCGCCAGTGTTTTAATATTAAAATGGCTCGGTATCATAGGATCTTTCAAGGGATTCCACACTTCGGTGTCAATACCATTGATGATACCATGCCCTTTCGCTCTTTCAATATAAAAAAGGTATTCCAACCCATTGGAGTTAATAGTAAGCTCGCGCAAATAAGTTGGCGAAACCGTGGTATAGAGCCAGCTACATTTTACAGCCGCGGCCAGCGGGTTTATACCGCCGGCCCAATCAAGCAAGCCTGTTGAAGCAGGGTCAACCTCGGGCAGGTATTGAAAATGCTCCCAACCAAAAGCGCCATGATACTGACCATTATGTATGGTAAACACCGTAGGCACATTAGCCAGCCGTTTATACAGTTTGGAATGATAAAGCAGGAAGGGCACCAAGCCCGAGTGATGATCATGACAGTGGATGATATCTGGTGTTTGCTGTGAGTAGCTTATCCAATCTAAAAAAGCCAACTGGAAAGCAATAAACTGCTCCCGTTCGTCGGGATAGCTGTATACATTTTCCCTGTCAAGCAATCCGGGTATGCGGACTAAAAATAACTCAAAACCCAGCTTATCGGTTTTTTCTTTTAAAATCTCAAAGTAAAGGCGGCGGGTGTTTAACAAAGTTACCGCGGTAAAAACAACATCAAATTCGTTTTCCTGCGTAAACTTTCTATCGTAATAGGGCATTACAACTGCTGCCTGCAAGCCTGCCAGGTTTTGATATTTAGGCAGTGCGCCAACAACATCTGCAAGGCCGCCAACTTTGGCAACGGGGTAACATTCGGCACTCAAATGGAATATTTTCATTCAGGTTTTATTGGCTCAATTTAAGGAAAGATTACCAAAAGAGAAACCTATAATCATTAATATAGTTTTTGAAATTTACAGAGAAGATTGTAAAAATGTTATTAAAGTTTTGATGTTTATATTGATAGATTGGTATAAAAGAGTACCAAAAGAATGGAGAGGCTGAATGAGATTGGGCACACTAAGGTCGCTTTTTGATGATAAAAGCAGACCATTTTCTCATTAATACAAAAAATGTCATTGCGAGGAACGAAGCAATCGCGAACCATGCAAATCCGCTATGCACGCGATGAGATTGCCACGCTATCGCTCGCAATGACATAAATTGTCATTATCAATGCGCCTCCAGCCAATTCAACCCCGTACCAATCTCTACCATAATAGGCACGGTAGTTTTGATGGCATTTTTCATATGATGCATAATAATAGGTTTTACAATTTCAATTTCGTCATGAGGTACATCAAACACCAACTCATCATGCACTTGCATGGTCATGCGGGCGTCCAGTTTCTGGTTTATAAATTCGCGGTGGATGTTGATCATGGCTATCTTGATCATATCTGCTGCCGAACCTTGTATGGGGGCATTGATGGCATTTCGCTCGGCAAAACCACGCACTGTCGCATTGGCCGAATTGATATCGCGCAGGTAGCGGCGGCGGCCCATCAACGTACATACATAGCCATTTTCGCGGGCAAAGTTCATGGTATCGCTCATGTATTGTTTAATACCAGGAAACTGGGCAAAGTACTGCTCAATAATATCCGCAGCCTCGTTACGCGGGATGCCTAAACTTTGTGATAAACCAAAGGCCGATTGCCCGTAAATAATACCAAAGTTAACCGCTTTTGCGTTGCGGCGCTGCTCGCTGGTTACCTGGTCAAGGCCAACACCATAAACGTTTGCGGCTGTGGCGGTGTGGATATCCAGGTTATCAACAAAGGCCTGCATCATATTGGGGTCTTTACTGATCTCGGCTATAATGCGCAATTCTATCTGCGAATAATCGGCAGATACAATGCTGTGGCCCGCATTTCTGGGGATAAAGGCTTTACGCACCTCCCGGCCGCGCTCGGTACGGATAGGGATATTTTGCAGGTTGGGGTTAACACTGCTCAACCGCCCGGTAGCAGCTACCGCCTGGTTGTATGACGTATGCACCCTGCCCGTTTTACTGTTCACCATAGTTGGCAAAGCGTCAACATAAGTTGATTTGAGTTTTTGCAACTGCCTGAAATCTAATATATCCCTTACAATATCGCTTTTGGCGGCTAACGAAAGCAGCACATCTTCGCCGGTTTGATATTGGCCGGTTTTGGTTTTTTTTGCTTTAGGGTCAAGCATCAGTTTTTCAAACAATACTTCGCCCAACTGTTTTGGCGATGCGATGTTGAACCTTACTCCCGCTTTTTCATATACGGTTTTTTCCAGTTTACTAATATCAGTCTCCAGTTCTTTACTGAATTCGCCCAGTGTGAAGTGGTCTATTTTCACGCCTTCAAATTCAATGTCGGCCAGTACGTAAATCAACGGATGCTCTATCTCGTGAATCAGCTTTTCGCTTTCTACTTCTTTTAATTTCGGTTCGAATACTGATTTTAATTGCAGGGTAATGTCGGCGTCCTCTGCGGCATATTCTTTTATTTTTTCTATCTCCACATCGCGCATGCTGCCCTGGTTTTTACCCTTGGGGCCAATAAGCGAGGTGATGGAAACCGGCTTGTAGCCCAGGTAATTTTCGGACAGAATATCCATGCCGTGGCGGGTATCCGGGTCGATAATATAATGCGCCATCATGGTATCAAACAGCTTGCCTTTAACCTGTACATCGTACCATTTCAGTATCAGGATATCAAACTTAATGTTTTGCCCTGTTTTGCCGATACTTTCATTTTCCAGCACCGGTTTAAACTCGTTAACTATGGCTTTAACCGCTTCCTGGTCTTCGGGCACCGGCACATACCAGGCCTCGCCTGCTTTTATAGAAAACGACAGGCCAACCAATTCGCAATAATTTGCATCAGTACCGGTGGTTTCAGTATCAAAGCAAAAGCTTTCCTGTTTTTCAAGGATAGCAATCAGTTCGGCGCGTTTTTCAACCGTATCGGCCAGGTGGTATTCGTGCGGTACGTTATCTATATTTTTAGATGCTGTTACAAAGTCTTCGCGGATATCTTCCACATCTACGGTCATCGTAGTACGTCGTTCTTCAACCGGAGAACCAAAGAGGTCGGTTTGGGTACCGGCCGATTTAAATTCGGTGATGGTAAAATCATCGCCGAAAACACGCCTGCCAAGGGTACGGAACTCCAGTTCGGCAAAAAGCGGTTCTAACAATTCCTTGCTTGGCGCACATATTTCCAGGCCAGCCTCATCCAGTTCAACCGGGACATCTAATATTATGGTGGCCAGTTTTTTGGATAATAAACCCTGCTCGGCAAAGTTCTCTACATTCTCACGTTGCTTACCTTTCAATTCGTGGCTATGGGCAATGATGTTTTCCATCGAGCCGTATTGTTTGATGAGCGATTTGGCGGTTTTTTCGCCTATACCGGGGATGCCGGGAATATTATCTACCGCATCGCCCCAAAGGCCCAAAATATCTATAACCTGTTCAACCCTTTCTATCTCCCATTTTTCCAGCACTTCTTTCACGCCCAAAATCTCCATCTCGTTACCCATACGGGCCGGTTTGTAAATGCGGATGTTATCTGATACCAGCTGCGCGAAATCTTTATCAGGCGTCATGCAATAAACCTGGTAGCCCTTTTGCTCGGCCTTTTTGGCCAGGGTGCCTATAATATCATCGGCCTCGTAACCATCTGATGTTATTACCGGGATGTTAAAACCCAGTATTAGCTTCACTACATAGGGTAATGCCTTTGATAAATCTTCGGGCATAGCCTCGCGGTGGGCTTTATAATGTTCGTAATCGGTATGGCGTTCGGTTGGCGCTTCGGTATCAAACACCACGGCCATATGGGTTGGCTTTTCTTTTTTCAACACATCCAGCAGGGTATTGGTAAAGCCCATTACCGCCGATGTATTCATCCCGCCCGAGGTAAAACGCGGACTTTTACTCAAAGCAAAATGCGCCCGGTAAATAAGGGCCATGCCATCCAAAAGAAATAGTTTTTTCATATATTATACACACTAATTGCACGAATTTATTAAACACGAATTGTACTAATTTATTCGAATTTCACGAATTACTTGCAATGGCTTTATGCAAAAATAGAATTAAATCCATGATATTTCGTGCCGATTATAATTAGTACAATTTGATTGAATCGGCGATAATTCGTGCTCATAAAAATTCGTGAAATTCGATTAAATCAGCGATAATTCGTACTTATAAAAATTCGTGAAATTCGGCACCATTCGTGACAATTCGTGTTTACTTGAAACTGCACTCCGGTATATGATCATTCACCATGCCCGTTGCCTGCATGTGGGCATAACAAATGGTGGTGCCAAAGAATTTGAAGCCCCGCTTTTTCATATCCTTACTGATAGCATCCGATTCGGGCGTACTGGCGGGGATTTTATGGTGATGGTTGATAATTGGCTTGCCATCCGGCATAAAGCTATACAGGTATTTATCAAACGAGCCAAATTCCTGTTGTATGCCTATGAATAGTTTGGCATTGTTGATAGCTGCCAATATTTTTAACCGGTTGCGGATAATACCGGTATCCTGCATTAAACGCTCTACATCCTCGTCGGTAAAGGCGGCTACTTTGTGTACATCAAAATTGGCAAAAGCGTTACGATACCCATCGCGCCTGCGCAAAATAGTTATCCAGCTTAAACCAGCCTGGGCAGATTCGAGGATCAGGAATTCGAAGAGCGTTTTGTCGTCATGTACTTCTTTGCCCCACTCTTCGTCGTGGTATTTGTTGTATAAGGGGTCGGTTCCGGCCCAGCTGCAACGGATTAAGTCTTTGGAGCTTTCGTTCATTTTTGCCATATAAAAGAATATACTATGGTGAATTTATTTACGTGCTGCTTGTGCAATACACTTATAATTTTCTTAATAACCGGGTAAGGGGTTTCGCCATCAGCCGTAATAGCGATACGCATTTGGGCGTTGTGTTGCCTCAATGTTGCCTTTCTTGAGCATCTTATCCAATTGAATAACTCGTCATCACATGCTATATCGGGCAATAAACCTGGTTGGGTACGATAGTCGGTAAAATTGTAGTAGTTGGTAATATATTTTTTTAGTGAGTTCAGCGGGGTACCGATAAAGTCAGTTTTGCCAAACTTAGCTATCTCATTCGTTGAAAAAGGAACATCATAAATTTTGGCCATTTGTTTTAACGCGTCTTCGCGAACACCCGCAGATTCGAGCCCAAACATCACCTTGTTTTCTCCAACTAATATGGTTCCAAAATCAGCGTCAGGGTCCCCAGTATTAAATGAATGACCAACGGGTAAATTAATATCAATAGGGCTTCGGGGCAAAGGCCTGCCATAAATTAATAGAAACATCAATACAATCAATAACAGATTGAACATCGGAAACATGTCAACATAAAGCAGTTCGCGGCGGGATTTTGATTGATACATAAGATTAGGTTTTTACTAACATTATACGCCTGTCTATCATTTTTATTGCACTAAAAAACAACACATTACCAACAATCACAATCCCCGCTATAATTCTGAATTTGCCCTTCCTGCCGACACAAATGGTCACATAACAATCGCAACTTTACAGGGCGGATTTGCATAGTTCGCGATTGCTTCGTTCCTCGCAATGACATAGTTTGACATTTTCATTTTACCCCGTCGGCGACCACAAGATTTTATAACCCTCAACTACGCACGGTTAAAAATCACCCCATTAATTTTCTTATCCAACCCGAAACTTGCTAAGCCTCATTTAACTCGTCCCAATACTCTACCGCGCGTCGGTAATGAGGTATAACTATCGATCCGCCTACCAAATTGGCTATCATAAATATCTCGTTCATTTCGTCACTGTTAATGCCGGCCTCGTGGCATTTACCCAGGTGGTATTTAATGCAATCATCGCAGCGCAATACCATGCTTGCAACCAGGCCAAGCATTTCTTTGGTTTTTACATCAAGTGCTCCTTCAGCATAACTGGTGGTATCCAGCGCGAAAAAACGTTTGATATTGGTGTTAGCAGTTTCCATAATCCTATCGTTCATTTTAGTACGATAGCCGTCAAATTCTTCTACAAGTTTTCCCACTTTTTTAATTATTGAATTAGTGATTTACTGAATTATTGATTTTTGACAATTTTACTAAATTATTTAGCATTTTCAATATAAATATTTATTTTTATCGCGGCATTTATTTCAACTTTTACAGCTTAATTAAAAACCATGGAAAGCTTATCGCCCAATATTTTTGTGAAGGATGTTAACGAAACTATCAAATTTTATCACCTGCTGGGTTTTGAACTGGTAGTAACCGTACCCGAAACCGGTACCGACCTGGTTTGGGCCATGATGGCCAAAGGCAATGTTACCATGATGTTTCAAACCATGGCCAGCCTGGGCGAAGAACTTCCGGATATCAGCCGGCAGGATGGGGCGTCGATGCTGCTGTATATCAAACTTAAAAACATCCGGGCATTTTTTGAATCAGTAAAAGATCTGGTGCCTGTTTTGAAAGGCTTAGAAACTACTTTTTACGGGGCTACTGAGTTTTCGATTAAGGATAATAACAATTATGTGCTTACGTTTGCCGAGGATGAGTAAAAAATGTTGTAAACGGGCTCACCCGTTTACAACGATCACCTTGGCAAGTTTCATCTTTTAAAGGTCGATGTAAATTTATAGCAAGCCATCGCAAAACAAAAGGATAACTTTTGTTGACCAATATTTTTGTATCTTCAAACCTCGGATACCGCCTTATATTATAAGGTATCTGATAATCATCTACCCTATGCCGGCAAAAAAAAATATAGCCCCTTTTTATGAACGACTTGCGCTTACCCTGCTGGGTTTTCTTGCCCTTGGCTACCTCATCGTCGTAGGCAAAGATATCCTCGACCCATTAATCTTCGGATTTATATTTGCGATCCTGCTACTGCCGGTTTCCAACTATCTGGAAAAAAAACTGCGCCTGCCGCGCAGCATGTCGTCACTGGTATCTATCCTTTTGTTGGTGGCCCTGGTTGGCGGTATACTATACCTGGTAGGCTCCCAAATATCAAACCTTGCCAACGATTGGCCAATGCTTAAAAGCCAGGTTTCGCAATCAATTCATGATTTGCAAAGTTGGGTGCAATCGGCATTTCATATCAACGCGGCCAAACAACTAAAATATGTAGATGATGCCTCCAAAAAAATAATGGAATCGGGAACCGATGTGGTAAGCACTGCTTTCGGCGCAATCTCATCGCTCATGATATTTTATGTATTTATCATGATTTTCACGTTTTTTATTTTGCTTTACCGGCGGCTTCTTCTCCGGTTTATCATCTGGGTATTCCGGGACGAAAACTCTGAGGTAGTGATGGATATAGTAGTAAATGTTCAATCTATCATGAGGCAATATATACTGGGGCTGCTGTTGGAAATGTTTATAGTGGCCAGTGTAGCTATTACCGCTTTCCTGTTAGTCGGTATTAAGTACGCGGCGTTATTGGGCATCATTGTAGGGCTATTTAATATCATCCCCTATATTGGTATTTTCACAGCATTGTTATTAAGCACAATCATCACTTTTGCTACCGGCAATATCGGCAAAACTGTTACCGTGGCCGTTAGCGTAATTGTAATACATGCTGTAGATGCTAATTTTTTGCTGCCAACCATTGTGGGCTCAAAGGTGAGGCTGAACGCCCTGATCTCGTTTATCGGCATTATCCTTGGCGAAATGATATGGGGGCTTTCGGGCATGTTTCTTTCTATCCCGGTTATTGCTATTTTCAAAATCATATTTGATCGTATTGAAAGCCTTAAACCCTGGGGTTACCTATTAGGAGGCGACTATGAATATAGTAAAAAAGCTGCAAAAGAGATGAAAACAGAGTAAATATTAATTCGAACGTTAATTATTATCCTAAAAAAACATCCCTTTCATGTATTTATTTTAGATTTGCATTATAAAAATACCCCTATTAAATAATGCAAATTGTCCCTCTTAACCAGCGCCCTGTTTACAGGTGCAAAAAGTGCAAGGAAGTACTCAACACCAGGCGAAAGCGTGGACTTTTTATCAAAACCTTCCTGTTTTGGCTACCAATAAAAAAATTCTTTTGCGAGCGGTGCATCGCCAACAGGTACCATTTTTAAAACAGCTTTTATTTTTGTTTAATTCATGGCTATATCATTAATTTAGCGGCATAACAATTGTGCTATACTGCAATTGAAAATCTACCTTTAATGATTCGCAAACACCTTGCTTTAAGTGTTATTTTATGCGCACTGATGCCTTTTTTAGTAATGGCACAAGTTAAACCCGCGCGCTCATTCAGGCTGGTGCCGTTGGGCGTGCTGGGGGGCATTGATGAAAGTAACCTATCGGCCTACATGCTGGCAGCAAGCGGCAGTAACAATTATATATGCTTAGATGCCGGCACGCTGCACTATGGCATAAAAAAAGCCATCGAAAACAAGACTTTCCATGTTTCGCAGGAAAAAGTATTAAGGCAATACATCAAAGGATATTTCATTTCGCACGCCCACCTTGATCATCTTGCGGGCCTGGTCATTAACTCGCCCGAGGACAGCACTAAAAATATTTACGGCCTGCAAAGTACGCTCGAAACATTCAAAACCCACTACTTTACCTGGGCAAGCTGGGCCAACTTTGCCGATGAGGGAGAAAACCCCGCTTTAAAAAAGTTTCATTACAAACCACTTGAGCCTGGCAACGAGGTGGCTATAGAAAACACCTCGTTAAAAGTGCAGGCATTCCCGCTGAGCCATTCAAACCTCACCAGTACTGCCTTTTTGGTACACAGCAATGAGGCTTATATTTTGTATTTAGGCGATACCGGCCCCGATGCTGTTGAAAAAAGCACCAACCTGCAAAAGCTTTGGGAAGCTGTTGCCCCCCTGGTTAAAAACAAACAATTAAAAGCCATTATGATTGAGGTTTCGTTCCCAAGCGAGCAACCAGATAAAACATTATTTGGCCACCTTACACCACATTGGCTGATGGCCGAAATGGATAAGCTGGCTGCCCTGACAGGCAGTGACGCTATAAAAGGATTAAATATTGTTGTTACCCATTTAAAACCGCCGGCAAGCAGCATCGCCAAAATAAAAGCGGAACTTAAAGTTGAAAACAAATTACAATTAAATTTAATTTACCCCCAACAAGGTAAACCGCTTACTTTTTAATTTAATAGCTACCAAGTCAAATCAGGACATATGAAAAATACAGTTAAAACGTGCTTGTTATTGTGCTTGTTGTTAAGTACGGGTACCGTATTTGCACAGCAGGGTAAAGTAATAGAAGAGCAAACCGTTAAAAGCAAAATTTTAAAACGCAACGTTAAATATACCATTTACCTGCCTGCCGATTATGAAACGGCAAACCGCACTTACCCTGTGGTATACCTTTTACACGGATACTCTGACGATAACACCGGCTGGTTGCAATTTGGCGAGGTTAACCGCTTTGCCGATCAGGCCATTTTAGATGGTACCATTCCGCCAATGATTATTGTAATGCCCGATGGCGGTACCAGCTGGTACATTAACTCGTACGATGGCAAAGAAAAATACGAGGATTTTTTTATCAAAGAATTCATACCCCATGTTGAGCAGGCCTATCGCATAAAAACCGAAAGACAATACCGCGGCGTTGCCGGCCTATCCATGGGTGGTTATGGTACCCTGATTTACGCTATTAAATACCCGCAGCTGTTTTCGGCCGCAGCGGCGTTGAGTGCGGCTGTTTTCCCCGACGATCAGTTGGTTAACCAGCCAGATAATAATTATGAAAACGTTTTTGGCCAGCTATTTGGCCGTGGCTTAAAGGGTAAAGACCGCCTGAGCGCTACATGGCAGACTAATTCGGTTTTAAACTTGGTGCAAACTAAAACTACAGACGAATTGAGCAAAGTGCGCTACTGGATTGATTGCGGCGATGATGACTTTTTAACCATAGGCAACAGTATGCTGCACATAGCCCTGACAGAAAAGAAAGTGCCACATGAATTCAGGATGCGCGATGGCGCACACAACTGGACTTACTGGCGCACAGGCATCACCAATGCGCTCAGTTTTATAGGCGATGGTTTCAGGCAGAAGTAGTAGATGTGCAGATATGCAGATTTCAGATGTGCAGATGGATGAGATAATGTTTCAATGTTGATAAATGGCAAAGGATTTTAACCTCCCGGTTTCGATAGGCCACCTGGAAAAGCTTGCAGATGGCACGCTGCCGATAGCTGATTTTTTGAGCGCTTTTTTGGACGACGATCAAAACAACGCCAACATGCGCCAGGGCCTGGCCTCCTATTTTTATGATAATGGAGGATCGCCAGAGGTGCGGGAATTTGATATTGTAGATGCTAAGTTTAATGCCGACAATTTAACAGGATCATTCAAATGCGCATTTACTGTGTATTATTTTTTTACCTGCAGCGATATTAAAAACGATAAACGCGAAAATATAACCTGGCAATTTAAGATAGACAGGAATGATCTTAGCGTAACCCTTGCCGGCGAAGAACCATGGGTGTGGGATGCGGATTAACTATAGCCCTCTATGTCATTGCGAGGTACCATCAGGATGATCCTGAAAAAAACGGGGATGACGTATTGGCTTTAGCGCATCACAACAACTATGTCATTGCGAGCGCAGCGTGGCAATCGCGAACTGTGCAAGTCCGCCATACAAAGTTCGCGATTGCTTCGTTCCTCGCAATGACATAATTAATAATACTAACAATCAGCAACTTAAAAACACGTCATTATAAGATACGAAGCAATCGCGAACTATGCCTTACGGACCAGCACAATAGGGCGATTGCCCCGCTGCGCCCGCAATGACAAAAACATTGTCTTGATACTTGATACTAACTACTTTATACTGTACTTACTATGAAAAAACTTATTCTGATCTGCCTACTCCTCTCTACTTCCATGGCATTTGCACAGCATATCCCGGCCGGTAAGGTGATAGAGGAACAAAATGTGAAGAGCGACATTTTGGATTATAACGTAAAATACGCCATTTACCTGCCGGCCGATTACGAAACATCAAACCGTACCTACCCGGTAGTGTACCTGCTGCATGGCTATGGCGACGACCAAACCGGCTGGCTGCAATTTGGCGAGATTAACCGTTATGCAGATAAAGCCATTGCCGAAGGTAAAATACCGCCGATGATTATTGTAATGCCTGATGCAAAAACCACATTTTACATAAACTCTTACGATGGTAAACAAAACTATGAGGATTTCTTTTTCAAGGAATTTATCCCCACCATCGAAAAAGATTATCGCATAAAAGGCACTAAAAAATACCGCGCCGTAGCCGGTTTATCTATGGGCGGATTCGGAACCTTAATTTACAGCATCAAACATCCCGAAATGTTCTCGGCAGCGGCGGCATTAAGCGCCGCCGTACGCAACGAGGAAGACTTTATGGGTATTACCGATGCCCGGTGGGCCGAGGCGTACGCTAAAGTCTTCGGCCCCAACCTTAAAGGCGCCGAACGATTGAATGATACCTGGAAAGCAAACTCCATTTTGGGCCTTATCCAAACCAAAACAGCCGACGACCTTAACGATGTACGTTACTGGATTGATTGCGGCGATGATGACGCCCTAAGCAAAGGCAATTCCCTGTTGCATGTTGCCCTGATGGACAAAAAAGTACCCCACGAGTTCCGCATCCGCGACGGCGCCCACACCTGGACTTACTGGCGCACAGGCATAACAGACGCCCTGAACTTTATTGGAGATAGTTTTAGACAGAAGTGATTGATGTGCAGATGAAAGAATGGATGTGCAGATGTGCAAATTTCAGATGTGCAGATGAAAGAATGGACATGCAGATGTGCAGATGAAAAGGATGAATTTTAGATATGAGAAATCTCATTTTCAAATTTTCAAATCCTCAAATTTTCAAATTGATTAATCATCTGAAATCTGCACATCCGCACTTTTTTTCATATTTTTATAACCAAACGCCAACATGTGCGTTATGTTGAAATAACAAAGTTTAACCAATTGTTATTTATGTTTACAGCACTGCAAGTATAACTCAATGAGCAAAGTATTTACAATTACCGAAGGTTTGGAGAATATGGGGGCTTTGCGAACGGGCGGACAAGGCTCTGTTTATAAAGGCAGGCGCTATGGCCCCATCATTACAGCGGTAAAATTATTACCCACCCCTATCCATACTGAAAGTACCGACGATAAAAATTTCAGAAATTTCCAGAACGAGGTTGAAAAACTAAAAAAGGTAAATGAAGAGCCTAACCCCAACGTGGTTAAGATCCTCAATTCGGGTATTACCGAAAGCGGTTCGTTCCCTTTTATCGAGATGGAATATATTGATGGCCCCGACCTGGAGGATTTGCTTAAACCACCTCACGAGGCCATTTTTACCATCAAGGAGATCATTAAACTGGCCGATCAGCTGGCCAATGCGCTTTCGCATTGCCACAAAGTATCGGTTAAGCATGGCGATATTAAAAGTAATAACGTAAAGTTCAATATCCATACGGGGAACTATGTGCTGCTTGATTTTGGGCTCTCGGCTATGTCTGATGATCAGCGCCGCACCAGTATCAGGCATGCCGGGGCTATTGAATTTATGGCGCCTGAGCAAAACGAAGGGCTGATGTATTTTCAGACAGATGTGTACAGCTATGGCATTATCCTGTATGAGCTAATTGCCGGCCAGGTACCTTTTCCCCTTAATGACAACGGCGAAACCGCCCGCAACGCGGTAATGCTGTCGCATATGGAAAAGGAAGTTCCTGATGTAATGGAACTGCGCAAAAAGAATTTGCCTGCCAGCTGGACCGACGAAAAGAAAAAGCACGAAATGCAGGTGCCCGCATGGCTGCTTAAAATAGTAGCCAAGTGCCTGGAAAAGGAGCCCGAAAACCGTTACCCAAATGGCATCGAACTGCAGGAGGTATTGGTATATAGCAGCATATCAGCAGTAAACAGCACAGATGTTGATGATTCCTGGAATGCTTCGGTATTGTTAAAGGAAAATGAGCGCCTGCAAGGACTGTTACTTTACTACCAGGAGGCCGAAAGCGCAAGAGGCGTACATGTGGTAAACCCCGGCACCGAAACACCTGTTGTGGTGGGCAAGCACGCGGTGCGCATCTCTAAACCAATATTCATCAGTTTAATTATACTGCTGATTGGCCTTACAGGGTTTTCGACTGTTATGGCCGTTAAACACAGGAAGGGTATTTATAATACTTTCTTTAAATCAACGCCGCCGCCAAGGGATACCTTAAGCCAAAGCAGTACCCAGGCCAAACCGGATAGCCAGGTTAAAAAGGATACGCATGAAGAAACACAACCGGTTAATGATGACCCGGCTTCAAGTATCCCGCCCGAGGTTGATTCTATTGCCGATTCGATATTGCGTGGTGTAAGACACAAGCCGAAGTCCGATCCGCAGTTTTATCGTGATAGCATAAAAAACGCTGATACATCAAAGTTGAGTTTTTAGTTAATGATAATTAACATCTAAAAAAGAATTACCTAATGGAATCCAAATCTACATTTTGGCAAAAAATAGGTCTGCAGGACTGGTTTCTGCCGAATGGGAAGGCGGCCGCGGTGGCCGCTGTAGCAAATAAAACGCTCACCCCCGATGACGTGTACCTGTACATCATCGAAAAATTTAAAGAATCCGTTGGTCAGCTATCTTTTGCCGATAGGGTTGTTTTTTATCACGAATACATCATCAGCTTTAACGAAGAGGATTACCAGGAATTTATCAATAACAGGTCGGGTTTGTTCGGTATTATTGTTCATGAATCGGTAAAAAAATTCTATGAACTGCTGCGCGAACACCAGGAAGTAGGCAAAAAGGTTGAGCCATCAAGTTCAAAATGGGTGTTCAGGCTGGTATCGCATCCCGATTATAAAAAGGGCGATAAAGGCTTTATAGGTAAACTGCTGCCCGGGAGCAATAAAAAGGAAGAGAACCTGCGCGTTACCTTTATACCCCGCCACACCGGCGTAGCCCAAACATTAGACATCAGCAATGATATTTTAAAAGGCTTTACCTATTACAGCGAGGGTTATTACGAATTACCTTACGCGAATGACTTGCATTATAACGAAAAGGATGTGGTAAAACCAGGCCAAACAGTGTTGGCCCGGCTGGATACCATTATGCCTGAGAAGCAGTTTGTAGGCCGTAAGGTGGAGTTTCTGATGAAAAATGAAGACATCGTAGTATCGGGCAACGAAGAAACCCGCGAAGATGCTGCCGTGTTTAAAATCCCGAGCGATTGGGTAAACACGCCGCACCTGCGCATCCGCATGAATAAGGCTGATGGCAAGCTCTACCTTTCGTCGTTTGGCGAATTAACCATGATTAACGAGCAGGAAGTTACCCGCAGCGATGTAAACTCGCCGCAATGGGTGGAACTGCCTTTTAACTCAAAAATATTGCTGAATGGTATCATCGGCATCAACATATTTAAACCCGAAGCATAATGTCACAAATATTATCAATAGGCTTATTGGCGATATGCGTTTTATTATTGCTGGCCCACTTTATCGACATAAAAAGATCAAGCCATGGCAAATAATTTTTTCGGACTGACGGATACCGGCAGGCAGCGGGACAATAACGAGGACACCTTTATTGCCCAGAAAACCGGTGATGGCAATTTTATTATAGCCTGTGTAATTGACGGAGTAGGAGGCTACGTAGGCGGCGAGGTTGCTGCCGAGATAGCCCGCGAAACCATTATCAAAGATTTATCATACATAGCGGGCGATATTACAGCCCTGCTTGTGAACACGTTTGCTGATGCCAATAAGCAGATTTATGATAAAAAAATAGCCGATAAGGAATTGCAGAGCATGGCCTGCGTGCTTACGCTTGCCGTGATTGACCTGGAAAATAACCAGTTTTATTACGCCCACGTGGGCGATACCCGTTTGTATTTGCTGCGCGATAATTCGCTCATCAAAATATCCAAAGACCACTCCTTTGTGGGTTTCCTGGAAGATTCGGGCAGGCTGAGCGAAGAAGCCGCCATGGACCACCCTAAACGCAATGAGATTAATAAAGCCCTTGGTTTTGACCCCCATATAGCTAAAGATGCCGATTTTGTAGAAACAGGCCATTCGCCGTTTTTACCCGGTGATATGTTGCTGGTATGCAGCGATGGACTTACCGACATGGTGGACAAAAATCTGATAAAGAGTATCCTGACCGATGCGGGCACATTAGAAGATAAGGGAACTAAACTTATAAACACGGCCAACAATAAAGGCGGCAAGGATAACGTGACCGTGGTTTTGGCCCAAAACGATAAAACCCCGCGCGTGCAAAATGTAACCCGGCCGGTAGTGTCGGCCAAGGTACAGGAGGAAACTATCGACCCAAAGCATCAGCCTAAACTGCCCGACGGGCCTGCAACAGTACCCGTTAAGCAAAAAAGCAACCGGGGTACGGTGGTTTTGCTTGCCATACTATTCCTTGTAGTTTTGTGCGGATTTGTGTGGCAATACTGGATAAACCAGCAGCTAAAGCATAATGATGTTACACCAACTATTGTAAAACCGTTAGCAAAGCCAAAAAGCGCCGGAGAAATAAAACTACAGGATACGTTAAACAAGTTAAAGGGGAATATACTTATACTTTCGAGCGCCGATTTTAAGGAGCCTATTATTTTAAGCGATTCCATTTATATTGGCAGGGATAGCCTGTACATAAAGGCAAAAGGCAAAATTGTTTTTAAATCCGATTCGGATTATAAGGGGCCGGCGTTTATGCTATCGCCCAAAAGCAAATATGTGGTGCTGGATAGTGTTGCCTTTGATGATTTTAAAGTGGGGATTGCTACACATAACGATGCATTGGTTTTAAAATATGTGCAGTTTAATAACTGCGTTACGCCTGTGCAAACAACATACCTGTTCCCCGATAAGCGATATGTATCGGGCAGGTTGTTTGGCGGTATGTTTACAATAGATTCGTTACCCAAAGCCATCAAAAAATAATGGACAACGGTACACCCAAAACTCCCGGCAGGAGATTAGAACGGCTGTTTTTGTTACTTACCGGCATTTTGCTGGCTGTGTTGTTTGGCAAGCTCTATTTAGTTTTGCAACAAAAATTCGCTGATGTTGATAAGCGGCTTAAGGATGGCACCATAGTAAATTTAAATGCCCCTAACCCGGCAAAAAATGTAGCTGCACTTTTACGAAAAGGCTATTATTTTGATGACCCGAGAGACATTAATTATATCGAATCTGTTATTGCCGGAAGAGCGAATGCCGCCGGAGCTTTTGATAATGCGGGCGAACTAAACAAGCGTAAATACTATGTAAACGCCGATGAAGCTATTGAGCAGGGCGGCGAATCATTCAGGCAGCGGGTGTTGGATTCGCGCGAACTGCTGGGTTACACCGGCGATGATTCCATTCGGTTTAGCCAGGAAAAAAATCATCCGCCCACGATTCCGGCCGAAAATAACCTTGGCTTAGGCAACTATAGCATCAGCGGAAAAATTACCCACAAGGAGCAACCGGTTGCAAATGTTTTGGTAAGGTTGAATATGATCCTCCCGAGGGACAGCATTTATTCGGATGAGGAAACAGCCGTAAAAAACACTACCACCGAAAACTCGCCGACTGTAAAAAAGGTGTTTGTTGCCAATGCCGATAAAAAGCGGCAATTGCAATCGCTTACCGCATTTGCCCGTACCGATGCCGGTGGCCGTTATGAATTTATAAATCTCCCCACCAATAAAGCCTATGAATTATTACCCTTGCAGCCCGGCTTTGAGTTTGGCCGCTCGCAGGGCGTGGTTGATTTGGATGCTGACAAAAAGATCAACTTTATCCAGGCTGCCCACAGCATTAAGCTCTTATCAACACGCGATTTTAATATCCTGAAAAAAGAGGGCGCTTTTATTGTACGTACTATTGACGATTTTAATACCTGGTATTGGATTATCGCTGCCAGCTTTTTTGCCGGGTTTATTATTATCCACCTCCTGCTAAGCTACCGTTATCCCGCGGCCGATCAAATTATTCTGCCCCTGGTGATGATGCTTACCGGCATATCTTTTCTCACTTTATTAAGTTTGCAGGACCCTTTAAGAGATAGGTTTTTAGCAAAGGATACGCTTATTTACCTGGGTATTGGTGTTGGAGTTATCTGCATTATACTGTTTATCAACCTGCGCAAGCTTACTGCCGACTCGGGTTTGTATCGTTTGCTGGTATTCAAAAATGTACGCAGTGCTGCCAATGGCTGGCCATGGGTTGTTGTGGCTATGGGCATCTTGTTCAGCACTATTTTATTTGGTACCGGGCCCGAAGGTAGCGGGGTTAAGGTAAACCTGTTGGGTTTTCAGCCAAGCGAGATTGTAAAATACCTGGTGATCATTTTCCTGGCTGGATTTTTTGCCGCTAATGAAAAATTCATCAGCCAGTACGCAAGCTGGAGCAAGCGTTTATCGTTTTTTTCATCGGCGCTGGTGGCCACATTGATAACGCTGTTATTGTTTTTGGTTTTGGGCGATTTGGGGCCGGCGATGGTAATCTGTTTTACTTTTATCATCCTGTTCTCTTTCTCCCGTGGAGATTTTTTACCCATGGCCGGTTTTGTGGTGCTTTTTGTGCTTATTACCTGGTTTTTTGATAATGTTTGGTTAAGCGCCGGTGTCACGTTTGGCATATTAGGTTTGTTTGGTTTCTGGAAACCAAAATACCTGAGCGAATCTGCGGTGATGGCGCTTATTGTGATCAGCGCTTTTTTAACTATCGATAAAATTCCAGGCCTGGATAAGATAATTCCTGGTCCGGTTGAACGCTTGGTTGAACGCAAAGCCATTTGGCAGGATCCGTGGAATAATGAAGTTTATGGCGGCGACCAGGTAGCAAACGGCCTTTGGGCAATGGCCGGTGGCGGTTTAACGGGCGAAGGTGTTGGCCAGGGCTTTGCCAAAACCATTCCCGAAGCACATACCGATATGATCCTGCCATCAATAGGCGAAGAGTTTGGCTGGGCAGGTATGGCGGCCGTATTTATATTGTTCCTGCTGTTTTTACACCGGTCGATAATTATTGGGCGGCAAACAGGTACGCCTTTGCTGTTTTACTTAAGCGCAGGAATTGGGGTTTGTACGTTCGTCCAGTTTTTGCTGATTGCAGGGGGATCCATAGGGGCCTTGCCTTTGTCGGGCGTATCGTTGCCGTTTGAAAGTTACGGTGGTTCATCATTGGTAATTAATTTATTGGCCACCGGCTTTTTGCTGTCGGTATCGTTGGTAAAAGGCAGCCAGGTACAAATGGACTACATTACCAAACAGCAGGATAAAAACCTGGTACCCGCTTTGGCAGCTGCGTTGGCAGGCGTAGTATTGTTAACCGTAAATGTATCGCGCTACAGCGCCGATAATAAAAATTGGGTGGTAAAACCCGCGTTGGTAGCCGATAAAAGCGGGCTGCGGATGTTTAGCTATAACCCCCGCATCGCTATCCTGATGAACAAGCTGCAGGCAGGCTCATTATTGGATAGGAACGGACTGATCCTGGCTACCAGCAAACCCGAACTTATTGCGAAGCAACAGAAAAAACTTGCTGTAGCAGGCGTAAAAGATTATAACCTCGATTCGGCGGTGCACAAGCGGCTTGAACGGTTTTATCCATTTGAGGAACAAATGTTTTTTTGGACCGGCGATGCCAATACAGGCGTATTTAACGGCAGTACCAACGGCTACTTTGCCGAGTATGAGCACGCGGCCGAGCTGCGCGGCTTTAAAATGCCCATCAGCAGTTATAACGTAAAGGCATCCCGCTACCAGGAGGATAGGTTTTTGCCCCGCGGTGTAAAGGAAATGACCGTAGCCAAAAAGGATTATAGTGAACTTGCGCCTTTGCTGCTAACGGATATTAACGGCCCCGAAGTAGCCGCCTTTAAAAACCGCAACCGGGATGTAAAGCTGACCATGGACGCCGACTTGCAAACAAAAATTCAGCAGTCCATAGCTACCGATACATCTTTGCTTGACAACCGGGTATCTGTAGTGGTTATGGAGGCCAACACGGGCGATGTGCTGGTGTCGGCACAATACCCACTGCCGCCGGTCCACAACTGGGACCAGCTAACGATGTCGCAAGCGGATCAGAATAAACTATCCAACTGGATGACCACTACCGATCTGGGCTTTACCTATGCCTCGCAACCGGGTTCAACGGCTAAGGTTTTAACCGCCATGTCGGCATTCAATAAACTGGGGATGGACGCATCCAAAGTAACATATCACGTAAGCATGGCAGAACGCATCCGTACCAAAGGTATCGAGCCCGATGAAACCGGTATCATTACTATGGAACGGGCTATTGCCAAATCAAACAACGTATATTTTATTAAACTGGCCAACCAGCAGCACCTGGAAGAGTATATGGTAAACCTGTATATGAAAACCGGGATGTTTTTGCATGGGGTAGGCGGCTACTATTATAACAAACCTGCCGAAAACGATGCGCAGGAAGAAAAATGGCGCAACCTGTGGCGTAAAACCGAGTTTAATACCAGGCCCCGGTACGACCCTGACAATATTCATAAAACCAGAGCCAAAGGCATTTCGGGCATGGCCTGGGGACAGGGAGAATTGATTGCCACCCCCGCATCTGTTGCCCGGCTGGTATCAGGCGTAGCCAATAATGGCGTGTTATTAGCCAATCGCTTTGTATTGAATGTTGGGAAAGTAAAAATGCCGGTAAAAGCCGGCATTACCCTGGCCGACAAACCAGATTATGCTGCGCTGTTGAAGCAATACATGATAACCCAAAGCGCGCCGAAGGTGCCTATACTGGGTATAGCAGTTGCGGGTAAAAGCGGTACGCCCGAACGAATTGTAAAAAACAAAAGCGTGAACGATGGCTGGTATGTTTTTTTTGCACCGGAGGCAAACGGAAAAGGCAATATGGTTGTTTGTATCCGTGTAGAATCGACCAAAGGATCGTCAGATGCGGTGCATTTGGCCGGTAAACATATTATCCCTTTCCTTTTGGAGAAAGGGTATATGAAGAGCTTTGGCGAGGAAGTGGTGAGTGGTGAGTAGTGAGTAGGTGACTGCGTAAGCAGCGGGGGATTGGTAGGAGGGAAATTGTGGGTTAGAGATTTTGGTTTAGAATTTCAGATTTAGGGTTTAGAGTTTCGGATTTAGAATTTAAAATATGGCATTTAGTTTTTTCAGTAAAAGCGGCGGAGAAAAGGGACAGGTTGATGTAAAGGGCCTGCGCGACGCCATATTGCGTTTTATAAAAGAAGCCCTGCAAAAGGTTGAAGGCGGTGAAGGCAGGCATATTAAAGAATTGCTGCTTTACCTTGCACCCGATGCCGACGACAAACACCTTTACGAGGGTGCGGTTTACGTACATGAGAAGGAAGTGTTCAGGAACGAGATTCAACGTATTGCTGATGACTACGCGATAGATTTGCCGGATGATTGGACTATCGAAGTGATTTTTGCGGATCAACTCCCTGCCGACGTACCAAAGATACCCGAGATTGATGCTGCTTTCCAGATGCATACCCG
Source organism: Mucilaginibacter sp. P2_A5 (assembly GCF_056404995.1). NCBI lineage: Bacteria > Pseudomonadati > Bacteroidota > Sphingobacteriia > Sphingobacteriales > Sphingobacteriaceae > Mucilaginibacter > Mucilaginibacter sp. P2_A5. The sequence goes on from NZ_JBFUCY010000007.1 coordinate 99,545, forward strand.
CAGGCAGGTGGCGCACAATGCTTCTTCGGCAATTGCTTATGTCAGGATACTTAACGGCGAGGCTGAGCAGGAGGAGTATATCATTAAAGCTACCGATGGTAAAATCAATATTGGCCGCGATAAAAAAGTGATAACGGAGAATGGATCATACCGGTTGAACAAGATCATATTCCCGGCAGATAGTAACGACCCGAGCAACAAATTTATCAGCAGGCAGCACGCCCATATTGAATGGAACAAGGATGCCGAATGTTTTATGATCTTTGCCGACGAAGGCGGTGTACCGCCGCGTAATAAAACCAAGATCAGCATAGCAGCTGATGATAAGCTGATCAAGCTAAATTCTATCCAGATTGGCCACCCTATGAACGAAGGCGACCAGGTAATATTGGGCGAATCGGCGGTGTTTTTGTTTAGTGTTAAGGCGGAAGGATAGGAAGACCGATAAAAGAAGGTTTTGTATCAATGATAAAGTGGCGGTTAGTCCTAAGCCGGCAGCCCTGATTTTTAAGCCGGAAAAGATAAACTTCGACTTTGAGCTTCCGGCTAAAGACTTGACCTTAGCGCGTTAGCATATTTAATCTTTGATAATAATAATTTAAATAGGCTTTTTTGATGGAGTCGCTCAAATAGGAGTTCGCTGTAAGCAGTGCAACCTTGGCCTGCCTGGTTAGCAACGGGAAGGCAAGCTTTTCGATCCTTTTGGATTGAATTCCTATCGCTGTTCCGAATTTAAAAAAATCATCTGTTGTAGGATGCCCCGTCCTTTTCCACGTGCTTGACCGTGATGCATCAGCAAACAACCCTTTTTTCAACGCAAAATCGGTGTCATCCACGTGTATCCTGGTATTGAGCAGATCATATGCCGGGCTAAGCATAAAGTCACCCTGACTGGTTTCCAGCAACCCGAAGTTTTTCATATGGGCATCGCCATTGCCGAAAAGAAAGTTAAAAAGGATCAGTACAAAATATTTTTCTACCTCAACCCTCCATGCAGGCACAAACCGTTGGATGAGCAGGCCTATTTCTTCGTAGCTGGATTCATACTTAAAATCCGGCCCTCCGTTATCTTTGCTTATGCCTGCCAGGCTTGCAAAATCTTCTTTTCTCCACTTATTTCCATCGGGTTTTACATCAAATCTTTTTGTGATATAGGCTGGTTCACCATTTTTAAAGAAAGCCAACGCATTTTCCGCAGTGGGAATACCATATACCTGCCTGGCAATCTGCATCGTGAGGTGCTCATTCGCGGGCACCATAGCCACTTTTTTAACGTCGCGGGGAATTGGCTTTAAAATATAGGTCCCTTGTTCTTTCGCTGTTGTTAATCTTAAGGTTTTGTTATCAAGCAGCAACGACATTTTTTCCTGAACCCCTGATATGGACAGCCGCTTTCTGTTTTCAATAAACTTTTCTGCATCTTCTTCGCTTGTTTTTGGTGATTCGTAGGGCAAAATATGGCTTACACGCTTTTTGCCGAACATTCGTTTTAATCCCAATGGGCTATAAGTACTATAGCCCTCAGCAAGCACGGCCGGGCATATGTTAATCAGTGGTATCATCTTCAACAGGTTTTACGGTAATCGCCCCAATAGTGTCATACCGGGCTGTAGCCAGTAAAAATCCAAATGAATCATCCTCGTCAATCTTCAATTGGGTACTTTGTAATTTTCTGTTCACACCCTCGGCCAGCATGTTAAAAAAAAATGGGAATAAGAAAGATGAATGGTATACCTGTTTTGACTTTGGTAATGTCAGGCTGATGGCTGGTAGTCCTTGGTCTTTAAAATAGGCCTCATCATAGGTAAACAAATAATTATGCCTGTCACTTTCCTGTAGAATGCCCGCAGGAATATTGTTGTAAAATACTTGCGCAGCTCTCATTATACTAATCAACTTGCTTAACTGTCATTTTTAACTCCATCCCCAATACGGCCGCAACCTGATTTAATACCGCTAATGTCGGATTAGCTTCATTTCTCTCTATTTTATAAATTGTATTGACATTTACCGCGGCCAATTCGGCCAAATGCCCTTGAGTTATCCCCAGTTGCTTTCGCCTTTGTTGAATAACTGTTCCAATTGATAACAACATTATAATGGGATTTTTATTTAAAGTTAGTTAAAAAAAGAATTTTAATCATCATAAATCTTATTAAAATAGGATTTATGATGGCCATATTTTTTTTATGATATATTTTTACGCGCAAATCCCATTATAATATGCTTTTTTGTAGCGTCAATCGGCCATAAAATAAATTATTGGAGATGATAACATTTTCTTAGCTGATAAGTTAGTATTTCAAATAACCCTGCGATATATTTAAAAATCTATGCTCAAGAAAGCTATTTTGTTCCTGATACTTGTCACAACGGCTACGTTTGCCCGTGCTCAAACGGCCGAACAGGTTTACGACAACTACCTCGATTTTAATGTTGCAAAGCTGAATGATGACGCAGCCTCGGCAATTGCCCTTGCCGAAAAGATATTGCCCGACACAGCTAAGCTGACGCCCAAAGTCCGGCTTGCATTTTATAACTCCCTGGCAAAGCTTTACGAAGACGATAACCAAAGTATCAATGCTGTTAAATATTACAAAATAGTTGCAGCCGCCCAGCCAGATTATTACGTGGCGCACCGTGCTTTAGGCTACCTGTATATCAAAGACATTTCGGGAAAGCCCGTGGTGGTGAACCTGAATTATATTGAAAAAGCCAGGTTGGCGTTACCCCACCTTGAAAAAGCCCAGGCCTGCGATCCGGATGAAAACACCCTTAAAATTATCAAGGTGCTCTATAACAACTTAAATAACGAAGCCGCGCTTAGCACCCTCCCCGCCCGCCTCGCAAATTTGAGTAAGAACTGTATTGATTTGCTGAGTGATCAATGATTTAGATGTGCAAATGATTAATCAATTTGAAAATTTGAGGATTTGAAAATTTGAAAATGAGGTTTCTCATATCTAAAATTCATCCTTTTTCACCTGCACATCTGAAATCTGCACATCTGCATATCATTTTATAACTATTTCATCTACCAACAACCATGCTTTGGCACCGGCAATATATTCGCCAGGCGGAATAATGCCTTTGTTGGTACCCCTCACTCTTACATAACGTGCCTGGGTTGGATTAATATCGGCCCTCACTGTGTTAATACCGTTCGCGTTAAACTCGGTTTGCCGGTAAACTTCGGTGTAGTTTTTGCCGTCTTCAGATACTTCAAAAGTCAGTAATGTTGGTTCCCACATTTTTTGCCAGTGGTATTTTAAAATGTTAATGCCCAATTGCGATATTGTTTGAACCGAACCCAGATCGACCACAGCATCCAGGTCATTGCCGCTGAAGCCGAACCACTGGCCATCGTTGTATAATTTGCTGCCCAAAATACCATTAACCAAACCAAAGGTATTACCGGGATTATAAGCTCCCTGCGGCTGGTTAACAAGGGTTACTGTTTTACCAACGCCTTTGTGAATGGTGATTTTTTTTTCATATACCCGCCCGGTTAATTTGCCATTGTTAAATACAGCTGCTTTTATGCTGACAGATTGGGTAATGGTTAAGGCACCTTCATACCTTTTGATGCCTAAGCCGGGTAACGATCCGTCGGTGGTATAAAATATTTCTCCGCCGGGCAAGGTGGTGTTTAAGCTAAGCGACACCTGGTGGTCGGCAGTTTCATTTACACTATCCGTTATCTCGTCAAAAGTATTGGCGGCATTAATATTCAGTTTTGTAAGCATCGGCTGCTCATACCTTAACCGCCTCAAAAAGCCATCATAATTTTTGTTTTCTTTAGCCGACCAGGCTACCTCGGCCAAAGCCAATATCCTGGGGAACCATTGACGCTCGGCCCGGGCGGCACTGGGCAGGTACTCGCTCCAGGCGTTGGCTTGTACGCCTTTGATGTACCGGGCTTCGCCGGCAGATAATGCTTTAGTAACAGGTTCATAGTTATAAGTTTTGCTTAGCGGGGTATAGCCACCCGCTGCAATTGGCTCGTCGGGGTATAAGGACTGATAATAGTCCAGGTACACATATTTTTCGGGCGTCATGATGGCGTTGTGGTGTTGTTTGGCAGCAGCTATGCCGCCGTCCTCACCTGTCCAGCTCATAACAGTTGCGCCGGGGGTTAAGCCACCTTCCAGGATTTCGTCCCAACCAATAATCTGGCGGCCTTTACTGTTCAGGTATTTTTCCATACGGCCTATGAAATAGCTTTGCAGCTCGTGTTCATCCTTCAAATGCTCGTCCTTAATGCGTTTTTGGCATTTAGGGCAGGTTTTCCATTTGGTTTTTGGGCATTCATCGCCACCTATATGAATGTATTTTGAAGGAAACAGCGGCAATACTTCGTCAAGCACGTTTTGCAAAAAAGTAAAGGTTTCATCATTACCGGCACAATATACATCATCAAAAATACCCCAATAAGCAACCGTTTTGTAGGGGCCGCCGGTGCAACCCAGTTGCGGGTATGCAGCCAATGCCGCCAGCGCATGCCCCGGCATTTCAATTTCGGGAATAACGCTGATATGCCGCTCCTCAGCATATTTTACGATGGCCTTAACCTCGTCCTGGGTGTAATAACCGCCATAACGTTTGCCATCAAAAAGGTGCGGGCTATCGCGCTTGTGGCCTATGATGGTTTCATCCCGGTAGGCTGAAATGCTTTGTAAAAGCGGATATTTTTTTATTTCTATACGCCATCCCTGGTCGTCGGTGAGGTGCCAGTGAAAGGTATTTATCTTATATAGGGCCAGCATGTCTATCCATTTTTTGATGTCGCTCATGGCAAAAAAATGGCGGCTTACATCCAGCAGCATGCCCCGGTACCCAAAACGGGGACGATCTTGAATTGAACAGCGCTCAACGGTTATTTTCCCGTTGGATAAGCGTAATAGCTGAATAAGTGATTGCAGGCCATAAAACACACCGGCTTCATCATGGCCGGTTATTTTAATTTGCTTTGATGTTACCACCAGTTCATAACCCTCAGGATCAACAACTTTAGAGGAATCGATTTTCAGGATGATATTGCCTTCCCTTTTCACTTTAGGCCGATATCCGGCAAGGGACTGAAAATATTGATTAAAAAATATAAGGTTGCCCGTTTTGATTCCGGGCTCTATAGTTATACCTGTAGCCGCAGAAAATGTAAACATCCCCTTACCTTTTTCAAACTTACAGGGCTGCGGTATTATCCCCTGTTGTTCAATTTGTGCCGATGTACTGCCCGCAATTAATGCCAGGCTTAAGATAGTTAACAGGAATTTGTACGGATGTATCAGCTTTATCATGAATGCAGATTTGCAAAGCCTAATATAGCTGATTATAGGTATTTACGCGTTCAATTATAAAAATTACAAGCTGCCGATAGCTTTGCGATAATTGGTAATGGCTGTGGCGATAGATTTTACAATAGCATCCTGCCCGCCGGGCGAGTTGAGGTAGTCCTCCTCTTCGGGGTTGTTAATAAAACCTGTTTCGATAAGTACGGCAGGCATGGCGCTATGGGCCAATACCAGTACCCCCTGCTCCTTCACCCCTTCGCTTGGGCGGCCGTCAAAATCAGTAAACTCGGCATTGAGCAGATCGCCGAAGAGGATACTTTGTTTGCGGTACTTTTGAATATAGGCGTTCAGGATAATGGCGTTTGACGGGTCGGTTTGATCGTAGCTTTCGTAGTTTTGCTTGTAATCCTTTTCCTGGAAAATAGATGCGTTTTCACGTACAGCCTCCTCCTGCTCCTTCAGCCTGTGGAAACCGTAAACCAGCAGCAGCACTCCCTTACGCTTATGTGCCGAAGCCGCGTTTCCTTCGGGAGATGAGTTGCAGTGGATAGAAACAAACAGGTTACCATGCGCCTGGTTGGCTATGTTTGATCGTTGATTGAGGGGGATAAACGTATCGTCGGTACGGGTCATCAAGGCGGTAAGGTCCCTCATGCCGGTATCAATATAAAGCTTCAGTTTTTTGGCTATGGCCAGGGTAACATTTTTCTCAACCGAGTACGATCCGCGGGCGCCGGGATCTTTACCGCCATGCCCGGCATCAATAATAACCGTCTTAAACCTGAAGCCCGAGCCTGCCGGGATGGAATCTCTTTGCTGTGCCCGGGAGTTTAAATAAAACAGGCAAATTCCTATACAAAACCCGATTATTCTTGAAATTTTCTTGATATATCTCATCTTTTTACCGCCTTTTTGCTGCATTTTGGGCACAAGCCGGTAGCATATAGTGTAAAGCCCCGGGGCTCAAAACCCGGTGGCAGGGTTATGGCGGGAAGGTGCAAATCGTCAAGGCAGTATACGTTTTTGCATTGGGTGCAGTTGAAGTGCACGTGCTCGTCATGATGATGGCCTTCTTCGCAACTTGACGAGCAGAGGGCGTAATTGGCCGTGCCGTTTAAATCAAAAACTTTATGAATAATGCCTTTTTCTTCAAAAGTATTCAGGATGCGGTATAGGGTAACCCGGTCGATATCGTTCATAACACCCTCCAGATCAGGCTGTGAGGTGGCTGCACTACGGGCCGACATCATAGACAATACCCTAAGCCGGGGGGCAGTCTTTTTTAAATGGTGCCTGTTCAGCAGGTCTTCGAAGTGAAAGTTATTACGGGCTGGTTCCATCTAAGTTTTATAGGGGCTGTATACGTGCAAATATATACAACGTTGCATTACGGGAGAAATTATAGTGATGCTGTTGCGCAGGTGTCCGGGTTTTGCGGGATATGGTGTTTTGGGGTTCAGACAGGCAGCGGTTTGAACGGCGGCGACAACTCACCCTGGCTACGCTGTGCTGGCCGACTCTCCGGCTGGCGTCGCAACTCATTTTTATTTTTTTTCCGTTTCCGCCCCTCTATGCGACGCAGTCGGAGAGAGGGGATGACGTCCGTTAGCTAACGGATCGTCGGGGTGAGTCGTAGCCGCCATGCGATAAACGCCATTCCCCTCCAGGTTCCACCAAGTTCTCGCTCCCCTGGCACAACATCAGCCAAAAAACAATGCCCTGCAACAGCTTTTCGCTATCGCAGGGCAATGCCATTCTGAACTTATATAGTCTGCTTAAAACCCATATCGTAACCCTACCTGGAACTGGTATGGGTTACCGCTTAAGCCGGATACACCTGCATTGGTGTTTACGGTATAGGCGTACTGTTTATTTACAGCGTCAAAGCTTTTGATGGTGTAAATTGAAGTAGTACCAAGGTTATGGTTTACGCCCCAATTTTTGTCGAGTAAATTGCTGACGTTAAACAGGTCGACTGATATCTCGAGGTATTGCTTTTTCAGGATTTGCACCCGTTTGATCAGCCTCAGATCTATTACACCGTAAAACGGGTTAACGCCGCCGTTACGTTCTGCTATTTTGCCAAAGCTTTTCTCAATATAATCTTTCATCCCTTTTTCAACCTTGGGGTTATTTAATATAGCATTGATGCCATCTTTTAAATATTGCGGTGTAGATGCGGAGTTAGGATTGTAGATGTAAGCCAGGTCATTGCTGGCCACAAAATCGCCATTAACGTTGCCGTTTACTGTTAACGAATACCTGGTGCCGCTTATCCCCGAAAACCGTAAACCCGCGCTAAAACCATGAAATGTTGGCGAGCTACCATAAAACACCACCTTATTACGAAACTGGTTGTCCGAATAGTTCATGCTGCTTAGGTTACGCGGATCGTCTTTTACATATTGTACCAGGGTAGCGGTGTTTGCCACGTTTCCGTTGTACGATGTATTGTCTTTAGTTTGGTTCCAGGTGTAAGAGAACGATATTTCGCCTTGTTTATAGTACCTGTAATCGGCATCGATGACAAAGGCTACCTGGTTAACTTTTCCCAGGCTTTCAAGTTCGAGCACCCGTCCAACTTCGGTAGTTTTGCGGCCTTGTGTCCAGTCGGCCGATCCATTTGCGGGATTAATTGTACCTGCCGGAACATATACGCCCCGGTTATCTTCGGCGGCTATGCGGAAATATGGTTCGTCTACCATGTTTTTATCCACATAGGTGTAGTTATTGCGGCCCAGGCTCAGGTAAGCACTGGCGGTAACGCGAAAGTTTTGCGCAAAAAAGTGCGAATACGAGGCGTTGGCCTTGTAAACCTTAGGTACTTTGGCGTCTTTGCCGTTCATGTTGATGGTTGCCATCTTTGGTATCGATGGGTTATCAAGCAAGTCCTGGCCTGGCGCTGTCGACGGATCTTTGCGGTAGGCCGGAAAATTGGGCGTTGGCACCAGGTTACCGGTAACATCAACGCTTTGGATATGCGAGCCATCAAACAGCATATTGTTAATCATCGAATACGGATTAAGCGCAGAGCCTAATATGCCGCCTCCAACCCTCACGATATCTTTCCCGTTTTGCCCCAAATCCCAGGTTGCCTGTATGCGGGGCTGAATTTGCAGGGTAGCCAGTTTATTGGATGTGTTTAAGCCTAATGTTCTGTTAACTACTTCGTTAAAATTCGCCTTATCAAGGTAATCAGTATAATCGGCACGGATACCGGCAGTTAAATCAAAACCCGGAAATAACGTGGTTTGGGCCTGCACATACAGGTTTGGCGCAAGAATGTTGAATTTGATATTATGATCTGCCGAAACATAAATATCCCTGGCAAAACGGTAAGGCGTAAGGTTGTTAAAGTTGGTTAACCCGGTAAAATAAAAACGCCCGTTGGTTTCGCTGCCATAAATGGAATTCTGGTTGGTAAAAGATAAGCCGCCTCCTAAAGTGAAGTTAAATTTTCCTTTCGTCCAGTATACGTTATCGGTAAGCTGTGCCACGTTGTTGTTAAAATAGTCGCCGCCGTAACGTTGGCCGCCCAATTGTATGGCCGTTGAATAGGTTGATCCGTTTGCCGCTGTCGAAGAAATATTTTGCACTATAGCGCGCGGAATATTGTCGGCAGGCAGCTGGCTGTTGGCAAACATTTTATTGTATTCCCAATAGTGCTGTACTTTCAGTTCGTTGGTTAAGGTTGGGCTCAGGATGCTGCGCAACGAGGCCATTACGCTGTTGTTCAGGCTTTTCCTGGTGCTATACACCTCGTAAATATTGATGGCCGTATTATCATTATCCGATTGGTTATCCAGGTCATAGATAAAGTTATCGCGAATGGTGAATAAGTTTTTAGCGTTGATTTGCCAGTCTATACGGGCGAAACCGGCATGGGTATTTTTAAATTTATCAAACTGGCCCACCTGCGGCGAATTGGCAACACCGTATTTTGTGCGCGCTATTGATAAAAAGTTATCAAGGGTAGCCTGGGTTACGTTGTAGCGTTTTTCGTCATCGGCAGATTGAATATTAGCTATGTACAAAGGCCGCGAATCTGCCTGGTGATCCCATGCTATAAAAAACTGTGCCTTATCTTTAACGATGGGGCCGCCCAACGAAAATCCGTACTGATAAGTAGAGAACGCCTGGTTACGTTTTAAGCCGTTTAAGCCATAGGGGCTTGAAAGCCAGTTGGCACGCGCGTAGGTAAAAGCGCTTCCCGAAAGTACGTTGGTGCCCGATTTGGTTACTGTACTGATGGTGCCGCCGCCGGCGTTACCGTAAGTAACGTCATAGGCATTGGTAACCACCTGAAATTCGCGTACGGCTTCCAGCGATATGGAATAAGCGCCGGTTGGCTGCCCGCCAGATATGGTGCCGCGTGCTGCCATACCATCAATAGTATAATTGGTTGCCGATGCCAGCTGGCCATTCAAGCTGCCGCCCGAACTAAGTGGCGATAAATCTGCCAGGGTGGTAAAATTACGCCCGTTTACCGGCAGCTTCGCAATGTCTTTAGCGGTAACGGCTGTTGACGAGCCTATATTTTCAATTCTGTTGCGGGTGGTGGCCGATTTAATCTCGACCACGTTAAGCTCATGAACTTTGTCTTCCATAACAAACGCAACCTGCAGCAGGTCGCCCTGGTTAAGTGCAAAGTCGGTTTGTTTTTGGGGCGCCATGCCTAAAGCTTCTACAGTAATGCTGTAAGGCGAACCAAGGGGAAGCTCCTTTAAAAGGAACGCGCCTTTTGAATTGGTTGTGGTTTTAATCATGAACCCGGTCGACTCATTTTTCACCGTAACGGTTGCGTTGGATAAAAGCGCGCCGCCAGGGCCGGATACTTTGCCGGAAATACCGGCCAGGTTAGTTTGTGCCTGGCCCGTTGTAACCAACAGGAAGCAGGCTATGCCCAGCAGGCATATTTTTTGCAGGATAGTTTTGTATAAAGTCAGCATTTCTTAAGTATTAGTTAGCCGCAAAGGTGTACTTGCCGTATTAACCAAAGATTCCCTAACTATTAACCTTAAGTAGTGATTATTTAATCTAAATGTTAATTTTATTGGATTAGGTTACGTAAATTCATTAAATGATATCGCCATTTTATTATTGAGGTATTTGTTTAGGGCGGGGCCTTCAAGTAAAATACCTTAAAGAATTTCGTTTAACAGAAGGTCGCCACTGCTATAACTCTGTATATCAGAATTACCGAAGTTTAATATAGATGGCCATCAGAGTCAGGAAAATCGCTTTTAAACTTTTTTTAGCTACAAACGATTAAGCTTTACAATATAATACACTTTTAAGCTGCCTCGTAGAGGCTACCTGTTTGTAGAAAATAAATAGTTCAACCCTTTTTGCTCCTTAGGAGCTACCTTTCTTCAGGATCAGCTTTTCAAAGCGATTCCCCTGCGATCGGAGTGGAAAGGTACACCAAACGGAGGCAAAAAAAAATTTGACGGATATTGAGAACCAAACTTTAAAAGAGGGATGTCGCAGGGAAATCGCTTTTAAAGAGGAGGCACCTACAGAGCCTGGCTTTTAGGTTTCCTTTGTCTATAAACACGAGACTCCGCTGGAGTCAATGATTCACCGACTATTTTCAACTCCAGCGGAGTTACGTGTTTATAGTGAAAAGCGCCTCGTTTTTTGGCTCCGTAGGTGCCTCCTGTTTTATTGTTGATTTTAAAATCGATTTCCCTGGGGATGTCGAACTCGTATTGACATTTCCTCAAATATTTAGCAAATTTGATCTGATATCAATAAATATGGCACCAATAAAAAGGCTTCACGTATTACCAGCAGGATTAGCTGTCCGCAGGAATAATAACGGTCTCGAGATAATCTGATGTCGGTTCTTACGCCCCCACCCCTTCCCTGTTATATTTCGCCCGGTAATCCAACGGCGACAGGCCGGTTATTTTTTTAAACACTTCCCTAAAGGCTTTATCATCGGCATAGCCAACTTCATTCATTACTTCAAAAATACTTTTGCGGCCTTTTTCCAGGGTGCTTTTGGCTACTTCCACTTTTACACGCTGCAGGTATTCTACCGGGGTGTTGCCAGTGGCTTTAATAAAACGCCTGTCGAAATTCCGGCGGCTGATGGCCAGCTTAGAGGCTAATCCTTCGAAAGAAATTTTTTCGTTTAGGTTTTCTTCTATAAAAATTTGGGCTTTACCAATCAGCTCGTCGCCATGGTTTTTCTGTGTCTGAAAAATATTAAAGGGCGATTGCGATGTCCGGTCCATATCAATCTGGAATACTTTGGAGCAGTAAATAGCTGTTTGCCTGTCAAAATACTTTTCGACCAGGAAAAGTACCAGGTTCAAAAAGGAGTAGGCGCCGCCGTTGGTGTAAATGCCCTGCCCAACCGTAAGCAGTTTATCGGTATGCAGGTCGACGTTGGGGAACAGGCGCTTAAAAGCAGTTGCCGCATTCCAATGGGTGGAGCATGTTTTGCCGTCGAGCAGGCCGGTAGCGGCTAACAAAAACGCGCCGGTGCAAATACTGGCTATTTCGGCTCCGCGCTGATATTGTTCGCCTATCCAGCTGATAAGGCCGGTGTTCTCCTTAAGTACCCGGTCGTACTCGTGCGAAACGGATGGGATGATGAGTAGGTCGGCTTTTGATATTTCATTTATATCTACAGGAAAAATGGAAAAAAAACCGCCATCCAGTTTTAGTTCGGTTTCAAAACCGGCTATATGCACTTCCATCATGGGCCGGTGCCCCAACTGCTGCCAATAGCCATTTGCGCGGTTCAGGATTTGAAATGTACCTACTACGCTGGCCAGGTTGGCGTATCCTTTGGGTACAATGATGACAACTTGCTTCATGCTAAAAATTTTGATTAAAGATAGCTATCTGATTTGTCCAAATCAACCCGTCAGAATGTCCATTTTACACCTTGTACAAGCGGTACTTCGGCGGTAAATTTGTTATATACAATTCCAAATCAATAACTATAAAAAATGACAACAGCAGATTTTACAACCACCCTGTTGGTTGACCAAAGCCCCAGGGAAGCATTTAATGCCATCAATAACGTTCGCGGATGGTGGTCGGAAGAAATTGAAGGCGGTACCAGTAAACTGAATGATGAGTTTAATTACCATTTTGAAGATATACATACCTGCAAAATGAAGCTGATAGAAGTTGTGCCGGATAAAAAAGTAGTTTGGCTGGTGCTGGATAACTATTTTAAATTTACCCGGGATAAAACCGAATGGACGGGCACAAAAATTAGTTTCGGGATTTCGGAAGAAGATGGTAAAACGAAGGTCGTTTTCACCCATCATGGTTTGGTGCCGGCATATGAGTGTTTCGAGATTTGCCGGGGCGCCTGGACCACTTACATACAAAACAGCCTGGCCGGCCTGATCGCTACGGGTAAAGGACTGCCCAACGCCGCCGGTACCGCAAGAACAGAAGACGAAGAGAAACTCATGGCCGAAAAAAAATAAGCCGGCAAACCACATCATCTCCAATACACCATGAACAATTATCAAAAAAGCATCACCGTAAACAAATCCGCCGATGAAGTTTACGCCGCCATTACAGAACACATTGCCGATTGGTGGAGCGATGACCTAAACGGCGCCACCGCCCACACCGGCGACCAATATGATATTGCCTTCGGGAAAACCCAAAAAACATTTAGTATAATTGAGGCCGTCCCCAATGAACGTGTACTATGGCAATGTAATAAAGCGTACATAGATATGGCTTCCCTAACAAACAAGGCGGAGTGGGTGGGCACTAAAATGATATGGACGATAAGTGCCAACGGCCAGGATACCACCCTGAATTTTTTGCACGAGGGCTTAAACCAAAGTTTTGAATGCTATAACGTGTGCGAAGCCGGCTGGGATTTCTTTATAGGCAGCCTGCATGCTTTTTTAACCACCGGAAGCGGAACGCCGTATCGCAAACAACAGGCCGCATCGGCTTGAGAGGATACCAGGCAGGCCGCCGCGCAGTGAACCCGTTGCTCCTTAAAAAACATAAGCAGCTATTTCACAGCCATTTGGCCTTATTAAAAAATAAATAATAGCTTTATGACATAAAGCGTCGGCCGCTTTGCGAAACCATCAATAATAAAACCATGAAAACAACCTTATTTTGCTTGCTTACTTTTATAATGCTTAATTTTTATAATGCCGGGGCACAGGAACTGCCTTTTAAAATACCGGCAACAAGTTTAGGCCAGCGTATTGAACAGGATTTTGGGCTTGGCACCATATCGGTAAAATATTACCGGCCTAATACCAAAGGCCGCAAAATTTTTAACGGCCTGGAGCCCTACGGCATTGTTTGGCGTACCGGGGCCAATAATGCCACTGTTGTAACCCTTACCGATAGTATCCAGGTAGAAGGCAATACTCTTGCACCCGGTTCGTATTCGCTTTTTAGTATTCCCGGTGCAGATGAATGGACAATTATATTTAATAAAACCATTAACCAATGGGGCGCTTATGCCTATGACCCAAAACAGGATGTGCTCCGTTTTAAGGTAAAACCAACAAACCTTACCAATAAGGTGGAAACCCTTACCATTCAATTTGCCGACGTTCGGCAAGACAACTGCCTCCTGCAAATACTGTGGGAAAACACGGGTATCAACCTCCATTTAACAACCGATGTTGATAGCCGAATTATGGCCAATATACAGGAGGCCATGAAAGGCGAAAAGAAGCCTTATTACATGTCGGCTGTATGGTATTACAACCATAACCGGGATATGCAGCAGGCGCTTACCTGGATGCAGGAAGCTGATAAAGCCACCCCGAATGCATATAATGTAAAATACTGGCTGGCAAGACTGCAGCTAAAAACAGGCGATAAAAAATCGGCAATAATATCGGCCAATGAGGGGCTTAAGCTGGCATCGGCCCAAAACAATGCCGAATACATCCGTATGAATAAAGAAGCTTTGCGTGACGCAGGGACAAACTGATAATTTTACCTGCTTTGTCCCTAAAAACTAAGTTCAGACAATCACCCAAAACGTTAAATTTATTTCCTTCATTTCAAACAGGTATTGGCTAAAACAGTTAAATTTGGGATACCTCTGAGGCAACGGCCGTACATATACGCCAATCTTTAGAGCGTTAATCCCGTTTAACTTTAAAAAGTTTGATTAGTAGTAAGGTAAATGTAATATGGAATAGGTTAATTGGCCTTAAACCCGATTTCGGTTTAGAGGGGCGGATCTTCCATTCCGTTTGCATTATCGTTATGTTCGGGCTTGCGCTCAACATCCCATTTAATTATATGATTGGCCTGCCCAAGCTGGCAGGGCTTATGTTTGTGGTATTGCTGGTTGTGGCCGCAGCCTATTATGCATCCCGTTTTTATAAAATGCTGCGCCTGGCAATTGTCACATTCCAGGTTATCAACAACCTGATGCTGATAGCTAATTATTACGACAACTCCGGCCTCAATGGCCCTACGCTTGCTATCTTCCTGTTATCATTCATTATAGCGGTTTCCATCATCCCGCAAAAGCAGTACGCGGTTTGGTTACCTATAAATGTATTAACAATGTTATCGTTGATATACTGGGAAGCGACGCACCCCGGCTGGATCAAAGATACCTACCCCAACAAGAACAACCGCTTTGCCGATTTTGGGTACAGCTATATTATCATCGCCGCGCTTATTTTTTTTATAATAGCTTTTATCCGGAGTGCTTATCACCAGGAACGCCGCCGGGCAGAGCATGAAGCCGCAGAACTGGCTGCCAGTAACGAAACCAAGAACAAATTACTATCTATCCTGGCACATGACCTTAAAGAGCCCCTAGCTTCGGTACAGGGTTTCCTGGAATTACTTACCTATTATAAACTGGAGGAAACAGAAAGGCGGAACATTGAGAATGAGTTGCTAAACCGTACCCGCGATACCGCGCAAATGCTGGGCAACGTACTTACCTGGACCAAGAGCCAGATGGGTGGCGTACAGGTACAACTGGTGCCTCTGCAACTGTTGCATGCGCTGGATGGCACCTTGCAGCTATTAAAAAGCATTTCGGCCGAGAAGCAGATTGAGCTACAGCATGATATCGACGAAACCATTTGGGTGGTCGCCGACCCCGACATGCTACAACTGGTGATCAGGAATGTGGTGATGAATGCCATTAAATTTACCTTTCCGGGCGGTAAGGTTACTATAAGCGCCAATACAAGAGATGGCAAATGCACCATCGCGATAGCCGACAATGGCATGGGCATTCCGGCCGGTAAACAAGCTAAATTATTTTCGATAAGCGAGCAGGTTACCTATGGTACCGGGAAAGAAAAAGGGGCCGGCCTTGGCCTGGTGCTTTGCAAAAATTTTGTGGAACTGCAGGGCGGCGACATTTGGTTTAAGAGCGAGCCGGGGTTGGGCAGCACCTTCTTTATCAGCCTGAATTATTGCCCGCCGGTAACAAACGTTTTCAGTTCTGCAGATACGATAGCAAGGGTTCCCGGAGCGGCATTTTGATGTGATAATTTGCCATACATTTACCTTGCTCCGGTATCTATGCGCTGCTTTAAGCCTTCGGCCTTTAGCTTTGAGCTTCCTCCCCTACCAGCTTACCCGGAAAATTTCATGATCGTCGCCGTTATCCCTATCGGCTAAAAGCGAAACCTGCGCAGGCGTGCCATACATTTTGCCCAGGCCCAGTAACAAGCCTCTTACAAATGATTTAAGGCCAATCCGTTTTGAAAAATAATGCACCGAGATGCTGTTTTCTTCAATATCTGTAACCTGGAATTCCGGTGGGGTCAGTTTAGGGTATATCAGCATAATGCGGTTATGGAACATCGGCAAATTAATTAAAAAAGCTTTCAGATGTTCGCCGCCGGCTTCCATCAAATCCCCGTATTTTTCTTTCCCGGTTTTCAGTATCCACCACTCTCCAAAGGCCTCCAGCACATCGGCAACAGGCATATCCATTTCGTCGCTCACCGCGTTAGCCAGGCTATAGGTCAGGTCATCGTCATAGGGTTCGCTGCTGATGAAAAAATCTATATCAAGCTTCGTGCGCAGTTTTACCGCTTCCCACTTATCCTCGCCAAAGTTTGCTACTACTAAGTCTTCTATCGCCTTGTTAACTATTCCGTACATGGTTAAAAGTTTAAGTTTGGGCTAAAAAAATGCCAGGCCTCGCGATATTATCCGGCCTGGTAAGAGGATTTGCATTTGTGTTACCGTTTTTCTTTAGTATTAAATAAATTATGGGCTGCCAAATGATACTTTTAACGCAAGCAACCTGCGACAAGTTACTATAGATGAACACAATAAACAAGATTAATAACATTTATATCAAATTTACTATTTCATTAATTACAGCATCCAGTTTTTTTGCGCTCTGCAACAAACGTGATAATACAGCCGGATCAACCTTATCTTCATATTTATTCATCTCCAACAAGTTTATCAGTCCTAAAATATTGGCCAGTGGTGCCCTTATCAGGTGGGTTTGGTCAAACGCAACTTTTGCCAAAACCATGCTTTTGTGCCTGTTATCGTGCTTTACCTCTTCTTTTTCGGTAACATCCCTGCCATAAACATTAATATAGTTGTGGTCGGCAACGTAACGGCAAATAAAAGAGTATATCTTGTTATCATAAGCCGCCTCAAATGGCATATCAAAAGATGTTTGAATCCTGACAATATGCTTCCAAAATTCTTCGCGGGAGTACGTATTACCCTCGAAATTAAAATAAGTGATATGATCTGCTGCAGGGTTACTCATTAAAACATGACCATCTGTTGCAATCCTAAACAAGGGATCGGGGTTTTGTAAAGCAAAAAGCGCTATATCGCGAATTTCATCTGTTGCCTTTTTCAATTCGCTTTTTTTGCGGTGAAGGGTGATAAGTAATTGCCTTAAATCGTCATTTACAATATCCTTGGTTTTAAGCACATGCAAAAGGTCAATTAACGGGTCGTGAAAGGCAAAATCGTGCAGGGTAAGCTTGTGCTGTTTTACTTCTGTCATGTTATCAAACCAGGGCGAACCGATAAAAAGTAACTGGTTTGAGTTTTGCAGAAGTTCAAATTGCCCTCTCAATATATCATTAAATGCGTTATTAACCTCAACTATTACCAGTTGCTTGCAAACCCCTCGCAACGATACAAATGTTGGCGGCACATTGGCAGGACGTTTTAAGCTAAAGTGATCATAAAATAAGCGCTGGGGAGGCTGTTCAAAAATCTTTTTTAAACTGTTACCGCATGATTGTATGGTAAGGTCCTGGTTAATGAGAATATAAAACGGGAAAAGTTGGTTGAATTGATCTTCATTAAAAGAAAATACCGTATTGACATTCATTTTATACTTGTTAAAACAGGCTAAATCTGATCTTTTTGAAGCAAGGTTGGGGTAATTATCAATGCTGTACCTTAGTACGCAAAACAGCAGCAAGCTGTTGCATTATAACTCTTTAACTTTATTATTTGGGTAGTATTTCCGTTTTTTGAATATAAATACAGGCCGTTACAGATCAACTACCGTCAAAAACATAAACCCTACCTCATTGTTCCTTAAAAAACCTGTAGCAAATGAACAATCACTCCACCCCTAACTGGCCCGTTTTAGATTATCACGATCTGAAAGAAACTATTGCCACTGCACACATGTACACCCAGGTAGTTGGCAAAATAAGGCTGCAGCAAATGCCCTGGATCAATCATTCGTGGCAGGTTACTTTGTATGTGAGCCCTACGGGGTTAACTACCGGCGGCATGCCATATGCAGGCGGTGTTTTCCAGATTGATATGGATTTCATCAGTCACCAGGTACAGATAACTACCAGCGAAGGGGCAAAGCTTGATTTTGCCATAGGCGGTAAAACGGTAGCCGAATTTTATACTGGTTTGATAAGTACCCTGCAACAAGCCGGCGTGGATGTAACCATTTACGCGGTACCCAACGAGGTTGACCCGGCCATACCTTTTGCCCAAAACCATGCTCCCTGCGGCTATGATGCCGCTGTAATGCACAACTTTTGGCAGGCGTTGGTACGCATACACAATGTATTTACCGATTTCAGGGCCGGGTTCCAGGGCAAGAACAGCCCGGTACACTTTTTCTGGGGTGGTTTTGATTTGGCTGTTACCCGTTTTTCGGGCAGGCCAGCGCCCCTGCACCAGGGCGCTATGCCTAATATGCCCAAAGCCGTAATGCAGGAGGCTTATTCGCACGAAGTAAGTTCATGCGGTTTTTGGGCAGGTTCGGATGCATTTCCGCACCCTACATTCTATTCATATTGTTACCCTACCCCGGATGACTTTGGCACACAGCAGGTAGCACCACCCGAGGCATTTTACAGCACCGAAATGGGCGAATTCCTGCTCACCTACGAATCAGTGCAACGATCGGCAAATCCCGAAGCTACTTTGCTTGAATTTATGCAATCTACCTATGATGCCGCTGCCTCAACCGGCAACTGGGACAAAAACCTGCAATGCGACTTATCAGCGCTGAAAAACCGGCTTTAACAGTTCATAAACACCTTGTATCTATAAAATTAACCGGCCCTGCTCCGTTAGGAGACAGGGCCGGTTAAAGCATGCTACACAACTGTTTTAAGCTACCAGGTCAGCTTCGGCGCCAAAGGCCTGGTCGATGATTATTTTCCAGGTACCATCGGTTTGCTGCTGCATTACTTCGATACCTTTGGCAGCCACTTTCACTTCGTCGCCATCAGTAATGCTCCACTCCGAGCGGCCAAGGGCGATACTTCCTGTTTGAAGGCAATACACCGTTTTAATCCCCATTTTTCCTTTGATGGATAAAATGGCTTTTATCGAATCTTCAAACTGTTGCCTGCCCGATACCGGCTTGTTGGGTTCGGGTACAATAATGCCGGTTACATCGTACATACTCATTACGGTGGCTACATCGCCTGTGTTAAAAGCGGCGGCCAGTGTTGCGTGGGCATCTTCGGCCCTTTTTGGTAAGTTCATGGTTTATTAAATTTATGGGTGAATTGAAATTGTTAAAGAATCGACAAAAAGTTTTTATCGCTGATGACTGCGGCTGCAAGCCTGCCAACGTTATCATAGGCCTTATTAAAAAGAAACGGCCCCATGCTAACGCGTTTTACACCCAGCGAGGCCAACGCTTCAAAATCGGGCAGTGCAGGCATGCACATGACGTTAACGGGCAAACCTGTGGCATTCACAACCGCCTTAATATCGTCGCTATTGGTAATGCAGGGCACAAAAACGCCGCTGGCTCCCGCGTTTTCATAATTTTTAACGCGTATAAGTGTTTCGGATAGCGCCGATGGCAGGCCCAGCAGGAAACCATCTGTGCGGATGTTTAAAAACAACTTTAAGTTATTCCTGCTGATGTGGTTTGCCACTGCCGACAGCGTTTTTTGAAATTCATCAACAGGCAGCAGGTACCGGCTGGCACCGGCGATGGTATCCTCCAGGTTTATGCCAACCACGCCTGCATCGTGCAGTTTATCTATGTTGGCAATAATACCCTCAATAGTGCGGCTGTAACCGCCTTCCATATCTACCGAAAAGGGGATATTAACTACCTCGACAACCCGCTTGGCCAGTTGCAGCAGCACCTCAAAGGGCAGGTTCTCGCCATCCTGGTAACCCATTGCATTTGACAGTGCCTGGCTGGAAACACCAATGGCCTGGTAGCCATTGGCCTCAAAAATTTGTGCACTCTTTACATCCCAAATGTTTCCTAAAATAAGCGGGGTTGGGTTTTGGTGCAGTTGCGAAAATGTTTCGAAATTATTCATGTTATACCTTTGTTTTAATTGTTGAAACAAAGATATAGCGGCTGCAAATGCCGAAATTGTACAAACCGGAACGGTTTAAATTATTGTTGTAAAAGCTGGTTTACCGGGGTTATATTTTGCAGGTAGGCCGAGGGTGTAAAGCCTGTAAAAGATTTAAAATCGCGGATAAAATGCGACTGGTCAAAATAGCCGCTATCATAAGCGATAGCGGTAAAAGGCTGCTCGTTTTTGGTGATAAGCTTAAGGCTATATTGAAACCGGATGATTTTGTTGAATGACGATGGCGACAAACCGGTATGCCGGTAAATTAACTTGTGCAGATAACGCGGCGTAATACCATATTTTGAGGCAATATTGCCCAGGTTATTTTCGGCGGGTTCTTTTTTTATGCTTGATAAAATATGGGCCACCCTGTCAATCCCTGGTGCTCTTTTTTCGCCGTCCATGAGTCGTTTTACCAGGAAGTTTTCTATTAGTGTTATTCTTTTTAGCTGGTCAGTTGTTTCCAGCAACCGGGCATGCAGTACTTTTGCGGGATTGCCGATAACATCAGCAAAATCAGTTATCCTGTCGTTAAAGGCCCCCATTTCGTCATTAAAGAAATAGGCCGCCGAATGCGTAAAAAACTTAATGCCCAGCATGGTATGCCGGCCCTTCGAGCGGATGGCCAGGGGTTTGGTAATTTGTCCCCATAGCTCAATGGGTGGTGTTTTCAGAAATTTATGATCAACCGACGATTCCCAGGTACCACTACCCAGGTTAAAGATAACTTCCATATCGCCGCTCGGAAATACGGTATCCTCAAATTTCGAGTCCGAATCTGATTCAAAAATATAGTAATGCCTCACATAAGGCTTTAAAATATCCGATGGAAAAAAGTGTTTAAATTCCATAATGAGCCCCCTCTATATGTCCCCGGGTAGGGGAGACTTTAACTTCGAGATAGATAAATTCAGAATCGAACATTCACTCCAATTATTTTGAAAGTTTACTAATGTGAATTTACGGTTCTTCTGTTATATCAACCCTAATTTGTTGCATTATTTGTGACGGTTGCTGCTGAACGAATCGCGAAACATCTTCCAGCCTGCGGGTGTCTTTTTCCACAATACCAGGAATTTGCCTTCGTCAAACAATTTGTTATTGGCATCATACGATTTCCAAAGCCCTACTTCGGTTACATAATGCGCACCATCGCCAAATACATCAAGGGTAATAAATTTTCCGTTCCGCAGTCCTATTTTGTCATAAGCTATTTTAAAAAACTTAAGCGGTGCATCGGCCCCCTGCATGGCCGGGGCGTTTGGCGGCATTATCCAGCAATCTTTTGCATACCGGTTGATAAATATAGCCGGATCGTTTTTAACAAAAGCCTGGAAATAAACGCGGTTACTTTCGGCTATCGCTTTTTTTGCTTCGGCCAGGTCTGGGTTTTTACTTTTTTGCTGGGCATTGCCGGTATAAAACACCGATGACAACGCTGCGGTAATAATTAGAGTGATTTTAAACATAACAACAATATTTGACACAAATCTATTGTTACTGATGGTAGCAAAATTGTACAAACCGGAACTCTTTCTTTGGATTTACTATCCTATTGGATAGCCGGCCTTATAGTTTTGGTTTTTATAAAAATATTTGGTTAAATTTGGTTAATGAACGTATTGGTAAATACGAAAAACGAGCAGGAAGAGAAAGTACTATTGGCTTTTTTGGATAGCCTGCGTTATAACTACCAGACCAATGTTCACAAAAGTGCGGATGAGCTGAACAGCGCATTTATTGATGAATACAATACCGAGATTGAACAGGCCGACGCTGCAATTGAAGCCGGGAATTTTGTTAGCCATGATGATGTGGAGCATCTTTTTAAAAACAGGAGAAAAGCGCTTTGATATTAGTTTATTGGTTCATTAGTTCATCGGTTTATTGGGGAAATGTTAGATACCTGTCAGCTGCAAACTCACAAGCAAGTCACGAAACAATTGTAATCCCGAATCCCAATCTCTAAAATTTATAAGTAATCACGCGTTTGAAGTTGACAGTTACAGAATTTCATACCGGGTACTGCCAAAAGAAATACGAATATTAAGGATCAGGCATTCGAGCCGAAGGCCGTTTACACGGTAATAGCTGCCGGCCCACAATTACCAGCAGGTTCGCGTTAGTGATAGCCGCGGATACCGGCCTGCGCCTAAGGCCGGTTGTGGGCGTAGCACCGGGCGTGCAGTATGAGCAGATAGCACGGCCACCACTTCTACCGGTGGTGGAAACGCCCAAAAATGTAATTTATCTTAAAATAGTAACATTACCGGATAGCCTGGCCCTGCTGCTATCTTTGGTATCGATGATGTAATAATATACCCCGGCAGGTAATGTTTTGCCGCCGTACCTGCCATCCCAGGCTTTGGTATAACCGGTTGATTGCATCACCTTAAGCCCGTACCTGTTAAACACACTCACCACGCAATCAGGGAAAAAGGAAAGGTTGGGAATATTCCATGTATCGTTAACGCCATCGCCATTGGGACTAAATGCGTTGACAACAGTTATAACAACAGGCGGCAAAATATTAACAACCAATAAATTACTGGTAACAGGCGGCGAGCAGGCATTAGCTGTTGCAACGGTACAGGTAACCACATCGCCATTGTTAAAAGTGTTGCCGGTAAATGTGCCTTCATTAAAGCCAACATTGACGCCGTTCACCTGCCACTGGTAGGCGGTAATGGCGGTGCTGGGCTGCGCGTTTGCGGTAAATGTAATGGCGGTACCTGCACGTACCCCATCGGCAGATGCAGCAATGGTTACCGATAGTGTAATTGGCGTTATTACATTTACACTGATGGCATTTGATTGGGCCGACACCGGCCCGGCACAGGTACTGTTATTGGTGAGTGTACAGGTAACAACATCGCCGTCGGCCAGGGTGCTGCTTGAAAATGTGGGGCTATTGGTACCGGCAGCACTACCATTTACCTGCCAGGCGTAAACAGGGCTTGTACCTGCATTGGTGGGGCTTGCCGTAAATAAAATAGCCGTACCACTGCAATTAGGATTATGCAGATCTGAACTTATAGATATAGCGGGCTGCACCACGGTATTAACTGTTAAAACCCGGGTAAGTACCTCGCCGTTACTGCTGGCAGTTATGGTTGATGTGCCTGCGGCAACCAAATGAACCTGGCCATTTACAATGGTTGCCACAGCCGGGTTACTGCTGGTGTAGCTTATCGGTTTTAAGCTGGTGGCACCAGGATCAAAATCATTGTCGCAGGCTATTTTTGGAGATAAAACACCGAATGCCAGCATCGGGCTAACGGTTAACTCCTGCGTAACCGGCGTTGCGGCAAGGTTCAAAATATCGCCTGCCTGCGATGCTGTAATAGTGGTGGTGCCTATCCCGGTAACATGAATGAGCCCATTAATAATGGTTGCTACCTGCGGATTGCTGCTGCTATACGTTATGGGGAAGGCTGTAACATTGCTTTTGGCGCCGGGAGCAAAATCGGCATCGTTGAGGTGCTTAACCGGCAGGGCGGCGAAAGTTATAATCCCCTGCTGGTATACGATAAGTTGCCGCGATACAGGGGCGGCTGCACTGTAATTGGCATTACTGGCCTGGGTAGCCGTTATTGTTGTATAACCCACGCCGGTTAGCAGTATATTGCCATCAGCAGTAATTATAGCCACCGCGGGGTCGCTACTTGTTAAAACAATAGGCGTTTCGGGGTTGGTACTGCTGACATTAGGTTTTATAACGTTTTTAACCGCAGGCGGCAACGAATTAAAGGTAATAATTGATGGCTTAAGCGGCACGTCGCTTACCTGGATATTTATAGTTGTACTGCTGTTGCCACCCGCGTTATACGCCGTAATGGTATAATCGGTTGCCGGGGTTGCGGCCGTTGGCGTGCCGCTAATAATACCGGTTTTAGGGTCAAATGCCAATCCGGATGGCAGCGGCTTATCAATAGTATAGCCGGTTAAGTTTATTTTTCTTACCAGGTAATTGCCAAAATCGGTTATAAATAAATTACCGCTGCTGTCAAAAGCCAGCCCTATGGGGTAATTAAAAGTTGCAGCAGCGCCAATGCCGTTTGCACTACCGGCGCTGCCGTCGCCGGCAACGGTTGTTACCTGGCCATCGGGTGTAATTTTCCTGATAGCATGGTTTTTATAATCGGCTACAAACAAATTACCCAATGCGTCAATTGCCAGCCCGGTGGGATAGTTAAAGGAGGCCGCGGTTTTTAAGCCATCGCTTTTGCCATTTGCCCCACTGCCCGCAAAGGTTGTGACCGAGCCGTCAGTCGCAATTTTTCTGATCATATTGTTTTTGGTATCGGCAACGTAAATATTGCCCTGCTTATCAATTGCAAGCCCATCGGGGTTGTTAAACGTGGCAGCCAGGCCCGTAGTAGCATTATTGGCACCTGCTGCACCGGTACCGGCAATTGTTTTAACTACACCTGCAGAGCTAATCATGCGGATGCTGTTATTTTGCTGATCGGCCACGTAAATATTGCCCGAAACATCAATAGCTATGCCACCCGGCGCGTTAAATGAAGCTGCATTGCCTGTACCATCAGTACTGCCGATTGCGCCGCTACCCGCAAAAACCGACGACACCCCGGTAGGGGTGATTTTAAGGATTTTGTTGATGTAAAAATCGGTAACATAAATATTGCCCTGGTTATCAAGCGCCAGCCCCGATGGCGAATTGGTGTTGGCAATGGTGTTCACATTGGCCGCAGGCGAGATTTTCCGGATGGCGCCGCTGCCAAAATCCGAAACGTAAATGTTGCCCACAGCATCGGCACCAATACCCGAAGGCAGGTTAAAGCCCGCGTCTGTTCCCTGCGAATCGTAGGTAACCGGGGCCCGCCCGCCGGCAAATGTGCTTACCTCACCGTATATTGCCGCCGGTACCGCGCCGCCTGTGTTGACAGGTGCTAACGATGTAATGACTGTATTGGTAATGCAAACCTGCGGACTTTGGTATTTAATATTGGGTGGCAATACAGGCGACGTTGCATTTACTTTAAGCAGGCTGTTACCAACTGCCGCAACCTTGCTTAACGCTGTTGAGGGTACGGCCGGCAAGCTATCCGCATAAATTTGAAATACAGGACCGCTTTTTGCCGGCGCCTGCGCATGGGTATTAATGGAAAAAAGAGTATGAATTAAAAGCCATAAAAAACCGGTAAATCTTTTATTCATACTTTGTTGAAGGCCTGCTTATTGTTATAAAATTTGGATGGTACCAAAATATGGGTTTTTACTCAATAATGGTAACGAGATTATCCCTTGTACCAACAGTAAATTTGCTAAATGCCTGTGTTATGGAGACTGGTTTACTTTCACCTGTCAATAACCTACTGTGTACACATTTTTTAGATTTTACCATTAAATAAACTGAATATCATATCGAACGAATCCGAGGTTGGTTTGAGCATTGGGGTGAGGAGGAACTATCCCTCGAGCCTAGCGAAAAATCTTTTACGCTTTGCATCGCGACAAACCATCAGAATGCAGGGAGTAAAAGATTTCTCTTTCGCGCTCCCGCTCTTTGCCCTCCCTTGCTCTATCGAAATGACTTTTTATTTTATTGAAAAGATATGTACACACAGTAGGTCAATAGCAAGGAGCTCTATTTTGTTTAATTTTTATAAACATTCGCCAATCAGCAATGTTGTTTTTTTAACCGGCGGTTACATTTCGCGCCGGGGTGGCACCATGGAAAACAAAAAGCAAAAAACCAGGGAGGATGTCCCGGCAGCCGCCGACAGGCCCGAACGTATCCGCCGTAAAGCTGCAAATGAATCGGCCAATGAAAGCAGCGTGGCGGCCGAATTGAAGAACAGGGGGCATGGCAGCGAAAAGCCGGCCGGCTAATTTGTAACCTCAATTTTAAAGCTTATGCGAATAGAAGTGAAAGACCCGCTTACCGGCGCTTTGCTGATACTTGATGCAAAGCCCGAGCAATTGAACAACCAGCATGGTTTTCGCATCCGTCATCCCAACGGATCGGGATTCTTTATTGTACACAAATCGGGCGTGTGGCGCCCCGGCGATGACCATCACGTAGATCCGGGCCTGCTCATTAACATTGGCCTGGCGCTTGAAGGCCTCGGGCTTAACCAACAGGTATCCTATGACGGTGGCATTAACCCATGATGAGCTATGATTACCAATAACAGTTTTTATGTGCAGGTTTACTTTAACGGCGGTATGAACGGCCTTGAGGTAATCCCGCAAAACAACCAATTTACCATCGCTTATGATGGCCGGATAATTGCCCAAATTGAGCATGCCGGCAACTGGCGCCAGGTATCGGGCGATAAACTACCGGATGATGTACTGACCAGCATTTACCAGGAAATTGAAAGTAAAAAATCCTGAGTTGCAGCTAAGTCCCCATTGATTAGCGGCAGGGCTTTAAAAAAAGTGAAGTTAAAATCTCATCAACCTAAGCAGCCCGGGAGTACAGACTGGTCATGCGGGAAGTTAAAACCATGTTCCAGCTATTGCCCTTCCTACCCGCTACAAATTATGTATATAGGCAAACATCAGCCCAACCACAAAACTGGCTGCGGGGCTGTTTACTGTTTCGCCGTTTAAAAAATTACTTTCATGCGGGGTATTAAAGTTACACGCCTGCAGATATTGTGTAGCCTGATATGTGTCAAAAAAAATGCGAGGTTTTTGGGACTTCGCAAGCTTGGTACATATAGTAAAAAATATGTTATACCACTTCGGCCATTACCGCCAACGCTTCTTCGGCCGGTTGACCTATCAATCCGTTAATAGAAAAATGCATTTTTAAACATTCCAAGAAATTCTGGATGGCCGGAGTTTGTTTGATAGTAGCGGCGTACCAGGTGCGTTGGGCGATGGTATGATGCAAGGGTTTTGTCACAATGTTGCGACCATTGAGGTATGGTTTCACAATCCAGTCGGCCATAACGCTGATGCCAAGGCCTGCGTTTACCATCTCGATAGTGGCATCGGTATAGTGAATGCGGTGCAGCGTTTTGGGCTTTACCTGCTGCGCCTGGATGAGGGCTTCAATCACCGGCGTATCCTGGTATGATGGATCATACAACGGTAAAATGAGTTCCTCGTCCTGGAAGTCAGATACGCTGATAATGTCCTTTTTTGCCAGCGGATGATCGGTACAAATTACTGCCACAAGCTGGTCTTCAAAGATAGGCTCATACACAATTTTGGTGTTTATCATCTGCGTACGCACTATGCCAATATCCAGTTCGCCGCGCATTAAATACTCCAGCGGACGGCGTGTTGCATCCGATAAAATGTGGATATTGATATCAGGCCAGCGGTTTTTGTAATATTTGATGATGCCCGGCAACCAGTGGTATGCCGTGTAACATTGCATACTGATGGTGAGTTTTCCGGTCTTGCCGTTCTTGTAATTCTGGATGTCTTCCTCCAGCGAATTCAGCTCGGCCAGAATCTTTTCGGCACTCCGCAGGAAGCGGTATCCCTGCTCGCTAAGATGGAGTTTTTTACCCTGCCGGTGAAAAACTTCAATGTCCATTTCGCGCTCCAATTCTTTCAATTGATGGCTCAGCGCCGACTGTGTTAAGTGCAAAGTTGCGGCTGCTTTTGTAAGCGATCCTTCTTTAGAAATTGTATCAACCAAACGGAAATGATGGAGCGCAATATTCATATATTAGTTTTTCTAATGATTATGACAAAATTAATTCATTTTTCTAATATATATGATAAATCTACATTTGCCGTGTACAAATTACACTACAATGTTACAGATACCTTCAAAACAATTACTTCTGTTTTTAGGTGTTTTTTATGTCATCCAGGCTCAGGCTCAGCAAAAGGTCCTCAATATTAAAGATGCTGAACAAATGGCGCTCGCTAATTACGGTACCATCAAGTCGAAAGCTAACCAGTTAAACGCTGCCAGGGCATATTTAAAAGAAACACGTACAGAATATTTACCAGATGTAAGCATCTCGGCACAACAAGACTACGGAACCGCCAATGGCCAAAACGGCCCGCTATATGGCTATCATGGTCTTTCGGCGGCATCATCGGGCCCTGCACTACCTAAGCAAAACTGGAATTCGGCATTTGGGTCACTTTATTTAAGTAACGTAAGCTGGGATTTTTTCAGCTTTGGCAAAGCAAAAGAAAAAGTTAAGGTGCAAAGCCAGGTGGTCAACCGCGAACAAGCCGACCTTAGCCAGGAAACTTTTCAGCACCAGGTACGCGTTGCAAGTACCTATCTTAACTTATTGGCCGCACAGCAACTGCAAAAAGCGCAGCAGGATAATCTTAACCGCGCAATCGAACTGCAAAAAGTGGTTACCGCCCGTGTAAAAAACGGACTTAATGCCGGTGTTGATTCATCGTTGGCCAATGCAGAAGTGTCAAACGCCCGCATAGCTTTAACCAATACCCGGCAAACGGTACAGGACCAAAGCAACCAGCTATCCGTTTACCTGGGTATCCCACCACAGGAATTTGAACTGGATAGCGCCTTTATTACCAAAACGCCAACAACCCTGGCCACGCAAAGCGCCGTTGCCGTTACAGATCATCCTACTTTACGCTATTTCCAAAACCGGATAGGCGTGAGCGATGAGCAGGCCAAATACCTTAAAACGTTTGCCCTGCCCACTTTTAGCCTGTTTGGTGTTTACCAGGGCCGCGGCTCGGGCTTTAACTCCGATTATGGCACCAACCAAAGCAGCTACAGCAGCAGTTACGGCGCAGGTGCCGATCCTACCCGGTATAATTACCTGTTTGGCGTAGCTATGGTATGGAATTTCACCACCATTTTCAGGACTCATTACCAGGTGCAATCGCAAAAATTCACATCGGCACAATACAAAAACGATTATGACCTGGTAGCCCAGCAGCTACAGGCCCAGCAGTCATTGGCCGAAACCCGCATCAGTAACGCGCTTAAAAACTACAACGAAGTACCCGTTGAAGTAAAAGCAGCCAGCGATGCCTATACCCAAAAATATGCCCTGTATAAAAACGGACTATCTAACATTGTTGATTTTACACAGGCGCTTTACACGCTAAACCGTGCCGAAGTTGACAAGTACATAGCATCTAACAACGTTTGGCAGGCATTGCTTTACAAAGCAGCCGCTACCGGCGATTTTGGATTATTCATTAATAATTTTTAAAGATATATTATATAAATAATGGGAATGATAAAAGGGGCGCTCCAAAAACCAATTACCATATTGGTGATAGTAGCCGGGTTGTTTTTTTTCGGGATAAATGCGGTACGTACCATCAAGATCGACATTTTTCCGGATTTGAACCTGCCGGTTATCTATGTATCTCACCCATACGGTGGTTTTACCCCAAACCAAATGGAGGCTTACTTTGGTAAGCAATATGTTAACTTACTACTATTTGTATCGGGCGTAAAGAGTATCGAAACAAAAAACATACAGGGCTTAACACTAATAAAAGTTACTTTTTACGAGGGTACCAATATGGCACAGGCCGCAGCGGAGGTCACGAGTTATACCAACAGGGCCCAATCGGCGTTTCCCCAGGGATCACAGCCGCCGTTTATCCTCAGGTTCGATGCTTCTACCCTGCCGGTTGGCCAGCTGGTATTAAGCAGCGCCACCCGTACCAATAATGAGTTGCTTGATTATGCTTCGGTTTATATCCGCTCGTCGTTTACCTCAATTCCTGGTTTGGTTGCACCTGCCCCGTTTGGCGGTAACCAGCGTACCGTATTGATTAAGATAGATCCGAATGCGTTAAGGGCCCACAATTTAACACCCGACCAGATTGTTGCCGCCCTGCGCGAAAACAACCAGAATACCCCAGCGGGTAACGTGCGCATAGGCGATTATAATTACCTGGCGCCATCAAATACCACCATTAAAAACGTGAAGGATTTTGGGGATATCCCGCTGTATAAAAACGGCATTCAAACCGTATTTATGCGCGATGTGGCGACCATTGAGGACGGGGCTGATATTACCAACGGATACGCGCTTATCAACGGCAAGCGGTCAGTTTACCTGCCTATTACCAAATCGGCCACGGCATCAACCTGGGAGGTAGTGCAGAATTTGAAGAAGGCATTGCCAAGGTTCCAGGCTTTGGTACCACCGGATGTAAAGCTATCTTTTGTATTCGATCAATCGATATATGTTATAAACGCGGTTAAAAGTTTGGCCGAGGAAGGCGCTATTGGCGCGGTGCTTACCGGCTTAATGGTATTGCTGTTCCTGGGCGACAGGCGCGGGGCGTTAATTGTAATATTAACCATCCCAACCTGCATCATTTCGGCAATATTTTTTCTGTCGCTGTTCCATCAAACCATCAATATCATGACGCTGAGCGGGCTTTCGCTGGCTATCGGGATCCTGGTGGATGAATCAACGGTGACTATCGAGAATATTCACCAGCACTTTGATATGGGCAAGCCCAAGGCATTGGCCATCTGGGATGCCTGTAAAGAGATAGCCTTCCCCAAATTATTGATCCTGTTTTGTATCCTGGCGGTTTTTGCCCCAGCCTTTACCATGACGGGGATTCCCGGCGCATTGTTTCTACCCCTGGCATTAGCCATAGGTTTCTCCATGATCATTTCTTACTTTTTGGCCCAAACCTTTGTACCCATCATGGCCAACTGGATTATGGTGAACAAGCACGAAGACCATAGCCACCCCGACGGTTTCGCGTTAGAAGATGAAGGCGAACCATGGGAGCAAAAGGAAAAAGCGATGAAGCTTGCCCTGGAACACCATGGCGAAGAAGCTACCCGGTTTGACAAGTTCAGGGAAAGCTTTATGCGCCTGATGGATAGGATGCTGCCAGCCCGCAAGCTTATTGTAACGGTATATGTATTGGGTGCGTTTGCTTTGGCTTTTTTACTATTTAACATCATTGGGCGCGATGTATTGCCCAAAGTAAACTCCGGCACATTCCAGGTGCGTTTGCGTGCACCGGATGGTACCAGGCTTGAACGTACCGAGCTTATTGCGGTTAAAGCACAACATATATTGGGCGAAATTGTGGGCAAAAACCACATTGCCATCACCTCCACATTTGTTGGCTCGCACCCATCGTCGTTTTCAACCAACCCGATATACCTGTTTATGGCCGGCCCGCAGGAGGCAGTTATGCAGATAAGTTTAACCGAGGATTACAAAGTAAACCTTGATGATTTGAAAGAAAAAATAAGATACCAGGTTGCCAAACAAATACCGGGGGTAAGACTATCTTTCGAACCGATAGAACTTACTGATAAAATTTTGAGCCAGGGCTCGCCTACGCCTATTGAGATAGCCTTATCCGGTAAAAACAAAAAGCAAAACCAGGAGTATGCCTTTAAAATTTTAGATAAACTAAAGGATATCAAATACCTGCGCGATGCACAAATAGGGCAATCATTTAATTACCCCACTATCGATATCAATATAGACAGGCAACGGGCGGCTCAATTGGGTGTGGGACTAAACGACATCTCCCGTTCGTTAGTAGCCTCTACCTCATCATCAAGGTTTACCGAAAAAAACAACTGGATTGATGAAAAGGCAGGGCTAAGCTACCTTGTACAGGTGCAGGTACCTGAGTACCAGATGAGCAGCCTGAACGATGTACGCGAGATACCAATACTGGCCAACCAGGCCCGCCCCGTGCTGGGCGATGTTGCCGACATTAAAACGGGTATCACCAATGGCGAAAACGACAATATTGGCGCTATCCCTACCCTATCGGTAACGGCCAATTTATACAATAAAGACCTGGGTACTGCAACCACCGATGTACAAAAAGCAATTGACGCTTTGGGAAAACCGCCCCGCGGTTTAACTATCGAAATGCGCGGCATGAGCCAAACGCTAACAGCTACATTAGATAGCCTGCAATCGGGATTGATAGTGGCCATCCTGGTAATATTCCTGATGCTGGCTGCTAACTTTCAGTCGTTTAAAATGTCGTTAGTGGTATTATCTACCGTTCCCGCCGTATTATTTGGATCGTTGTTTTTGGTAAAAATAATGGGATCAACGCTCAACCTGCAATCGTACATGGGTATGATCATGTCGGTAGGTGTGTCCATCTCCAACGCGGTATTGCTGATAACCAATGCCGAAGAATTGCGCAGACATAATGGCGATGCGTTAAAATCGGCCCGCGAGGCGGTTGCACTTCGTTTACGCCCTATTTTAATGACCAGTTTGGCCATGATTGTAGGTATGGTGCCCATGGCATCGGGCCTGGGCGAAGGCGGCGACCAAACATCGCCATTAGGCCGTGCCGTTATTGGCGGGCTTATAGCCTCAACCTTTGCAGCTTTGCTGGTATTGCCGCTGGTTTTTGCGTGGGTACAAGCCGATGCCACAACCCAATCCGTTTCATTAGACCCAGAAGATAAAGAAAGTAAATTTTATGTCCCTTTACACCATCATGAATAAATTTAAAAATAAACCGATACTTATCCTTGCCGCTTTTGCCATCGCTTTAAGCTCATTAAGTGCATGCCACTCTGATGATAAGGAAAAACAGGATCAACAAGCTGAAGAGCAAACGCAGGCAGCGGCCGAAACACCAACTGTTGAGCTGGTGACGGTTGCAAAAGGCAAATTAAGCAGCAGCATTAATATTCCCGGCGAACTTATCCCTTACCAGCAGGTTGACCTTTATGCAAAAGTTAACAGCTACGTTAAAAAACTTTTAGTTGATATAGGATCTGAAGTACATGCAGGCCAGTTACTGGTAGTGTTAGAGGCACCCGAAATAAACTCGCAGCTGGCAGGTGCGCAATCGCGCATTAAACAATATGAGGCTGTTTATTATGCCAGCAAAGCAACTTATGACAGGTTGGTAAGCACCAGCAAAACGCCCGGAACTATTTCGCTTAACGACCTGGAACAGGCCGAAGCTAAAAAGAACGCGGATATGGCTAATGTGGAAGCTGCCAAATCTGCATTGAAAGAAGTATCGGCGAACCTGGCTTACCTCGAGATAAGGGCTCCGTTTGATGGTGTTATCACCAGTCGCAATGTAAACCTGGGCGCTTATGTAGGCCCCGGTGGTAAAGGATCTGAGCCGTTGTTTACTTTGCAGGATCAAAACAGGCTCCGTTTAGTGGTATCGGTACCCGAAAATTACACCGGATCATTAAGCAATAAAAGCGAAGTAAATTTTACCATAAAAGCTTTGCCCAATGAAAAATTCACAGCCCAGGTAAAACGTATGGCCGGCGCGCTTGACGAAAAACTAAGGGCCGAGCGTTTGGAAATGGATGTTTACAATAAAAGCAAAAAGCTACTACCGCATATGTTTGCAGAAGTTAACGTCCCCCTGCCCGACGGCGACAGCACTTTTGTGGTAGCCAAAACGGCGGTAGCAACATCAACCGAGAAGGTTTTTGTAATTAAAGTGGTAAACAATAAAGCCCAATGGGTTGATGTAAAAAAAGGCCTTACATCGGGTGATATGATGGAGATATTCGGGGATCTTAAACCCGGAGATAAACTGGTAAAAGTTGCCAGCGATGAAATAAGGAACGGAAGCAACGTTAAGGAAAAGCAGTAGTTGGTGAGTGGTGAGTGGTGAGTGGTGAGTGGTGAGTGGTGAGTGGTGAGTGGTGAGTGGTTTAGAAGATTGTCATTTCGAAACGAGGTACGAGTGAGAAATCTTAGACAATTTGCATCACGATAAGCCTCTCGAGTGCAGGGCGTATAAGGTTTCTACTCCCGCCAACACTCAAAGCCTACCCCAACTCGTTCGAAACGACATCAGTTTTTGTATGCAACGTTTTAGCCTGCCAGTGCGTCTTATAAACAAAAAGGATGATCATGAAAAAACTTATCTTCTCTGGGATGGCATTGCTGCTTACCGCTTTCATAGCTGTTAATGCATCAGCGCAAGTGGTTACACGAAATGTATCGGGCTATACAGGTATCGCCTGCGGCGGCCCGTTCAATGTATTTATAAAAATTGATGGCACAGAAAGCATTAAGCTTGATGTAGATGCCGATGTGGTAAACGATATTAAAACCGAAGTAGAAAACGGTGTGCTAAAGGTTGAATTTAAAGACCATTGGAACAAGCACAACAATATTAAACGCGCCAATATTTATATTACGGCCAAAACGTTAAAATATTTGGCCAACAGCGGGTCGGGCAATGCAACTGTAGATGGCGTATTAACCGGCGATAATGCCAGGGTAGCGCTGAGCGGTTCGGGCAATGTTAAAACTGCGGTTAAGTCATCAACCCTTGATTTGCGTTTAAGCGGATCTGGCTCTATCGATATTAAAGGAAGCACCGGCATGGCGGATGTAAACATAGCAGGATCTGGCGAGGTAAACGGTAAAGAACTGAAAACCGAAACTGTAGAAGCCAGGATTGCCGGCTCGGGTAGTGTTAATATCATCGCCAATAAAACTGTGTCGGCCCGCATAGCAGGTTCGGGCAGTGTTTTATACTCCGGTAATGCCACAACCGGCGAAACAAAATATATGGGATCGGGCAGGGTGAGTAAAGTAGACTAATGTTAAGTCCTTAGTCTTGAGTCAAAAGTCAAATTTATTCTTTTCGACTTAGGACTAAGGACTGTCCGTCATTACTCGATTAACATAGTACTAAAAAAAGTTGTTTTATAAAAGCCGTGTGCCGGTGTTTACTCAAACTTAAACACATCGCCCAAATTGGCGTTATCACTGGTGCTTACGTTCATGTCCTTAATTTTGCCGGTGCCTATGCTGTACACCCAGCCGTGTACTGCCAGCGGCTGCCCCTGTTTCCAGGCATTTTGCACTATTGATGTTTTGCAAAGGTTATAAACGTTCTCAATCACATTTAATTCAACCAGGCGATTAGTACGCTCCTGCTCATTTTCAATCGCGTCAAGTTCCACTGCGTGCAGGCGGTAAACATCTTTAATGTGGCGCAGCCAGTTATCTATCAAACCAAATTCATGATTGCTCATGGCGGCTATAACCCCACCACAGCCGTAGTGGCCTGTTACAATAACATGTTTTACTTTCAACACATTTACCGCGTAATCCAGTACCGATAACATGTTCATATCCGAGTGTACCACCATATTGGCAATGTTACGGTGTACAAATATTTCGCCCGGCGATGTGTTGGTTATCTGGTTTGCAGGTACCCGGCTGTCGGCGCAGCCTATCCAAAGTACCGGCGGTGTTTGGCCATTGGCCAGCTTTGTAAAATATTCAGGGTCTTCGGCCAAAGTATCTGCAATAAATTGCTCGTTACCCTCTAAAAGGCTCTCGTAAGTAATATGGCTTGTGTCGTGTAATAATTTTTTGGCACACATAGTTTTTCGTAGATTATTGTTTGGTAGTTTTTATATCGATCTGCTTTTATCGGCCCAAAACAATCGGGTTATTTTGTGCAGCGCTACGGGCGATAAATCATAATATAATATCGTAAGCAAAATTAATGGAATGAAGTAAAAAATCGCAAAGTCGTACAGATTAAATAAAAATCCCCCGGCTATCGCCCCGATAAAATAAAAACCAAGCACGGTTAGGCGAACGATAATTTTATTACGGATAACTTTTGTTTTCTCAACGTTGGGGTGTACCCATTCAGATACGTCGCCCCCCAAATCGGTAAATAAACCTGTTAAGTGGGTTGATTTGATGAGGCCGCCGGATATGGTGGACACCAGGCTATTTTGCAAACCCATGCAAAAGATGATAGTGCCTATAACTATTTCGCGCTCCAGGTCAGTTTCTTTATAAAAATTATGACCGTAAATAGCTACGAATAATAACAGGACGATCTCGATAATTATTGGTGTAGAATGCGCTTTGTACCTGCTCTTA
Source organism: Mucilaginibacter sp. P2_A5 (assembly GCF_056404995.1). Lineage (NCBI taxonomy): Bacteria > Pseudomonadati > Bacteroidota > Sphingobacteriia > Sphingobacteriales > Sphingobacteriaceae > Mucilaginibacter > Mucilaginibacter sp. P2_A5. The sequence goes on from NZ_JBFUCY010000007.1 coordinate 135,434, forward strand.
TACTCCAGCGACCGTACAATAAAATTAGATAAAAAGGCGCCGGCGAAAAATAGCAGCAACCAAATTACAAATACGATAATCTCCCTGAAGTTTTGCTCAACAATATGCTGGGCCAGGTTGGCCACATGGCCGGTAATGTTAGATGTAAAGGCCAAAAAAGCAACCATACCAGCCACGTTGGTAACGCCCGATACAAAAGCTGTTGACGACGCCAGCAATAAATTTTGTTTAAGTGTGCGTTCTTCTTTTGATTGCCTTAGCATAGGTAGCCGTTGTTTATAAGCAACGGTTAAAAATAGGATAAAAAAATCAAAAGCCTCACCTAAACAGCGAAGCTTTCATGAGCACAAAAAAAATTAAACTGCGAATAATCCTCTCCAAAGGGGAGGACTTTTGATTTGCGTGTTGGAAAGCAACTCCTTCTCACCTCGATTTTTAAAGTTTATCCCCAGGAGACAACTTTGTGGGATATCAATTGGAAGGTTATCTGATTTCAAAAGTCCTCTCCTTTGGAGAGGATTTAGGTGAGGCTAAAAAACCCCGGCCATTTACATGCGCCGGGGCTAATCAAACGTAATAAACCCCAGATGCCAATCAAACAACGGGAGGCTATTTCAATCAAACAAAAAATTTAGTGTGAAGCCACAGCTTCAATGCTATCCAGCTCATACACATAACCTAAATTATGCGGACTACTGCTGCTCACTTTTATATCTTTCACCAAACCTGTGCTCAGGTCTATCACCCAGCCGTGTACTTCCAGGTCGTGGCGCTCCATCCAGGCATTTTGGATAATGGATGTTTTGCACAGGTTATATACCTGCTCACTTACATTCAGTTCCACCAGGCGGTTTTGCCTTTGAGTTTCGTCGGTAATGCGGTCAAGCTCATAACTGTGCAGGCGGTACACATCTTTAATGTGGCGCAGCCAGTTATCAATTAAACCAAATTGTTTATTGCTCATGGCAGCCGCCACGCCGCCACAACCGTAGTGGCCGGCAACTATTATGTGTTTTACTTTAAGCACGTTAACAGCATAATCCAACACACTCAGCATGTTCATATCCGAGTGTACACATACGTTGGCAATATTACGGTGTACAAATACCTCGCCTGCCTTGGTACCGGTAACCTCGTTAGCGGGTACGCGGCTGTCTGAGCAGCCTATCCACAATACCTGTGGCGACTGGCCTTTAGCCAGGTTGGTGAAAAAGTTGCTGTCTTCACTAAGCTTCCTTTCTACCCATTCGGCGTTGCCACGAATAAGCGCTTTATAACTATCGGCCTGGGCCAGTTTTATATTAGTGGTATCAATTACCGGTTTTTCGTTCTTTTTATTTTCTATAAGTGCCATGATGTTTTTCTTTTTTAATTGTTAATTGCTGGTATTGCTAAATCTGTTTAACGGCGACGTGCCATAACTCAAAACTGATAACTCAATACTCAAAACTAATTAGGGTTATACATTAATTCTTTTAAAGGAGGTACATCGTACTTGTCCTTTATTTCAAGTAATTGCACTACGATGCCCTTGGTATAGGCATTGTGCTTGTAATTGTGGATGATCTCGAGCACATCCGGATCTATGTAACGCGAGTTGGAGCCGTCGATGATCACATCTGTTCCGCTTGGCAGGCTGGTAAGCGTAATTTGAATGGCCGCTTTATTTAAAAAGGATACCTCCTCGGCCAGTTTAATCCTGATCACCTTTTTATCGCCGTTTTTAGTGATCTGGTAAAAATATGGGTTACGTAAATTGGTGCGCAGTATGTAAAAGATACCTACAAGCATACCAATGCCCACGCCTATTAACAGGTCGGTTAAAACAACGGCCACAATGGTAACCACAAACGGGATAAACTGGCTTAGGCCCTGGTGCCACATGTGTTTAAACAGGGCAATACGCGCCAGCTTATAACCAGTCATAAGCAGGATAGCAGCCAAACAGGACAACGGGATTAAATTGATTAATACCGGGATAAACAGCAGTGATATTAATAAAAGCAAGCCGTGAACCACGGCGCTTGTTTTGGTACGCGCGCCCGAATTAACGTTGGCAGACGACCGAACGATAACAGCTGTCATAGGCAAACCGCCCAAAAGGCCGCTGGTAATGTTACCTATACCCTGGGCTACAAGCTCGCGATTAGTTGGCGAGATGCGTTTAATCGGATCTATCTTATCAACGGCTTCCAAACTAAGCAAAGTTTCAAGGCTGGCAACCACGGCAATTGTAAAGGCGGTTATCCAAACCTGTTTATTACCAATGCTGCCAAAATCTGCCGTTTTAAAAAGGGCAAAAAACTCAGTACTGCTGTTTACAATAGGTATGTGTACAAATTGCTTATCAAGCAGCGCCAAATCGGTATTTTTAAATGCCAGGCTTAAGCCAATACCCGCCAATACAACCAATAAAGGTGCAGGCACCATAGCCATTTTTTTAAATCTTGGCCAATATATCATCAAAGCCAAAGAAACTACGCTGATAATTACCGCGCCGTAGTTAATCTTACTCAACGCGCCCAGCACCCCCGAAAAACTATTGTGTTCATCGGCCTGGTTAAAGCCTTCATCGCCTTCAAAATCGGCATCGTAGCCTACCGCATGCGGAAACTGTTTCATGATCAGGATGATGCCAATAGCGGCCAGCATCCCCTCAATTACCGCCGACGGAAAGTAGTTGGCTATAGTTCCTGCCTTTAAAATCCCCAGCAAAATCTGGAAAAGGCCAGCCAGTACAAGCGCTAATAAAAAGGTTTCGTATGTACCAAGGCTGGTTATGGCGTTTAGCACAATAACGGTTAAACCAGCTGCCGGGCCAGCAACACTTAGTTGCGAACCACTTAACGAGCCCACTACTATACCACCGATAATACCTGTGAGCACGCCAGCAAATAAAGGTGCGCCCGATGCTAAAGCTATACCAAGACATAATGGTAAGGCTACCAGGAATACAACAAGGCTGGCCGGAAGATCGCGTTTTAAGTTTTTGGGCAAAAAGTATTTTTTTAGGTTAAGATTGCCCATGGCAAACCCACCTTGCTTAATTGACATAAGAAATGTATTTGAATGAAAATTTAAATGAATTGTAAAGCGTTACAGTCCGGATAAAAGAAATATCCGGTTAATCATTTAAACGTTGGGTGGTGGAGTTGGTACTACCGGGTGGTAGGTTTGTATATACAGTGCATGCTCCTGGTTGTGCAGCACCTTGGTTTCTGCAATAAACGTAATGAAATCAATACTATGCAAATCGTATTCGTCAAAAATCTTCTTTTCCTTAAAGGTATCCTTGTCTGACGTATCCTTTTCGGCTTTTGATTCCTGTTCCAGTTGCATAATTACGGCGCTTACTGCCTTGCTGTCGAGATATAAAAATACCGGGGCAAGCGATATGACCATCTTTAACATAAAGACGCCCATAAACATTGCAACCACCAGTATTTTAAATTTCCTGACCTTCATTTTTACAAATATAACGAAAAAACGTACTCAAAAAGCATGCAAAAGCAGTTTTAAACACATCTTACAATTAAATTACTATTTTTAGCATATTACAAACAACCTGAATTGTGGATAAAAAGCTTGGAGTATTAAGGCAAAAACGCCAGAAGGCGTTTGAAGGCGGCGGCACGGTACGTATTGAAAGTCAGCATAAAAAAGGAAAATTAACAGCGCGTGAACGGCTCCATTTTTTAATGGACGAGGGCTCTTTCCAGGAGATTGGGATGCTGGTTTCGCACCGCTCAACCGATTTTGGGATGGAGAAAGAAAAATATCCGGGGGATGGTGTTGTAACCGGTTATGGCACTATAAATGGCCGGTTGGTTTATGTTTTCTCGCAGGATTTTACCGTTTTTGGCGGCTCACTGTCCGAAACACATGCCGAGAAGATTGTGAAGATCATGGACCTGGCTATAAAAAATGGCGCACCGGTTGTTGGCTTAAATGATTCAGGCGGCGCCCGCATCCAGGAGGGCGTTGTTTCGTTGGGCGGCTACGCCGATATATTTTATAAAAACACGATGGCATCCGGCGTGGTGCCACAAATTTCGGCTATTATGGGCCCATGCGCCGGAGGTGCCGTTTACTCCCCTGCCATTACCGATTTTATATTGATGGTAGAAAACACATCCTATATGTTTGTAACAGGGCCAAACGTAGTAAAAACCGTTACCCATGAAATTGTTACGTCCGAAGAATTAGGCGGCGCAACAACCCATGCTACCAAATCGGGCGTTACGCATTTTGCCTGTGCCAACGAGATTGAGGCTATCCAAAACATCAAAAAGCTGTTGAGTTATATGCCGCAAAATTGCGAGGACAGAACCCCTGCCTTGCCCTACGAAATTGGGAACGAACTGCGCACCGAATTAAATACCCTGCTGCCCGAAGTGGCATCAATTCCTTATGATATCCGGGAGGTTATTGATCATGTGATTGATACAGGCTCATTTTTGGAGATCCATAAAGATTTTGCCGAAAATATTGTTGTTGGCTTTGCCCGCCTTGCCGGCCGCAGCATTGGTATTGTGGCCAACCAGCCTGCGTTTTTGGCCGGGGTGCTGGATATTAACAGTTCGACTAAAGCAGCGCGCTTTGTACGCTTTTGCGATAGCTTCAATATACCGTTGCTGGTGTTTGAAGATGTACCCGGCTTTTTACCCGGTACCGACCAGGAATGGAATGCCATTATCACCAACGGCGCCAAGCTGCTTTACGCCTTTTGCGAGGCAACCGTTCCGCGTGTTACCGTAATTACCCGTAAAGCTTATGGAGGCGCCTACGATGTAATGAACTCCAAACACATCGGCGCAGATATGAACTATGCCTGGCCATCGGCCGAGATCGCCGTGATGGGCGCCAAAGGCGCTGCCGAAATTATTTTTAAGCGGGAAATCAGCACAGCCGAGGACAAGGAAGCCAAATGGAAAGAAAAGGAGCAACTATACTCCGATACCTTTGCCAACCCTTACCGTGCCGCCGAACGTGGTTTCATTGACGAAGTGATAGAACCGGCCGAAACGCGCATCAAACTGATTCACGCCTTTAAAATGCTGGAAAATAAAGTAGTAAACAACCCGAGGAAAAAACACGGGAATATTCCGTTGTGATTTCGGAATTGGGATTTTCGATTTCGGATTTATTTTTGAATTTCGAATTGCAAGTTATACAGGCATCATCACGGAGCAAATATCCAAATGTTTGTGCACCATCTCAGATAAATTTATATTGCCAATCAAAAATGAATAATTCCGAAATCGAACATCCGAAATCCGAAATATCAATCGAACAAATCCGTCCCGAACTTACCTGGCGTTTGCGGCAGCGCGTTTTATACCCTGCCCAAAAACTTTATGAAATGGAAATGGACGAGGATAATAACGGTTTCCACTTTGCAGCTTTTAACAACAATGCAGTTGTTGGTGTGGTATCGCTATTTCAAAAAGCTGATGATTTCCAGTTCCGCAAGTTTGCGGTTGACGAATCAATGCAAGGGATGGGCGTAGGCAGGCTATTGTTAAATTACATTACCGATTTTTCGGTACTAAACGGCGGTAAACGCTTGTGGTGCAATGCACGGATATCCGCAATCGCCTTTTATCTGAAGTTTGATTTTAAACATACCGGGCAGCTGTTTTCTAAAAATGGCTTTGACTACGAGATACTGGAGAAGGATTTGTAAATGTGCAGATTTCAGATTTCAAATGTGCAGATGTTTCTGAACTGGGATTAAACAGATTTGTCAGATTTCTTGGATTTTGCGCCCCGGATTGATAAAGACATTTACTAATCCAAGAAGACCGCATGCAAATCAAATCCAAAAAATCTGCTTAATCCGAGTTCAGACAAAAACAAATTGCAATTCATCTGCACATTTGAAATTTGAAATCTGCACATCCACAGTTTATCTGCATATCTAACTACTCCTTCATCAAATCCACAATTATTGCTTTCGCATAATCGTTCGGGTGTTTTTCGTTGGATAATTTGGCGGTTTTAAGGGCCTCTTCAATATCGCCCTGGGCTTCATAAACTACCGACAGGTTATAGGCCGCTTTGCTGGCCAGTTTGGCGTCGGCACCATCAATTAAGGGGTTCAAAATTTTAAATGCCTGGTCAAATTTGCCCGCCTTAATTTGCGTTACCGACGATTCAAGGGGTCCGCCATCGGCATACAAGGGCCGCTCGTTTGATATTGAGAAAGGTAAATAATCTTTTAACGCGTCCAGCGTAGCTTCACGTGTGGCTGCTGTCATAGCAGGGATGCTGCTTCTGTAGGATGGCTTATTAAATAAAGATGTAAAACCGCCGGAGTATGTTTCATCCTGGGGCACTTCGGCCATACCTGCAAGCCTTTTTGAATAAATTCCGTTGCTTTCAAATAATGCAAGGCTGGTTTTTACTTTAGTAGTATAATAGTTAGATGGAACGCCATTGTAATAAACCGTTTCCGGATAAATACCTACGCCGATATCATTTAACACCAAAACATAGTGGGCCTTGTGCGCAACGGCCAAAAATTTAACCGAGTCGGTATTTACCGAATAATTTATCGAATCGACAAGGTTGATGATATGCACCCCTTTTAAATATTTTAACTGGTTGGAAGCAGTTTGGAGCGATACAACTGCCATCTTTTTCAAAATGTTTATCCTTCTATAATCCCTGATCTTAACAGAATCGGGCCGGTAACGGTTTACCACCACAATGGTAGTACTGTCGCGGCTAAAACCCATTTTGGGACCATAATTAACCGGTACAGTAACGTATTGAGGTACGCTGCAGGATGTCAAAAAAACGATAATCAGGGTAAAAAGGGGCGCAAATCGTTTCACGATGTGGTTTATTAAGGTAATAAAGTTCAAAAATATTGTAAATAACCCAAACTTACAGATTACTGTAGGGTATACAGTTAATGACAAAAAAATAATTAAAAGGTTTAATTGCCCCTTAAATTAAAAAAAACGTTAATTATCGATGTAGAAGTATTAAATTAACAATAAAAACGTTAATTTATTTCCATTATGGCAAGTTATTTTGAAGCAATATCAATGGCTTTATTATATTTGCTTTATTGCTTATACAGGTTACTCAAACAACATGGCTAAAAAGAAATCAGATCCCACTCCGCATATTTCAGTTGTAAACGAAACTTCACTGTCTTTTTTCGAAAAATATATTAACAACCCCTCGCCTACCGGCTTTGAATGGAAAGGCCAGGAATTATGGCTGGAATACCTGAAACCATATATCGACACACATTATGTAGATAATTATGGCACAGCGGTTGGCATCATCAACCCTAAGGCCGATTATAAGGTAGTAATTGAAGCGCATGCCGATGAAATTTCATGGTTTGTAAACTACATCACCAGTGATGGATTAATATACGTAATTCGTAACGGCGGCTCCGATCACCAGATAGCGCCTTCAAAACGGGTAAACATCCATACCGATAATGGTATTGTAAAAGCCGTATTTGGCTGGCCTGCAATCCATACCCGCACGGGTGGCGATAAGGAAGAAGCCCCGACCCTTAAAAACATCTTTTTAGATTGCGGCTGCACAACAAAGGATGAGGTGGAAAAATTAGGCATTCACGTAGGTTGCGTTATTACTTACGAAGATGAGTTTATGATCCTGAACGACCGCTATTATGTTGGCCGTGCGCTGGATAACCGTGCCGGCGGATTCATGATTGCCGAGGTTGCCCGTTTGTTGAAAGAGAACAATATTAAATTACCCTTTGGCCTGTATATTGTAAACGCCGTTCAGGAAGAAATTGGTTTACGTGGCGCCGAAATGATAGCCCATAAAATAAAACCGAATGTGGCAATTGTTACCGATGTAACACATGATACCCAAACGCCAATGATTAACAAAATCACCCAGGGCGACCTGGCCTGTGGTCGCGGCCCTGTTGTATCATACGCCCCGGCTGTACAAAATAACCTGAATAAATTATTAATAGAAACAGCGCAAAAAGCCGAGATTCCTTTTCAGCGCCAGGCCTCCTCACGGTCGACTGGTACCGATACCGATGCATTTGCTTACTCGAATGATGGTGTACCATCGGCATTAATTTCTTTGCCGCTACGTTATATGCATACCACCGTAGAGATGATTCACAAACAGGATGTTGATAATGTGATCCGTTTAATTTATGAAACATTGTTAAATATTACAGCCGGCCAGGATTTCAGGTATATTAAATAATCAACCCGGTTAAAACAATTTCCATTTCAAACCATTTCCTTATTCTATTAAAAAATTAGCAATTAAGTACTCTCCATATACATCCTTATGAAACCCACATTACTTATTTTGGCCGCCGGAATGGCCAGCCGTTACGGCAGTATGAAACAAGTTGATGGCTTTGGCCCCAACGGCGAAACTATTATTGACTATTCGATATATGATGCTATAAAAGCAGGTTTTGGCAAAGTTAGCTTTATCATCCGCGAAGAATTTGCAGATAATTTTAAAGCTATTTTTGAACCCAAACTAAAAGGCCGTATTGAAACCGATTACGTTTTTCAAAGTTTCGACCTGAAACCGTTTGGCATCGATAAAGAAATTGAACGCGCAAAACCCTGGGGCACTGCCCATGCGGTACTTGCAGCGCGCAACCAGGTGAATGAGCCTTTTTGTGTTATTAACGCCGATGACTTTTACGGTTACGATTCGTTTGAAAAAATGGCCAAATTTTTAACTACCGAAGTTACCGATGATACCTACTCGTTAATAGGTTACCAGATTGACAGGACATTGTCTGACTACGGATCGGTATCGCGCGGTGTTTGTAAAGTTGATGATGCAGGCAATATGGTTGAAATTAATGAGCGTACCGAAGTTTACTTTAAAGAAGATGGCAGTGTGGCTTACAAAGATGCTACCGGCGAACATGCGTTAAGCAATGATACCCGTGTATCTATGAATTTCTGGGGCTTTACGCCGGCTGTTTTCGGCCAAAGCGAGGAGATGTTCAGAGAATTTGTTGCAGCCAATGAAAACAATCCAAAGTCGGAATTTTTCATTCCTTTGGTTGCCGACAATCTGATTAAAGAAAATATAGCATCATTTAAAGTTATCCCAACCGGCTCAAAATGGTTTGGTGTTACTTATAAAGAAGATAAACCTATTGTTCAAAAATGCATTTCGGAATTGGTTGCCAATGGCACTTACCCGGCAACGCTTTGGGATTAAAATAATAAAATCCAGCCCCTTACATCCCTGTCATGCTGAGTTGTAAAATTTCGCGAAATTCTGAAGGGGGCATGACATCGGTTAATCCCCAATGTCATGCCGAACTTGTTTCGGCACCCCACATGCTAAGTGTACTTCATGCGGGCCACTTGTCCTGTGGGATCCCGATCCGTTAGCTAACGGACGGGATGACTTCCGTTTTTAAACATGTCATGGGTAAGTACCAAGCAATCTATCAGCAAACTTTTCTATTGGCTATACATGGCGGCAAATAGGTCCTTCAATACGTTCAGGATGGCAGCTTTATAAAACGAAAAAATCCCGCTCATCGCGGGGTTTTTTCGTTTTATATTTTATCCGGATTAGTCTATAAAGAAGAATTTCTTCTTGTCATTTTCATCGTAAACGTGAACGGTTTTTGTAACTACCTCGTCGTTTGATCTGATCTCGAATTTATAATCGCCGTTATCAAGGCTGGTTAACACATAACCTTTTTCTACCTCAACTTTGCTGGGCAAAAAGTCTTGCAGCAAAATGTTGTTTGCCTGGTCAAAAATGGTAACATATGATTTGCTTGCTTCGGTTTTTGAAATCATTACCGCAACGCCACGCTCGTGTTTTAACGATGATACAGTGATAACGTCTTTAGTATCGTTGGTATGGCCTTTGGCGTTGGCAGCAGCTGACGTAAAAATGCCTGCGCTTAATAACAAGAATAATGCTGATAATTTGATTGAATTTTTCATGATCTTTTTATTTTTAAAATGTTGTTTTTAAATGTGTTTGTTATTTTCAATATCCAAAACAACAACATCTTTATCGGTTGTTAAAACGAAATAGACCACTTGTAAATAATTATAGACCAATAGCTTATACCAATCTACAAAGCACCAAAAACGAGCAAACACCATCTTTCAAAAGGCTTGATAGTTTAATAAACCCTGTTCATCGATGCTTTTTTTCGGTTCATCGGTTGTGAGGAATGTTTAACTACTTCACATTTATAAAAACCAATAAAACTTAACGGCGTTCCCTTTTAGTGGCCTTACTAAAATACTGGCGCACGCTACCGCATGGAAATTGAAATATTGGGCAACGTACAGCGTTTTAAACTACAGGATGGTATATTAATCATTAAAACTGCCGAAGCCGAGGCAAGGGTATATATTTATAGTCCAACCATCATCCGAATTAACATCAGTAAAAAGCATAGTGGTACCGATAACTCCTTTGCAGTGATCCGTGAGGCGATAGACGATTTTGAATTTGATGAATCGGCCGATGCTATCGAAATAAATACCCCGGCATTAAAACTCAGCATCAATAAATCACCTCTGAGGTTTAACTTTTTAACGGTTGATGGCAAACCGCTAAGCGAAGACGACAGTCGTTTTGGCACCAACTGGCAGGGCGGGCGGGTAATTACTTATCGTAAATTATATGCCGATGAAAAATTTATTGGCCTGGGCGAAAAAACCGGCAACCTAAACAGGCGCGGCACATCATATACCAACTGGAATACAGATGCTGTTGATTACAACAACAAAAGCGACCCTTTATACAAAACTTTCCCGTTTTTTATCGGCCTGCACAGCGGACTTACTTATGGCTTATTTTTAGATAATACGCACAAAAGCTACTTTGATTTTGGTGCTACGACTGATGATGAAATGAGCTGGTTTGGCGCCGATGGTGGCGATATGAATTATTATTTTTTTGGCGCGCAAGGGGTTGCTAAAATCATCGAAGATTACACCTGGCTTACCGGCCGTATGGAAATACCGCCTTTATGGAGCCTGGGCTACCAGCAATGCCGCTGGAGCTATATGAGCGCCAAAGAAGTATTAAAAATTGCCAAAACCTTCCGCAAAAAGAAAATTCCGGCCGATGTGATGTATTGCGACATCGATTACATGGAGGGCTTCAAAATCTTTACCTGGAACAAAAAAACCTTTGCCAATCCGCAGGCTATGATGGATGAGCTAAAAGCGATGGGCTTTCATTTGGTTACGATAGTTGATCCGGGGATTAAAATTGAAGAAGGTTACAAAGAATATGACGAGGGAATTGCCTATGATTACTTTGCCCAATATCCCGATGGCGAAAATTACACCGGCTACGTTTGGCCCGGCCGCTGCCATTTTCCCGACTTTTTTAGGGACGATGTACGCGATTGGTGGGGCGCGGCTTTTACTGCCCTTACCGATGTTGGCGTGGACGGCTTCTGGAACGACATGAACGAACCTGCGGCCTGGGGGCAAAACATCCCCTGGATGGTAAAATTTGGCGATAAATACATGCCCGAAGTACGAAACGCCTACGGCATGCAAATGGCGAGGGCTACATACGAGGGCACCAGGAAAATCATGATGAATAAACGACCATTTGTGCTAACCCGTGCTGCATATGCCGGCACGCAGCGTTATTCGGCCATATGGACGGGCGATAATACCGGCACAGATGAACATATGCTTTTAGGGCAGCGTTTGGTAAACAGCCTTGGCATTACCGGCATGTCTTTCACTGGGGTAGATATCGGAGGTTTTAGTGGCAACCCCACACCTGAGCTAATGGTGCGCTGGAATTCGCTGGGTGTATACACCCCAATGTTTCGAAACCACGCTATCCAGGGCAGCAAAATGCGCGAACCATGGGAATGGGGCAAGTCTAACGAGCAGATCATTAAAAAGGACATAGAACAACGCTATAGGCTTCTCCCTTATATTTATTCGGCCTTTTATCAATCCACGCAAACAGGCCTGCCCATTAGCCGCACGCTGGCCATTGAATATCCTTTTGACGAAAAAGTATATTTCGAACGTTTTCAAAACCAGTTTATGTTTGGCGATGCGTTATTGGTTGCGCCGGTTGAAAGCGATAAACTTACAACAGATGTTTACCTGCCCAAAGGCGATTGGTACCGCTTAAGCACCGATGAAAAACTGAAAGGCGGCAAAATTATAGCTGTGGCTTCACCTTTAACTGATTTGCCTGTATTTGTAAAAGCAGGCGCTATAATACCAATGCAAGGTATAACACAGAGTACAGCCGCTAAAGGCGATGGAATATTGCAGATCCACATCTGGAACGGCAAAGAAGCAAACGATTTTTTGTACTATGAAGATGACGGATCCTCCTACGATTATGAACGGGGGGTTTATTACAAACGTACTATAAGGTTTGATCCGAAGAAAAAGCAGGTCAGCCTTTTAAAAGTTGAAGGAACATTTCCGTCAAAGTATCATCAAATTAGTTTGGAGTTGCATGGGTTTGAGGTTAGCATAAAGAAAAGATTGTTCGACTTTGACCGAGGGGTTATGGAGATAAAGATTCGATAGGCAAACCTATGTCCTAAGCTATTGTCATTGCGAGTGGGCTCAGGTAAAACCTAAAAAAATGGGGACGACGTGTTGGCTTCAGTACATGACAACAACCATGTCATTGCGAGCGATAGCGTGGCAATCGCGGACTGTGCAGGTCCGCCATACATAGTTCGCGATTGCTTCGTTCCTCGCAATGACATAAATCACTAAAAAATATATAGCTGGAAATCAACCACTTACAAACATACCATTATAAGACACTAGGAAGGAAAAAAACCACTAATCCATCCCAATCGGCGATCCATCCGGCATATTCAACACTGGTGCTGGTTGAAACTTATCGGGATTTTTCTCAAACTCATTGATCTGCGATAAGCCGAACAGCAAATTAGCTTTACTGCTGCCTGTGGCAGCAAGCACTGCTGTTTTCATCCATTTTTTCAGGTCATCTATCTGTAGTAAAGCAATACCACGTACGCTTTCGGGGGCGTTGGTTGTGGCAGCCAGGGTTAATATCTGCCTAAGGGCAAGGTTATTTACCAGGCGTTGCAGCTCGCCTTTATAACCTGCTGATTGCGGGGCTTTCCAGGTTTGAGCTACCAGCCTGTTCAAAACGGGCAACAGACCTGGCTGGGTATTGTCGCGCGATTGATATTCAACCAGCCTGGCGGCGCGTTCGGGTTGTAGCATGAAAGACAGTGTTGCGGCAGCAGCAGATTCTGCAGCAGCCATTGGGTCGAAAGTTAAACCGGTATGCGATTTAAAAGTTTCCCTTGTACGCGGATAGCCAATAGGCCGCGGTGGTATTTTTTCAATCAATTTTTCGGGTAATGCAAGCGCATCTGGACTGATGGTACCCATCAGCGCGTTAAAAGCCTTCCATTGCCCGGCAGGGGGCACAAATTTGGTAACGGTTTGCCCATCGTTTTTTAAAGCAAAGGTATAATACAATCCTCCCAGCATTTTTGAGGCGGCCTCGGCCTGGAAACGGTGCAAAAGGTACATCGGCACTAAAACCTCTTCCAGCGTAGCCATCGGCGCATCCTGGCGGATGGCTTTTTCCGAAAAATTATCCAGCACGTGCCTGCGCAAAACCATCAGCCGGTTCAATTCATCAGCAGCATCCGTGCCGCTATCCCATAAATGGGCTTGCGGGTGGGCGCTGCCCGCAGGGCGGGCATCATCATCAGATATAAATAAAAAGCCTTGTTTAATGGTTTCGGTAATGATGCCTTTTAAAGCCTCATCTTCATTGGTTCCTTTGACAAAATCCTGGTAGCCATAAAGGATAGCTCGTTTATCATATTCACCAATTTCCGTACGATAAGCCTTGCTCAGGTCTATAGTACCATCAGCATTCAGGCTGATCACAGGTGGCGGGTAATCCATAACCGATGCCCTGCCGTTTACACTTGCGGTAAAATTGTGCTGCAGGCCCAGGGTATGACCCACTTCATGTGCGGACAGTTGGCGCAGGCGTGCAAGGGCCAGTTTCAGCATTTTATCGCTTGTGGGCTTGCCATCTTCGTATGGCTGAACCAATCCTTCAGCAATTAAAAAATCCTGCCTGTCGCGCAGGGAACCAAGGGAAACCTGGCCTTTAATGATTTCGCCTGTACGCGGATCATCAATCGACGCGCCATATGACCAGCCCCTGGTGGAGCGGTGGATCCATTGGATAATATTATACCGGATGTCCATCGGGTCGGCATCCTCGGGCAGCAGTTTAACCTGGAAAGCATTTTTATAACCGGCAGCCTCAAAAGCCTGGTTCCACCAGCTGGCTCCTTCTATCAGTGCATTGCGCACAAGTTCGGGTGCGCCACGGTCAACGTAGTATATAATGGGTTTCACGGGTTCACTTACAGCCGCTGTCGGGTCTTTTTTCTCCAACCGGTGGCGGGCAAGCACCCGTTTCATAATAGGCTCATCAATAGGCGTGGCATAATCCATATACTCTGCATCGTAATAGCCCGACCGGGGATCGAAGTTTCGTTTTTTATAATTGCTGTCGGGCAATTTTATAAACGATTGGTGCATCCTTACCGTAACGGCATTAGGGTCGGGCGTTACCGAGCTAATCTCGTAGCCCTTACCCTTACCGGCCAAAGTTATAGTGGCTTCAAATTCCGAATTATCGGGAAAGCCTTTTGTATTGGGTAAATACACCGCCGACCGGCTATCATCAAAGCTAAAACTACCCTGGTTATTATCACTCAATCTATCGGCAATTTTATGGCTATCGCGTAGCAAAAAGGGTGTAAAATCAACCAAAACCCTCTCCCCATCCCGGGCCACAACCGTAGCACCCCATATAGCCGATTGTGCAAAGGCTTCTTCTACAGATTTTCGCTCTTCTGCATTATTGCTGATTGCCCGGTAGCTGTAATTGGGCTGCATTAGCAATACCTTAGGGCCGCTTTTTATGAATTTTACGATACGGCTGCCACCAATTTGCCCTCTGTCGAGCCCCAAGTCATTTGATCCAACACCCGCAGGCATCGAGTTTACATAAAGGAATTCCTGGTTAAATTTATCTATCTCTAAAAAAATCTTGCCGGTTTTCTCGTCCCAATAAAAATTGAAGAATCCGGTATATTTGGTAAGGCCTTTTGTCTTGGCATCAATTTCATCAACCTTTTGGGCTTTTACATTTATATTGGCGAACAAAAGGAGACAAAGGACAAGGTAAACTTTTTTCATAGCGGCAAATGTGTTGTTAAGCCCTAAAATAGGCATAAAAACAGAAAAGGAGGTAAAATTACCTCCCTCCCTCGTTTATAAAATCAGCATTAATTATTTCAGGCCTTTTTTGATGCTTTCAATTTCGGCTAAATGGCCTTTTATTGTTGGCAGCGTTTTTTCGGCAAAGGCCTTCAAATCTGTATCCTTGCAGTTTTTGGCAGCGTCTTCAAACATCGATATTGTTTTTTTGTGCCCGTCAACCATAGCATCTACATAAGCTTTGTCAAAATCGCCGGCCGATTTTTTTGAAAGATCTGCCAATTCCTTTTGCTTGTCTTCGCCTGGTGCGGCAGGCAACGTAATATTTTTGGTTTTGGCTATAGCCATCAACTCGTCGTTTGCTTTGCCATGGTCGGCCACCATCATCGCAGCAAAATCTTTAACTTTTTGATTTAAAGCTTTGGTTTCGGCAACTTTAGCTACCGCAACTTCGGCCATACCACCGTTGGCAGCGTCAACAGCAAATTTTGCATCATCTTTATCAACAGCAATGCCTTTTGCGCCGGTTACGCCGGTAGTATCTGTAACCGCCATTGTTGATGTGTCTTTAACAGCATTAGTGCTGTCGGCAGCCTCTTTGCTGTCTTTACCGCCGCCGCATGATTGGAACGATAAGGCGGCAATTGCCACCATCGTTATTAAACTTAACTTTTTCATAGTAGTGATTTATTTATGTTTTTATAGGCAACATTTTTTACTCAAATAGGTTTTATTTTCCTATTTATAAAATACATTAAGTTTATATAAATAAACTCTTTTCAAAGCAATGGATTTTGATATAACGAGGTCCCACAGCTGCTGATGGTACAACCGAACCGCCCTGCCAACCTTTTTTATCAATTTTCTTTCGAAGTTTACAATTGTTTACAACATTTTTCATTATACGATGCACTATGATTTAAACCACTCAAAATTTATATATTGGCGGCAGAAATATTCATACTAAATGCTAAACAAGCTTTTTTTTACGTTGGTATGCCTGTTGGGCTGTGCCACATTATTTGCCCAGCAACACAGCCAGGAATTTGGCATCCAAACCGATAACGACTCGTACCTGGGCCAGGGGTCTGACAAATATTACACCAATGGTATTTTCTTTTATTACCGTAAGGCTTTAAAAGTTGGCGATACGGAAAAACTTCAAAACAAAATTTTAGGCATCGAATTAGGGCAAAAAATGTTTAACCCACAATCCGGCTTCGTTAGGGATGCCGGTGATGTTGACAGGCCTTTTGCAGCATACACCTATGTTGGCGGTACCCTAAATTTGTTGTATAAAAACGAAAGCACCCTGAAGCTTGGCGCACAAATTGGTTTGGTTGGCCCTGCAGCCGGCGGCGAGCCGGTTCAAAAACTTATTCATAATACTTTTGGCTTTTATACGCTGAACGGCTGGCAATACCAGATCAGGAACGATGTTGAGCTTAATCTATCTGCCGAATATAACAAACTGCTTGCCCGTGCGTCATGGGCAGATGTAAGCCTGGCCAGCTATGCCAATTTAGGCACAGGCTTTACAGGTGCGGGATTAGGGCCGCTGTTCCGCCTCGGCAACTTTAACCAGCTGTTCAGTTCAATAAGTACGCAAAGCACGGCATCGTTAACGCCTCAAAGCAATTTGCTGCACAAACACGAGCTATTTTTTTACTACAAACCGCAAATAAACGCCGTAGTTTACGATGCCACCATACAAGGCGGCCTTTTTAGCAGCCATGATCCTAACGGCCTGGAAGTTACCGGCACAAAAAAAACCTTTGTTTTTAGCCAGCAGTTTGGTGTGGCTGTTAGCTTTAACCGTTTCACGTTTGATGCAACCGCTATTTTCCATACCCGTGAAGTAAAGACGATGGTACATTCGCACCAATGGGCGGCAATAACCGGTGTTTATCGATTCAAATAAAATTAACTTTTATTTGAAAATTTGAGGATTTGAAAATTTGAGAATGATAACAATTGAAGTTTTACCATGCATTGAGTTTAACAATTTTCAAATTCTCAAATTAATCAATCGTCATGATTAGTCCGCCTGTTTTCCTTTTTCGCAGATTGTTTCTTTTTGCTATCCAGCCGGGCGGCTTTGGCGGCTTTGCTTACTTTAGTTGGTTTACGTACTTTTTGTACTTGCAGCGCGCGGCCTAAAAGGGCAATCAGCCTTTCAACCGCTTTTTCTTTATTAAGGTATTGGCTGCGCTCCTCATCGCAAATTACTTGTACCAGGCCGTCTTTATTTAAGCGGTTTTGCAATTTTTCGGCAAGCAATATTTTTTCATCATCAGTAAACAATGCCGAAGCGGCAACATCAAACAAAAGTTCAACCTTACTTGATACTTTGTTTACGTTTTGGCCCCCTTTACCCCCGCTGCGCGATGTTTTATAGGTTATTTCTTTTTGTAGGTCGGCTTTATTCAGGTTCATTTTTCAAATGTAGCTTTTTTAGGTTGATTAGGTTGATTAGGTTGATTAGGTTGATTAGGTTGATTAGGTTGATTAGGTTGATTAGGTTGATTAGGTTGATTAGGTTGATTAGGTTGATTAGGTTGATTAGGTTGATTAGGTTGATTAGGTTGATTAGGTTGATTAGGTTGATTAGGTTGGAATGCGGCAAAACCTGCATTGTTTTAAACTTTTGAACCTTTTTAAACTCAATCAACTTATTCAACCACTCAACTCAATAAACCTAATCAACCACTCACTTAATCAGCCATTCCATAACCAACAATCAACAAAAATCATTATTTTAGCGGCTCTTATGAGCAACAATATCGTAGTAGCAATTGATGGATATTCATCATGTGGTAAAAGCACTTTAGCAAAGGCTTTAGCAAAAAAACTTCATTTTATTTATGTAGACAGCGGCGCAATGTACCGGGCTGTGGCCTTGTATTTTCTGCGTAATAACATCGACCTGGCCAATCATGAACAAATTGCCGGGGCGTTGGACAACATCCATCTTAATTTCCACTCCAGGGATTACCAAACACACATCACCCTTAATGATGAGGAAGTATCTGATGAGATACGCCAGATGCATGTGGCCGACAAGGTAAGTACCATAGCGGCAATACATGAAGTGCGCGTTGCCATGGTAAAACAGCAGCAACGCATGGGCAAATCAAAAAACATCATTATGGATGGCCGCGATATTGGCACCGTTGTATTCCCGAACGCCCAGGTAAAGCTGTTTATGACAGCCGACCCGAAGATTCGCGCCGAACGCCGTTATAAAGAGTTACTGCCTACTAACCCCAATATAACTTTAGAAGAAATTTTTGACAACCTGGCACACCGCGATTACCAGGATACCACCCGCAAGGAAAGCCCGCTGACGCGTGCTGAAGATGCTATTATTTTGGATAATACCGACCTGAGCCCTGACGAACAGCTACTGTTTGCTTTAAGCCATATTGAGCCTTTCCTGGCCGATTAAGGCGGGGTTACAGTTTACGGGAAATATTGTCATTAATCCCGGCCCAAAAAACAGGCCGGCAATCTAATCTTCCGTAAACCTCACTGTAGGAACGCCAAAGCGGTTCAAAAAATCAACCCCTTCGTCGCTGCCGATGCCTTTGTATTCGGCATACGATTTATCAAAATAAACCTTGGTTATGCCTGCCGAATAGATAAGGCGCGCGCATGCTATACATGGTGATAATGTGGTATACAACGTTGCACCTTCCAGCTTTGCGCCGCTTTTTACCGCATATAAAATCGCGTTTTCTTCGGCATGCAGTGCTAACGAGCAACTCCCTTTTGAATCGCGGGCGCATCCTTGCTCCGGCCATTCCTCGTCGCAGTTATGCGTACCCGCAGGCGGGCCGTTGTAGCCTATGGATATAATACGGGTATCGCGGGTTAAAACAGCACCTACATGGGCTTTAACGCAGTGTGAGCGCTTAGCCAGATCGGTTGCCAGGTTCATGAATATCGAATCGAAACTTGGTTTCATAGTTAAGTCATTAGGTCATTAATGCCATTGGGTCATTAAATCAGTGAAAAATGACTTAATGACCCAATGGTTTATGACGGTTTTAAAAATTAGTGGCCTGCTGCAACTTCAACATGGTCAAGGTCGATGCCCTGGCTACGCAGTTCGCGGCTTACTTTCCAGGCAAAATAAGCAAGGTATGCAAAGCCTATTACAGGCACAATGTATGAGAAGTGAATGCCGCTCATACCTGGTATAACATTGCCTGCGCCATCGGCAACTTTGCCTTGTAGCGGCGGTATAATGGAACCACCTAAGATCATCATAATCAAAAATGCCGAACCCTGGCTGGTATATTTGCCCAAACCGGTAATAGCTAAAGAGAATATGGAAGGCCACATAATTGAGCAACACAAGCCTCCGCTAATAAAAGAAAACGTAGCAACTTTACCCGTAGTTGCAAGCCCTGTTAACATAAAGGCAACGCCTAATAAGCCCAAAACGGCTAATGTACGGGTAGGTTTTTGCTGCCCTATAAAAAATGCGACAATAAGGATACCAACACATGCAGCATATCCGTAAAGGTTGCTCACATTTACCCCGGTAGCCGCGTTTACCGCTAATACTATTCCAAAAGCGATAAAAGGGATAAGGATATATAAAATGTATTTAACTGTTTTTGAAAGGTTAAAAGCACCAATTGCCCCAGCAAAACGGCCAATCATTAAACTACCCCAGTAAAGGGAAATATAAGGTGCGATGTCCGATTCGTTGAAAGATCCAAATTCGGGCGTTTTTAATAACGATCCCATATTGCTTTGAATAGTTACCTCGGTACCTACATAGGTAAATATAGCCAACATACCCAAAATAAGTTGGGGGTACTGCATAGCGCCCCAGCCTTCTTTGCTTTTTTTAGCGGCAAATATAGTTCCAATGAGTGTAAAAACTATAATGGCTAAGGATGCATAAACGAAATACTGGCTTTTGATGTGATCTGATGATAGTAGCTCATTAAGGTAAGCGCTCAACGGATCTGCCGCCAAAATAAGCAGGAACGCCAAAAACATAATCAGCAGTGGCGTATTGGCTTTAGGGCTTGCCTCAATTTTTTCGTCGCTGGTTACTTTTGGCAGGTTGGAGAACCAGAAGAAGATGGCTACTGCGATAAATAAACCGGCAAGCATATAATAAAGGTTGTTTACCGATGATATCTGAACATCTTTTGCAGCTATTTTGGCCGAAGCTGAACCGAATAAGATAATGCCTACAACTACCGGGCCTAACAAACCGCCAATGTTATTTATACTCCCTGCAAAGTTTAAACGGTTGGAGCCGGTTTCTGGCGGGCCTAAAGCAACCACAAAAGGGTTGGCCGCAGTTTGCTGTAATGAAAAGCCAACGGCAATAATAAAAAACACAGTTAGTATTAAACCAAATGAACCTGATGCTATTGCTGGGATCATACCTATAGCGCCAATTGCCGAAATTATGAGGCCTAATATGATGCCATTTTTATAGCCCATTTTATTCATGATATCAACCTTGCTGATAGACGAAGCAAAATACAGGATCAATGAACCTATGAAATAACCACCATAGAATGTAAAATCTATCAATTGCGACTCAAATTGAGTTAAATGAAAGTGCTCTTTACAAAAAGGGATGAATACACCATTTGAAGCAGCTAAAAAGCCCCAGAAGAAAAATACAGTTATCAGCGTATAAAGGGCCGAACTGTAACTTTTAGCATTGTTTTGTTCCATTTTTAAATTAGGTTATGCAGAATAGATTTTGAATCGTTAAACATAATTGATTTTTTGTAAAACTGGTCACACTTTTTTAAATTAAAATAAATCACAATTTTATGTTTCGTTGTTTATGAGATAAAATTGCATATTCGCATTGTTCAAAAATGAACGAAGCCTAACTTAATGATAAAAGCCATTATTTCGGGAATTGGGTTTGGATTAGTGCTGACGGTTATTACTGGCCCGGTCTTTTTTGCTCTTATTAAAACCAGCATTGAAAAAGGTTTTCATGCAGGTGTAGCCCTTGCCCTCGGCGTTGTAACCAGCGATGTAGTATTTGTTGGCGCCTTACTTTTCGGTTCGCAATACATTGATGTATCTGATCATGCCAAACTGATTGCAGGCGTTGTTGGCGCCGTAATATTGTTTACCCTTGGTTTATACTATTTGTTTAAAAAGGCCGAAGTAAATTACGATAACAAAGTACCAACCGGCATTAACCGCGCAGGCTACTTTTTAAAGGGCTTTTTGATGTGCATCTTTAACCCTACCCTATTATTCCACTGGACAGTTGTTATCGGCGCTGCCAGTACTACTTTCCTGGTTGGCACCCCCCACCGCTCATTCCACATTGCCGTTATGTTTTTAACTATCCTTGTTGTGCAGTTTGGCATGGATACTACTAAAGCCTTTTATGCCGATAAGCTGCGCGACAAAATCTCGGTTAAACTTATCCATCGTCTTAACGAGCTGGCTGGTATTGCGCTTATCATAGCGTCGCTGGTATTGGTTGACAAGTTGGTTACTCACTTTGTATTCGCCGCACCGGCAGGCTCGTAAGCCCCCCAGCCCCCTGAAGGGGGAGTTTTTGATTAGCTAAGCGTTCCACCGGAACGCTTGGAACACCCGGAGCGCCCTGGAACGCATTAACGCTGATAATCAATCACTTACGATTTTACCAAAAGCAGACGCGGAACACCATATGCCCTCATTTTCAACATTTTAGCAAAAACATAAAATTTTCCGGCTCCTGAAAAAGGTGTCACTGAAATCCCAGACTTGCGAAGTTTTAAAAACTTCGCAAGTCTTTCAGCGGCTTCTCATTACCCCATTAGAATTCCGCGAAATCCCGCAATTCAGGATAACCGCGTTTCTCTTTTGATGCAAAAAAGTACAAAAACATTCAAAAAAAACACAAAAAAGGCGACAAGTATAAACTAATCGCCTCTATATATTTTCACTCCCCCGTTAGCTAACGGGGCCGGGGGGCTTCGCTTACATATAAGCCCTTTGGTTTTTACCTTCCATCCAGTTAACAAAGGCGCGGTTAACAACTTTGTTACCGCCCGGGGTTGGGTAATCGCCGCTGAAGTACCAGTCGCCCGTATGATCGGGGCAGGCAATATGCAGGTTATCTAATGTTTGATAAATTACCTGAACCTCGCATTTGATATCTTTAGGAGTGATGATCTGCGCTATCCGGTCAGATACCTGCTGATCGGTAAACAACTCGTATATCGCCTTTACGTGGTTCTGTACTTTTTCTTTAGGTAGTTTGATGCTGTCTTTGCATTTCTGGTAAACGTCAAGGATCACATCTTCCCTGTCCATTTCCTTTAACAGGCTAATGGCTGCCTCAAAAGCAACAAACTCGCCCATGCGCGACATATCTATGCCATAACAATCCGGGTAACGGATTTGTGGCGCCGACGATACCACTACCACCTTGGTAGGGCCAAGCCTGTCCAGAATTTTCAGGATGCTTTGTTTAAGCGTTGTACCGCGTACAATCGAATCATCCAAAACAACCAGTGTATCGGTGCCTTTTTTTATCAAACCGTAGGTAGTATCATAAACATGGGCAACCATTTCGCTGCGGTCGGCATCCTGGGTAATAAAGGTGCGCAGCTTAACATCTTTAATGGCAATTTTTTCAACCCTTGGGGCCATTGCCAGTATTTCGGTAAGCTCTTCGTCGCTAATTTTATCCTCACGGCTCAACAACTTGTCGCGCTGGTATTTTTTTACGTATTTGTGTACCCCCTCAACCATGCCATAAAAAGCAACTTCGGCAGTGTTGGGGATATAGGAAAACACGGTATTTTTGATATCGCTGTTAACTGCATCCAATATTTGCGGGCAAAGCAGCCTGCCTAATTGTTTACGCTCGCGATAAATCGATGCATCGCTGCCCCGTGAAAAGTAAATACGCTCAAATGAGCAGGCTTTCTTTTCTTTTGGCTCGCTAAACATGCTTTCGGTTATCTTACCATTCTTTTTAACAATAAGGGCATGGCCGGGTTTAATCTCCCTGATCTCTTCCATTGGCACGTTAAATGCCGTTTGGATAGCCGGGCGTTCAGACGCAGCCACAACAATCTCGTCGTTATAGTAATAAAACGCCGGACGAATACCCACCGGATCGCGCATTACAAAGGCATCGCCGTGGCCCAGTATACCGGCAATGGTATAACCACCATCCCAGTTTTTGGCCGATTTTGTTAAAATCTTGGCTAAATCCATATCGTTGGCTATCAGCTTGCTAATCTCCACGTTATCGTCTAAGCCTTCGCGTTTGTATTGGTCAAACAATCCCTGGTTTTCGGTATCAATAAAGTGGCCCATTTTTTCGAGCACTGTAATGGTATCGGCTTGTTCCTTCGGATGCTGCCCCAGGTCGTAAAGTTGCTGCAAAAGCTCATCAACATTGGTCATGTTAAAGTTACCTGCAATAACCAGATTCCTGGTTTGCCAGTTGTTTTGTCTCAAAAACGGGTGGCAGCTTTCTATAGAGTTTTTACCATGGGTACCATATCGCAGGTGCCCTAATAAAACCTCGCCGGTAAAGCTTACATGTTCTTTGAGCCAATCGGCATCCAACATTTTTTCGGGGGTTTCTTTCTGAATCTCCGCGAATTTCTTCTGGATATATTCAAAAATATCAGCAACGGCATTTGAGGCCATTGACCGGTGACGACTGATGTACCGCTTGCCCGGGGCAATATCTAATTTAATGGTAGCAACACCTGCGCCATCCTGGCCGCGGTTGTGTTGTTTCTCCATTAAAAGGTAAAGCTTGTTCAGGCCGTACAGCGCAGTTCCGTACTTTTTCTGATAAAAAGATAGTGGCTTTAATAAGCGGATAAATGCCACACCGCATTCATGTTTAATCTGATCGCTCATGATTCGGAATGAGGCTGCAAAGGTATCATTTATAATGGACTCTTTATAAAATCATTTGTCATTAAATAGTAGTTTAAACATCTAAATAATATACGCCTGCAAGTCAGTCTTTTTGAACAGGATAAAAGGATTGGGTAACTTCAATCAGCCCAACAATATGGTCATTAAAATCCTCCAATTCTTCGGCCGGCACCCATAATTCGTTATGAATAGGGCCGCCAACATTTTCAACATTATATTTCGCCAGGAACGCAGCAGGTAAACTAAATTTAGTTACAAAACCCGAACCGGATGCGGGTACATTCCAGTCCCTTGCTATCTGAATAGCGTAAACTTCATTCATTACCGGGTAAAAAATAGGCTGCTGGGCCAATCGTTTCGGAAACCTTTTAAACCCCGATTCCTCTATCAGTTTTAATTCCCTTGGCCCAACCGGCCGCCATAATGTTATAAGTTCTTCTTTTTGCACAAAGTAAATTTAGGAAAAATGTCCTTTTTTTTGATGTGCAGATTACAGATGTGCAGATTTCAAATTTCAGATGTGCAGATGCTTTTGCTTGTCAATTATTTTCTGAACAGGAATTTACCGAATTAGGAAATTAACAAAATGAGCCTCAAATTCGGGCCATTCCTAAATTCCACAAATTCTGGTTCAGACACCATCTGAAATCTGCACATCCGCACATCTGCACATCTGCACCCCTACCTCGAAAAACCTACCATCCGGTGTAAAGCTACCGGGTCATACACCCTGCCGGCTTTAATTACAACAGAAACTTTACGGATATCGCTGATGTTTTTTAAGGGATCGCCATCTACCAGTATAATATCTGCCTGTTTGCCTGCTTCAACGGAGCCTGTTTGTTTATCAATGCCCATTGCCTGGGCCGGTGTAATGGTTGCCGTTTGGATGGCCTGGGCGGGTGTTAAACCTGCCGACACATATAGCTCCAGTTCCCTGTCCAGGCTGAAGCCGGGGAAACCCATATCAGTACCTGCCACAATGATAACGCCTGCATCATATAGTTTTTTTACAGATGTAACCATGCTTTGCATCACGGGCTGAAACTTCATGGCATTAGCCGGCTCCATCCCCATATTTTTAAATAGCGTTTGCAATGGGGGTGGCAACGTGTTGTATGCCGGTTCCAGGTTGGTGATGCTATCCTTTACATTGCGAAAGGCCAGTTCAAAAACACCCAAAGTGGGGTCTATCACCACGTGATGGTCTTTAATAAATTTTATGGCCGCCACACTTACCGAATCATCAAAATCGACAGATCTATCTTTATTTCTCTTCAAAATGGCATAAACATATTGCTCGTGGTTCACCATGTTCATGCCCGAATCTACCCCTTGCTGCAGTGTCATCCCGTTGGGGATGTGGCCGGTTACCGTTAAGCCTAATTTATAGGCCTCGTCGCAAATAGCTTTTACAATTGCAGGTTTTACCGAACTGTATATTTTTATCTGCGCAAATCCGTTTTCTTTATAACGGTCAACCGCTTTTATGGCTTCTTCCCTGGTATCTGCTTGTATAATCCCCAACGACATTGGCCCCTTACCATCAATAATACCTGCTTTCAGGATGTTTGGCCCAACGCCCCTGCCGCCATCTATGGCGCTTTTTATGGCGTTAATATATTCAAATTCATTGCCGCAGTCCCTAACCGTGGTTACACCGGCCGCCAGGTAGGCCGGCCCCCATTCCGCCTGTTCAAAATGCGAGTGCATGTCCCATAAGCCGGGTAAAATAGTTTTACCATTAGCATTAATAACTTTGGCGCCGGCAGGTATTTTAACACTGCCTATCTTACCTATCACTTTAATAAGGCCATTCTCTATCAACACTACAGCATTGGGCGTACTTGTCCCGGTATTTACATCAACCAGGTTGCCCCCGGTAATGGCAATCACCCTGTTAACCACGCCTGTAGGCGCCGCTGCCCTGGCGAAGATCTGCATACCATAAACCGCCGCTTTGCTAATCAATTCAGGTAACAGGGTTTCATATTCCTTACGCATAGATTCCAGCTTGTCGCCTTCCGCATCATTAGTGATGAGGCAAATGAGCTTGCCGGCGGCATCCGTCCATATTAACTCATTGCCCCAAACCAGGCCACTTACAGTATACCTGTCAAGCAGCAATGGCTTACCGTTAAAAGTAAATTGGTCTGTACCGTCTTTTTTTATTTGTACCGAGCCAAAAGGCAGGGTTTTCATAGTCGCAGGCTGCTTGTTCATTTTCCAGTATTGCAGCATTGCCTGCTGTACCAATGTTGGCGAGTAACCGGCCACGGGGAAGCTAAGATGCTGATGCGTTTTATAGCTGGTAAGTTTTTCATCAACCTTAAATACAACACCATCATCTAAAACCCTTACCGAGTCGTCTATAGTAGAAAACCTGGATGTTTTCCCTTTTACAACAAGTTCGAGCGGGTTGCCCGAAGCAGTTAACTTTAAACGGGCCTTTAACGGCACCGGCGAACCCCTGTCGACAAATTTAAAATCGACGGTATATTTAATGGAGTCCTTGTATTTAGTTACCCAATAGGTTTCTTTACCAATATGCTGCGCAAATTTATGCAGGAAGAAAGTCCCGCTATCAGTTGGTAAAGTAGTTTGAGCCTTTACATTAAAAGCCAGCG
The DNA here is from genome assembly GCF_056404995.1 of Mucilaginibacter sp. P2_A5. NCBI lineage: Bacteria > Pseudomonadati > Bacteroidota > Sphingobacteriia > Sphingobacteriales > Sphingobacteriaceae > Mucilaginibacter > Mucilaginibacter sp. P2_A5. The sequence goes on from NZ_JBFUCY010000007.1 coordinate 162,219, forward strand.
CCAAAAGCGGGGCAAACAGAATAATTTTTTTCATATGCAGGTAGATTCAGATAAACTAAGTTATCATTTAATACCCGGTGTTGCAATGATTGAAAAGCAATGCAGATTTCAGATGTTGTCTGAACTCGAATTAAACGAATTTTTAGAATTTCTGGAATTTGCTTTTAGAATTCTGTTAATTCCTTAATTCGATAAATTCCGGTTCAGAAAAATAAACGACAGACAAGCATTTGCACATCTGAAATCTGCACATCTGAAATCTGCACATCTGCACATCTAATACTTAATATCCCTAAAAGTTATATTGATCCTTGGCCCCGGTTGCCTTGCCGTTTTGGGTACCTGGTGCAGCCAGTTATGCTGTGTAGCGCCCTGCATGATAAGCAAGCAGCCATTATTAAGGGCGATAGAAACTTTAGCGTTCTTTTGTTGCTTGTGTTTAAACTGGAAAGTACGGGTTGCACCAAACGATGCCGAGGCTATAACAGGATTGCCGCTCAATTCTTCTTCATCATCGCTGTGCCAGCCCATACTGTCGCCGCCATGGCGATAGTAATTAAGCAGGGCCGAGTTAAATTGTTTGCCGCATTGTTGCTCGGCAGCCTCCTTTATCTGCCTTAACAATGGCGTAAAGGGAATGGGAGTATTTACTACGCCGGAGTAGGTGTATTCCTGGTCACCATCGGCATACCAGGAAGTAAGTCGCGGAAAGTTGACCATTTTGCCATAGATCTTCATTTTATCCTGCTTCCAAAGGATGGAATGCTTTAACTGTTCAAAAATACCGAGCGAGCCCTCCTCTTCGTAAAAATTAGGATACAGGTAAACCTCGCCATCAAAAGGCAGGATATTTTGATGAGCCGTTGTAAACATTCCTAATTGATTATCTGAAAGCATGTTTTTAAAATAGAGTCAGGAATTAAGAATCAGGATAACGCCGGAATCTTCATTTATGGTATAGACAAAATAAGATGTGCAACGTTTAACTAATGGATATTTTTGTTGGTTTTGGGGAATGATGTATATCGTATGGCAGCGAAGACTCACCCGGCGATCCGTTGGCTAACGGACGCCACCCTCTCTTCGGCTTCGCCGGAAAGAGGGGCTTGAAATTTTATTATTTCTTTTTTTTCTATAATATATTGATATTGAATATTCAAGCCCCTCTTTCCACCGCAGGTGAAGAGAGGGTGCCGCGCGTAGCGCCGGCGGGTGAGTCTTCACCCGCGTTCAACCGGATGTTTGTGTAAATCCCAATACGTCATGCGTAGGAACCATGAATCTGCAAACTTTTCTCTCTTGATTCCTGACTCTTAATTCTTGATTCAAAAAAAATCCGGCCTTTCAGCCGGATTCGCAGGTTTATAGATTTGGTTTGAAAGTCGTAATTAAAGTTTTTCGCCGTGCTGGCTGATATCCAGCCCTACAACTTCATCCTCGGCAGATACCCGGAGAGGAGAGATCATGTCTGTTATTTTAAGCAATAACAATGATCCGAAAAACGCGAAAACAGATACCCCTACCAGTGCCAATAACTGCACTAAAAAGAGGTGTGTTTCGCCAAAGAAAAGGCCATTCCCGGTAGTGTTGGCAGCGTTTACGTGCTGATTGGCAAAAACACCGGTTAGCAGCATACCCACCATACCACCTACCCCATGGCAAGGGAATACATCAAGTGTATCATCAATGGTAGTGCGTGTACGCCACTCAACAACCAGGTTACTGATTACCGCCGATATAATACCGATGGCCAGCGAGTGAGGAACAGTTACATAACCTGCGGCAGGCGTAATGGCCACCAGGCCAACTACAGCGCCAATACAGGTGCCCATAGCCGATGGCTTGCGGCCAAGCAGCATATCAAAAAATATCCAGGTGATACCACCCGCAGCCGAAGCTGTGGTGCTGGTAGCCAAAGCGGTTACCGCCAAAGCATTTGCGCCAAAGGCCGAACCCGCATTAAAGCCAAACCAGCCAAACCATAACAGCCCGGTGCCTATCATTACATAAGTAATACGGGCCGGTGAATGGTTAGCATCGTTACGGCGTTTTAAATATAAGGCCGAGGCCAGCGCGGCCCAACCGGCCGACATGTGTACTACGGTACCGCCGGCAAAATCAAGCACGCCCAGTTTGGCCAGTATGCCATCGGGGTGCCAGGTGCAATGCGCCAATGGCGAGAATATGAAAATGGAAAATAGTACTAAAAAAATAATGTACGAGTTAAAACGGATCCGCTCGGCAAAAGCACCGGTAATCAGCGCCGGGGTAATAATGGCGAATTTTAACTGGTACATGGCAAACAGCAGCAAAGGTATAGTTGGAGCGGCTTTCCAGGTGGCGTTGCCCAGCATCCCCTTCATCATAAAAAAGGTAGCAGGATTGCCAATTATGCCATGAAAACTTTCGCCAAAGGCCAGGCTAAAACCAAAAATGCCCCAAAGCACCGTGATGATAACCATACAAACAATGCTTTGCAGCATGGTTGAGATCACGTTTTTTTTGTTCACCATGCCACCGTAAAAAAAGGCCAGGCCGGGCGTCATGATCAACACAAGGGCTGTCGACATCAGCATCCAGGCAATGTCCCCGGTATTAAAATTGGGGTTCCCGGAGTTTTTGAACTCGACTGATGGAAATAAGAAAGTAAGCGTAAGAATTATAAGTATAGTTACAAAAGGAATATACCGCTTCATTAAATTTTGGACTTGTTAAAAAACAGCCCAATTTAATACTTTTATATCAATAAAAAGAAGATAATGTTAATTTTATATTAAATAGGTAATAAAAAATTGAGTTTATAGGTATTTTAAAACGAAATCCGGAAAAACTCCCAGCAAAATCAATATAAAGCTTATAATTACAACTAAAATGAGCAGATTATAGGATTTTTTATATTCAATATCCTGATTTTCTGACCTTTTCAGGAATAAATTAAGCGGAATCTTAATATAGTAAAACAAGCTCACCACGGTCGTTAAAGCCCCGGTAGCCATCAGCAGCATCAGCCAGATACTGTGATTTTGCTGGTAAAGCCCGTATACTGCCGAAAACACAAACACCTTACCCGTAAAGCCGGCACTCACCGGCAAGCCTGTAAGCGATATCAGTATGATGGTAAAACAAACCCCGGCAACAGGGTACTTTAAACCAAGGCCTTTATAGTCGTCAAGGTTTTCGGCACCCATTACATTAGTAAAATAAGTTGCCAGTACCAATGCGCCAATATTGGCCAATGCGTAAACCAACAGGTAGTAAGTTAAAGCCGATATTCCTTGCTGATTAAGTACTACTACCGCCATCAGCGCGAAACCGGTATGGCCAATGCTGGAGTAAGCCAGCATCCGTTTAATATTACTTTGCAATACGGCGGCAAAATTCCCCGCTATCATACTGACAATACCGGCCGCTGACAATACAATAACCAGATCGAAACCGGTATTTGAACCCAATAGCACAAAAGGCGGTAAAAGGTTGACCAATAAAGCAAACGCGGCAATTTTGGGTAAAGTTGACAGGTATGCCGTAACCGGCGTTGGCGCGCCCTGGTATACATCGGGCACCCAAAAATGAACGGGAACAAATGACAGCTTAAACCCTATGCCAACCAGCACCAGCACGATAGCAAATGCAGAACTGAGGTGATTAACCTTTAAAAGTTCCATAACGGTATTATGCTGCAAAATATCCAGCGAACCGCTAAACGCATACAACAACGATATACCATATAACATAATGGCCGACGATGCTGCGCCAAACAATACATACTTTAAGCCCGCCTCGGTACTAAAAGCGTTCTCGCTCCGGTAGGCCACCATCAGGTACGATGCAATGGAAACCATCTCGATAGCCAGGTAAATAGATAGCAGGTTTACGGCCATCACCATTAAATGCAATCCGAGTATGGAAGCTATAGTAATCGTATATAAATCCGACAATCCTTTTTGGTGGCTTTTCAGCTTCTCATCCCACGTAAAATATAACAGCAGGATAAAAGCGAACAAATCTATAATTAATTTAAACCACAGGCCACTCCGGCTAAGGAGTATCATTTGGCTAAACAATAGGTGTGGCCCGTCCAATATCAACCCAAATTGCTTTAAATCGGCAAATACAACCAGCAGCAGGCCTGTAACGGCTACCATGCGGCAATAGCCGGCAGATGTTTTGCCAAACAGCAAATCGGTTATCATCACAAACACAAACAGCAAACCCAGGTATGCCTCAGGCATAAAATAGTGCAGGCTGATAATGACCTGGGTTAGCTGTTCGGATATGTTGCTGAGCAGTTGATGCATTTATATTATTGAACTATTACTGATTGATCTTTAGGGTATTTAACCTGGTACTTTAACAGCACCTTTTTATCATCCTGCGAATTTAGCACGAAATTCCATGAAAGTTTACCTGTATGCGCATCCAATTTTGCACCGGATGTTTCCTGCACATCTACCTGTATATCGGTATTTTGCGATACCGGCACCTGGTCTTCTACCAATAAACTAACCGGCTGGCTTTTGCGGTTTTTAGCTTCAATGAGCCAGTTGCGGGTTTCTTTTTTGTTCGATCCAAATACCTGCCTGCCGGCCAATTCTTTTTGCAGGGTACGGGTAACTACAATATTTTTATCGTTACCTAAGGATAAATTCAACGTATCGGTAGTGGCCTGTGTATTAATCAGCGACTTGCCGATAAACGTTCCCTCAAAAAATAAACTGGCTTCGCCCGAAAGGAAATTGTATTTATTCCAGTTGGTAAGCTGCGCGGTTAAAAACACATCGGTGCTTATTTTGGGCGCAACGTAATACTGGTAGCTGGCTTCCAAATCAAACTGGCCAATCTCTACCATGTATTGTTTGCCGTCTGTTGGCACGGTGTATGGGTTGGCGATGGCAAATTCTACATTGGTTTGGTTTTCGATTTTTTGAACTTCTATTGGTGTAGTAGCGTATGTAGCTGCGCCCCTGAGCCGTATTTTATCCTTCCCATCTGTAACACTCACTCCGGCAACGCGACCCTCAAGGTATTCCGATGCTCCGTAACCCACAACAACAACCTCATTTAAAGCCCGGGCTGATGGCTTAAGCGCTACACTTATAACTGCCGCATTAGCCTGCCGCTCCATCGTTTCATAACCAATGTAGCTATAAGTTATGGTTGGGTTACCTCCGGGTACCTGGATATTGTAATTACCATCCTTATCGCTTACAGTGCCTATGGAAGAACCTTTTACCCTGATAGATACACCGGGCAGGGGCTGCCCATCCTCCTGCCCAACAATTTTACCCGTTACTTTGGTAATGTTGCCGGCAGCGCCTGAATAATACATGCCAAAATTTAAATAATCCGGACTAAGTTCAGGCTTACTGCCGCTAACAGTTGGGTTACCTGTTGATAGGGTGATTTTTATGTTCTTCCATTCCTCGCCGCTTTGCTGCGATACATTGGCTTTATAGGTAATACTGATAGGGCTGTTTACATTTTTGGCCCTGATATCGTAAACCGGGTACCAGCTGGCGGTATGCACCACGTAGTTGATGGTAAATGTAGACTGCAGATCGGTTTTAGACGATACCGTAACCAGCACATTACTGGTGGTGCTGCGGCGGCCTTTAACAATCCCGGCTATTTGCTTATCGTATTTTTGAAGCTCCAGGTTTAACAATGCCACCTGGTCGGCCACGGCCTGCTGTTTTTGTTTGATCTCGGTAAGGCGGGCCGTTTGAAAGTCAAGCGCCTGTTTGAGTTTTACAATATCGAGGCCATTTTTTTCACCGCTGCCTACCTGGTTTTTTGATAGCATATCGGCTTCTTCCTGGTAAATAGGGAGCAGGCTGTTTTGTAAAGATATTTTATCCCTGATGAGTTTTTGCTGCGCTTGCAGGTCGGTAATTTGTTTTTGCTTTAGTTCTTCGTTTAAAAAATCAAGCTCGTGCTTAACCGAAAGGATAGTAAAGTTGCCTCCGGCGCTCACCTGCAGGCTTTGCACATCCATATCAGCCGACAGGTTGTTGAATACCAGGGTAGATGTGCCCGCGCTTATGTTTACCTGCGCGGTACGGCTTACCTGTGCCCCGCTTAAAAACACGGTAACTTTTTGAACTTTCGAGGCAATTTTTTGCCCCTCGTCGGCTTTGGCGGCAATAGCTATAAATAAAAAAATAGCGGTTGATAGTTTTTTGAACATAACGTCTTCGGTTAAATGGATACTTGCTGTTAGTTTGCTCCCATCGGCCTCAAAGGCCCTTGGGTAAACTAAAGATGCAGTGGTATGCATTTTTCCATAAAAGAATTTATGCTGATACACTATCAATTATTTGGTGTGTAAAAATTGTATAAAAGCCAGTACCGAATCGTTGATCTTATCAAAAACTAATGATGGCATTATACCCAACGCCAGGGCCATAATGGCTAATGGGGCAAGGGTAAGTTTCTCGCGCAGGTTTAAATCTGCAAGGGCAGTCTTCCAAACGGCGCCGCCTTTTAACGATTCTTTACCGAAGAACATGCGTTGCAGCGTCCATAAAAAGTAGGCCGCGCCAAACAGTATGCCCAGCGTACCGCAAACGGCCATCCAATAGGGTAGCAAACCATTTTCCGTATGCGATTTAAATACACCGGCTAATGTAAACGCCTCGGCCACAAATGCCGAAAAGCCCGGCAAGCCCAATGAGGCGAAAAACGCGATCATGACAAAAGCCGTATATTTTGGCATCAGGGTAGCCAGGCCACGGAAATGGTAAATGTCCCTGTCGTGCACCCTATTGTAGATAACCCCTACCAGGAAGAATAACATAGTTGATAAAAAGCCGTGGCTCACCATTTGCATAACCGCCCCACTTACCCCCTCGGCAGTTTGTGAGGCGATACCCAGCAGCACAAAACCCATATGCGATACCGATGAATAAGCGATCATCCGTTTCAGGTCGCGTTGGGCAAGTGCGTTAAACGCGCCGTATAAAATAGAAATAACGCCTAACAGACCCAGCCAGAAGGCATGCGCTGTAGCTACTTCGGGGAAGATGCCTATACAGATGCGGATAATACCGTAGCCGCCAATTTTTAACAGGATACCGGCCAGGATGATAGATACCGGGGTTGGAGCCTCTACGTGTGCGTCGGGTAACCATGTATGCAAGGGCACTACAGGTACTTTAATAGCGAAGGCGATGAACAATACCACAAAACCCACGGTACGCGCAGGCATGCCTAAAATGGTTTGTTGGCCTGCCAGTGAAAATACCGAACCGGCATTGAAATTGGCCGGGTTCATCATCTGAACCATGTTAAAGGTATGGTTCCCGGTTGCAGGGTCGGTAACCGACAGGTATAAACCTACCATCACCAATAACATAAACACCGAGCCGAACAGGGTATATAAAAAGAATTTGATGGAAGCATATTCGCGTCTCGCGCCGCCCCACATCCCAATCAGGAAATACAATGGCAACAGCATCAGCTCATAAAACATGTAAAACAAGAAGAAATCCAACGCGCAAAACACACCGATAACCGCCATGTCCAGCAATAAAAACAACAGGAAAAAACCTTTAAGGTTGCTCTTGATTTCCCAGCAAGCCAAAGTAGCTATTACCAATACCAGCGATGTCATGACCAGCAGGGTGATGGAAATACCATCTATCCCCACAAAATAATCAATCTGCATTTTACCAAGGCTACCCAGGTTAAGGCTTATCCAGGGCAGTTTTTGTACAAACTGAAATTGCTCTTCGTGGTTAATACCGCCAAAACCGGCGCCTGTTTTAAAGTTAAGGTACATCCAGATGCTGATGCCCAGCTGGATCAAAGTAGCGCCAAGGGTAATATATTTAAAGCTGTTGCGCATGCTTGATGGCAGCAGCATAATGATAATGCCAAACAGTACAGGTATAAATATGAGTAAGGTTAATATATTCATCAGGTTTATATCAGTATTTTTAAAATAAACAGCAGCAGCACAATGGCCAGCATGCTAAACAAATAGTATTGCACTTTACCGCCCTGGAATTTACGTGCAAAATTGCCAATACTTTGTACAATGGCAGCCACCAGGTGCAAAAATCCATCGACGATATATTTATCCGCCCAGGCTGCAAAACGCGCAACACATTCGCTCATTGTGGCAAGCAGGTGGATAAAGCCATCAATAATGTTTTTATCAAACCAGTAAAGGAACTTACCCAGCCCTAACACAGGTTTCACAAATACCCGTTTGTAAATTTTATCAAAGTACCACTGATTGTATGATAAGCGGTAAAAGAACCCGGTTTGCGGGAATGAAAAACTGCTTTGTTTTACATATATAGCATAAGCAGCGTAAATGACCAATAAGCTGAAAATGTTTACCAGCACGGGGATGACAAGGTGATAAATGCTCTCGATTTTGCTTATCGGCGAAACATTCGTTCCTTGAAATAACCAGCTTTGTTGGTAAGAAAAGGGGGTAAACGAAAACAGCGGAAAGAAGCAACAAAGGGCTAGTAGAACCAATGGCAATTTGTATTGCCAGCCGCCGTCGCCCATATGCAATTTCAGACCGGGATATATTTGGGACAGCCTGAATTCGCCAAAGAAAACTTTGAATATCAGCCGTGCCACATAAAAAGCAGTAAGCCAGCTGGTCAATAACGCCATGATGGGGATTATCTTTAGCCACGCGGCTTTACCATCGCTCCACTCAAAGGCCTGGATCAGGATACCGTCTTTTGACAGGTAACCCGATGTAAGTGGCAAGCCTACTAATGCCAACCCGCCAATAAGGGCAGCGATGAAGGTTAGCGGTAATTTTTTACGCAGGCCACCCATTAACGAAATATCCTGCGGATCGATGTCGAGGTTGTTATCATCCTTAACGTGCTGCATTTCGTGGATCACGATACCGGCCACCAGGAAAAGCAAACATTTAAAAAAAGCATGCGTAGCCAAATGAAACAGCGACGATGAGTAAGCCCCTACCCCCATACCCAAAACCATAAAACCCAATTGCGATATGGTAGAATACGCCAGCACCCGTTTCAAATCGTTTTGTGTAAGCGCGATGGTAGCCGCCATAAAAGCAGTAAAGCAGCCGATGCAGGCGAGGATACTAAGCTCTGTTTGGGTAAACATTGGATATACCCTGCCTAACAGGAACACCCCGGCGGCAACCATAGTAGCAGCGTGTATTAACGCCGATACTGATGTTGGCCCTTCCATAGCATCAGGCAACCAGGTATGCAAGGGGAATTGTGCCGATTTGGCGGCCACTGCTAAAACGATACCAGCAACGGCAATGTATTGCCAGATGGCAGGTAAAAAAGCACAGACAGTGCCATTGTATATCAGAAAAGGAGCCGACCACGAGCCATCTTTAATAACTGAACATTTAACAAGACTAAATCCACGACCAAATAGTTCCTCGATATCAAATGTCCGATACATTACAAACAAGATAATGATCGCGCTCAATAAACCAATATCCCCTATCCTGTTCATGATAAAAGCTTTTTTGTTGGCTTGCACAGCTTTATCTTTTGTAAACCAGAAACCAATTAACAGGTACGATGAAAAACCAACCAACTCCCAGAAAGCATAAAACAGCACCAGGTTATCCACGACTACCAAAGCCAGCATGCTGAAACAGAAGAAACTGAGGTAAGTAAAGTACCGGCTATACCGGTCATCATACTTCATATACGCCGTAGAGTAAATATGCACCGGCAATGCGATAACCGATACCAGCAACAGCATCAGCACCGATAAATTATTAAGCAGAATGCCTGCGTAAATTGTGGTGTGCCCAATAGTAAACCAAACCTGTTTTACGTGGATCTGCGGATTATTCCATACCCCGGCAAATACGTTGGCGGCCAAAACACAGCTTAGCAAAATAGCCAATACAGATATCCAACCCGCAACCTTGCTTTTCACCGGCAGGCAAAAGTTTATCAAAGCGGCAAGCATCGGCAATGCTACAGCTGCGAGGGTGCAGGTGATGAGGGTGAGATCGGTATGGGATATTGTGTTATTCAATGTTTTTTAGTTGTAATAAATAATGTTGCGGGCGCATTATCAGATCTTGGAGAAAATTCAACTTTTGTAATATCATCCGCTTTCAACTCGTAAAGTTCTTTTAGCCTATTAGCATATGTCTGCGAGCTTATTATGCGATTAATTGAGTAAAATACACCACTATCATCGTTATGATTCAAATCAAGGAAAGTTTTGTATTCTTTAGAGAACTGACTTAATTTTTTTTGATAACTTTTAATAGCGGCAGATTTAGTTACTATTACAACTATATCATTTTTTACATGGCTTTCAAATATCTCAGAAGCCTTATCTTTCTTTAAAATATCGATACTAAGAATTTCTTCAGGCAAAATTCCATTTAGTTTTTTATCAGACTGAACACCATCTAAAATAAATAACGCACTATCTTTTGCAAGCTGATCAAAGTTTGTTATTAATTCCGTTTGCTTTTTTTTATTCCCAAGGTCAACAGTAGTACTTTTACCAGTTTTTTTTAATGGCGATAATGCCACACGAGCTCCATTTATAGTCCTTCTTTTCTTTGTAACTATATTGATTACGCCATTTTTAGCAGACCGGCCGTATAACGCAATTGCTTCTGCACCCTTTACTACTTCACAACTATCAATTGAGGTTGGGTCCAATTTCGAAATATCGCCATGGTATGTTATTCCATTAACTAATATTAATGGATGTTTTGCTTTTCCTTTCGGATGCATGATACCAACCTTAGATTTTACGGTGCCCGCCCTATAAGTTTGGGCATATGTCGCTTCCGTTAAAAAAAAAGCTAATAAAAAACAAGAAAAAATCACTACCCACTTTCTCATCATCAATCCCTCAAATTATTAATCTTACCCGGATCAATGGTTTTATATTTCCTGTACACATTCAGGATTATCGCCAGTGCTACCGCGGTTGTTGCCGCCGCCAATACTATGGCAAACAAGGCGAATATTTGCCCGCTATTATTGGCGCTGTCGTGTTTACCAAAGGCTACCAGGTTTAATATGGCAGCATTCAGAATCAGTTCAATACCGATCAATATTTGGATAGCGTTGCGTTTGGATACGATCATGTACAAGCCGATGCAAAACAGGGCGACACTTACAATCAAAAAATCGGTTAAGGTAATCATGCGTCGGCCTCCTTACGTGACAGGTGTGCCGCGCCAACTAATGCCATCAGTAGTAAAATGGAAATAGCCTCAAAGGGCAGCAGGTAGCGGGTCATTAAATTAACGCCTATGTTGTCAATCATCACCGCATTTGGGGTAATGGTATTGCTGTTGGCAATTGAATCCTTTACCCAGCCCAGGTTATTAACATCAGCCTTTAATACAACATTGATCATCACGATAAAAAACAAGGCCGCAAGTAGTATTGCAGGCAATTTACCAATGCTGAAGAATTTACCTTTTTGTTGCTGCAAAACATCAAGCGTTTCTTTACCTGATAGCATAAAGGCAAACAGGATAAGTACCAGAATTCCCCCAACGTAAATTACTACCTGTGTAACAGCCACAAAATCGGCCAGGGCCAAAACGTACAGGCCGGCCAGGGCAAACAACGTTACAAAAAACACAAAAATGCTGCGTACCAAATTGGTGGTTGATGCGGCGTACAACGCCGAACCCACCGCTATAAAACTCATCAAATAAAACAGTACACGGACTAAACTCATGCCCCGTCCTCCTTTTTTTGCATTGCAGCCAGTTTGGCGGCTTGCTTTTCGGCCTGTTGCTTATCAAATAAAGCCCGCTTCTCAGCCGCAACTTCGAGTGTCATATCCGAGAACTCGTAAACCAGATCGCTTAATTCAAAAACGGTTTTATCGTACTGGTTGGTCATCACTATGCACTCGGTTGGGCACACAATGGTGCACAGGCCGCAGTACATGCATTTGGCCATATCAATATCAAACTTAGCTGCGTAAAGCCGTTTGGTAGTACCGTCAGATGTTTGGCCGATGGCCTCCGTAGCTTTTATGGCTTCAATATCAATACAATCTACCGGGCATACCTTGGCGCACAAATCGCATACAATGCAATCGTCCATCTCCACATCCAACTGGTACCGGCCAATTTCGGGCACCGGTAATTGCTGTTTAGGATATTGAATGGTGTTGGTACCCTTTTCCAGTTGTTTAAAGTAATTACTATCGCTTACTGTTGTAATCTTCCGCGCAGAATTATTGGCAAACAAGTGCTTCACAGTAAGGCTTAAACCTTTCCATGCCGTTGTAAAACCGTTGATTACTCTATTTATCAAATTCTAAACTCTAAATTCTAAACTCTAAAAAATTGTCTGAACCGGGATTTATCAGATTAAGGGATTTACCCGATTTTAACTTTTTCGATGTCCAAAATCGCTTTCTTCCTTTTACCTTTCGCCTTTACCCTTTCACCTCAAATTCACCTCAATCACATCAGCCACAATCTCCAAACGCCCGATATCAGCATACATAAAAATGCCAGCGGGGTGAGTACTTTCCAGCACAGGTTCATCAGTTGGTCTACCCGGAAACGGGGCAGTGTCCACCTGATCCACATTTGGATGGCTACCAGCCCTAATGTCTTTAAGGTCACCCATAAAATGCCCCACCACATACCGGTTGTCCATGTTGCCAAATGTACCGGGCCTATATTGGGCAACGGCGTATTCCAGGCGCCCAAAAACAGGATCACCCCTATCATGCTCACCAAAAACATCATCGAATATTCGGCCAAAAAAACCAGCGCAAACCGGATGCCCGTAAATTCGGTATGAAAACCTGCCACCAACTCTGATTCCGCTTCGGGAATATCAAAGGGGGCGCGGTTACTTTCGGCCAGTGATGCTATAAAGTAAATTACAAACGCGATGATCAAATGCGGGGCGCGGAATATATTCCAGCTCAGGAATCCGCCCGTAGTGGTCACATCCCAAAAGCCCGCAAATGTTATTTTTTCTGGCGATAACACGCCTTGCTGCATGGCCATAGCCTGCAGATCCAGTGTTTGGGCGATCATCACTACGGATATAATAGCAAACCCGGCAGGAATCTCATAAGATATGATTTGCGCGGCAGAGCGCATGGCCCCTAAAATAGAATACTTATTGTTTGATCCCCAGCCCGCCATCAGGATGCCCAGGGTTTCGATAGAGATTATGGCGAAGATATAATAGATGCCTAAATTTATTTTTGATGGGATAAGCCCCGGCCCCCAGGGCAGGGCGGCAAAGCCTATATAAACCGCAATAAATATTACAGCCGGAGCCAGCATAAAAAGCCATTTATCGGCAGCTGCCGGGATGATGAGTTCTTTTTGGATCATCTTCATGATATCGGCCAGGGTTTGCAGCGAGCCGAATTTACCTGTTTCGGTAGGGCCAAGCCTGTCTTGTATAAATGCAGATATCTTCCGCTCGGCATAAACACCAAACAATGCAAAAAAGGCCGAAAAACTGAACAACCCTATAGCAACAATAAAATATGTGATATAATAATTCAAGCGCTTTTTTGATGAAGCTGCAAACTTACTAAATGTTGAGTTATTTTAGACGACAAGTTTGGTATATTAAATTGGAGGGTGGTTGATTAACCCATATGTCATTGCGAGTAACTATCAGGATGATCCTGAAAAAAACGGGGATGACGTATTGGCTTAGCGCATCACAACAACTATGTCATTGCGAGCGCAGCGTGGCAATCGCGAACTGTGCAAGTCCGCCATACAAAGTTCGCGATTGCTTCGTACCTCGCAATGACATATCTAAGATCCTGATTACCAGTTAATCAACCCAATCAACCACTTACTTACATGTAACCAAATCATTGGCCGAAATGAAAGTTGATTTCACCGGAGAGGAGAAAAACAGCGAGGCGTGATGGTCAAAATCGGCTGTATCATCTGTTGTGGTATAAAACTGGTTGGTGCCGTTTTTGCTGAGCCTGGTCTCTATTTCGGGGTGGCGGTGCAGGTAGTCAACCAGGCTTTTGGCAACAATATCGCCCTGGGCTATTACTTTAATATGGGCAGGCAACAGGGCCTCAATTTTATCCTGGATAATGGGATAGTGCGTACAGGCTAATAAAATGGTATCAATGGCCGGCGATTGCGCCATTACTTCATCAAGGTATAGCTTCACAAAATAATCGGCGCCGGGCTGGTCATACTCGCCATTCTCTATCAGTGGCACCCAAAGCGGGCAGGCCTGCTGATAAACTTTCACATCCGGGAAAAAGTTTTGGATCTCGATAAGGTATGACCCCGACTGTACCGTTCCTTTGGTGCCCAGCACCGCTATTTGTTTACTTTTGGTGTAATTGCCAATAATTTCGGCAGTAGGTCTTATAACGCCTAATACGCGTTTTGTGGGGTCGGCATTTTTTAAATCCTGCTGCTGTATGGTACGCAAGGCTTTTGCCGATGCGGTATTGCAGGCCAGCACTACCAGCGGGCAACCCTGTGCAAACATCCATTGCACACACTCCCAGGTATACTCATGAATGGTTTTAAATGACCGGTTGCCGTAGGGCGCGCGGGCGTTATCGCCCAGGTAAAGGTAGTCGTAACCAGGCAGCTGGCCAATGATTGATTTAAAAACAGTAAGGCCCCCAAAGCCCGAATCAAAAATACCTATAGGTTGATTGTGCATATACAAACATAAAAAAAGCGCTCCGTAGTACGGAGCGCTTTTTCATAAATGACTAATGGTTGATATTATTTTAAACCTAATTTCAATTTTACAGCGGCCATCAAATCGTCGGCATCTGGTGATACCAACAGGCTAACCTGTGATGAATCCAATACATAAGCGTAACCTTTTTCTTTGGCAACAGCTTGTACTGCGGCAGTAGCTTTATCAAAAAGTGGTTTGCCTAATTCGTTCTTTTTGGCTTCAACTTTTTGCTGAGCGTCTGTTTGGTAATCAGACATACGTTTTTGCATATCCTGTAATTCAGCACCTTTTTGGCTACGTACGGCATCGGTCATGCTTGCCTGAGTTTTTTGAAACTCGGTGCCTTTTGTAGTGTACTCATTGTTCATGTTGGTAAGTACATCAATAAACGTTTTTTGGTAAGCCTGAATCTGGGCCGAAACGGTTTTAGTTTCGGGCATTGCATCAATAACCGCATTAAAATTAATATGGCCAATTTTGGTCTGCGCATTGGCAAAGTTGCCGGCAAATATCATTCCTACTGCAACTAAAGCAACTTTAAATAGTTTTTTCATTTTTTCTTGTCCTGTGTTTAATAATAGTTTTGTTCTGTTTATTTTACTTTAAAATTTATTTGGCTAATACACCGGGTTTAAGCCCTAATTTGGTTATCACCTCCGCACTTTTATCAAACCTTGGGTTTGCGTACAGCATAATAACCTCGCTGTTTTTATCAAAAATGATATCTAAATCATTGCTTTCGGCTACAGCCTGTACAGCCTTAGATACCCTATCCTGAATTGGTTTAACCAGCGACGTGCTTTTTTGCGAAAGTTCTCCATCGGGACCGAACTTTTGACGCTGAAAATCCTTGGCTGCTTTTTCTTTATCTACAATTTCGGCCTCGCGGCGTTTTTTCATATCAGCCGTCATCAGCACCTGGTCGGCCTGGTAGGCTTTATATAAACGGTCAATTTCCTGGAAACGGCCATCAACTTCTTTTTGCCATTGATCAGATAAAGCAGCCAGTTGCTTTTGCGACGATGCGTACTCGGGCATATGTTTTAATATATAGTCCGAATCTACATATGCAACACGTTGTGCATAAGCTCCTGCAAATGCTGTTAACGTTAAAAAGGCTACTAAAATTATCTTCTTCATATATCGCAGTGCAAATTAATTAAATCCGCCGGATAAACTCTGAGAAATTGTAAAATGGAACTGCCCTTTGTTTGCATCAGGCGCGCCCGGTATTTTATCAAATCCGTAACCATAATCTAATCCAAGCAAGCCAAATATAGGTAAAAATATTCTTGCGCCCACACCTACCGAACGTCTTACGTTAAACGGATTGAACTGGCTAAAATTGTTCCAAACGTTTCCACCTTCGGCAAATGCCAACAAAAATATGGTTGCCGACTGGCTGGCGATAACCGGATGGCGTAGCTCCATTGTATATTTATTATAGATGGTGCTGCCTGTATTGCTATTCTGATTTTCGTTTGAACCTTCGGGTACAATCGAGAAGTTTTGATAACCCCTTAAGCCGATAATCTCGCTACCCTGTAAAAACTGGTAACTCTGCATACCATCGCCACCCAACTTAAAGCGCTCAAACGGCGACGGGCCAACTTCTTTATTATACATACCCAGGAAACCAAACCTTACCTGGCTCATCAGCACAAATTTACCAACAAGTTTGTTAAACCATTGCGCATCGTATTTGAATTTATAGTACTCCACAAAGTGGTAACGCTCCTGCGGGGTAGCCACTTTATAGTTCACATTGTTAAACATTGAATACGGAGGCGTAGCCTGTACTGTAAATTTAATGTTTGACCCCTGTGTAGGGAAAATAGGCATGTCAATCGAGTTACGGGTTAACTCCTGGGTTAACTTGATGTTGAACGATGTACCGTTGCTAAACAGGTAACCGGTATAGTTATCCAGGTTATAGTGGTCAAAGTTTAATGAGTAGTTAAGCTGGAAATAGTTATCAGGCCATTTTAAACGTTTACCTAACGTGATACCCACACCGTTAATACGCAGGTTGTTGTAGTAAGGGCTTGATTTTGCATAATACTGCCCGGTTGAGCTACCTTGTGTATACGCTGATAAAGCAAAGTAAATTGGTTTTTTACCACCTAACCAAGGCTCGCTAAAGGTGAACGAGAAGTTTTGGTAAGTACGGCCACTTGATTGACCTCTTAAGCTTAGCTTTTGCCCATCGCCTTTTGGCAGCGGTTTGTAGGCTTTAAGGTTGAAAATATTACGTAACGAGAAGTTGTTGAACGTAAGCCCCAGTGTACCCACCAGCTGCCCGCCGCCAAAACCGCCCGAAAGCTCAATCTGGTCTGAAGGTTTTTCAACTACGTTGTAAACAATATCTACGGTACCATCCTGCGGATTGATGTTGGTTGGCTTGGGCTCTGTCTTCTGCTCGTCGAAGTTACCCAGCTGTCCAATTTCACGTGCGCTGCGGATCAATAACTCTTTATTGAATTTCTGGCCTGGTTTGGTCTGGATTTCGCGCAACACAACCTTATCGTTGGTTACATCATTACCTTTCAGGCTTACACGGTTAATGGTGTATTGCGGGCCTTCGTAAATACGGATATCCAGGTCTACAGTATCGTTATAAACCCTTGTTTGTACCGGGTCGGCGTTGAAAGTTAAATAACCATCATTCAGGTAAAGCGACGAAACGTCGTCATTACTTGGCGTTGGGCCGCTTAGTCGTTTGTTTAACTCATCCTCGCTAAATACATCGCCTTTTTTAACGTGCAGTATACGCTCCAATATATCGGCAGAGTATTTGGCGTTGCCGCTCCAGGTTACTTTACCAAAGTAATATTTAGGGCCTTCGTAAACTTTTATTTTTACGTTAACCGTTTGATCGTCATGTTTCCAAACAGAATCGCTTACCAGCTCGGCATCACGATAACCTTTGCCCTGCATTTTTTCGATAAGGTTTAACTTATCTTCTTCGTATTTATCCTGTTTAAATTTCTTCGATCCGAAAAGGTTATACCAATGCCTTCTGCGGGTTTTGCTTAAATAACCGCGCAAGTCACCTTGCGAAAAGGCTTTGTTCCCCTCAAAAGTAACGTCGTTTATTTTAACTTTTGTTTTCTTATCAATTTTAACATCCAATATCACACTGTTAGCATCTCCCGGGTCTTTACGCTGAGTCATGGTAACGGTACAGTTTAAAAATCCTTTTTCGTTAAAATGCTTTTTGATAATGGCCGATGTTGTGCTCAGTAAATTTTCGTTTACTATTTTACCGGTTTTATCGGTCAGCTTTTTTTGAACGTCTTCTATTTCGCCTTTACGGATACCGGTAATATGCAGGCGCGACAAACGTGGCCGCTCTACAACAACAATCTCCAGGTAAACGGTATCCATGTTAATTTTGGTAATATTTAACTGTACATCGTCAAATAAACCCTGCTCGTATAATTTCTTTATCACCTCAGCATTACGTTCGCCCGGCAGGTTAATACGATCGCCTTTGGTGAGCTTAGACAGCAATATCAAGTTGTCTTTATCAAGGTATTTTACGCCACTTACACTAATACCACCAATAATATAATCGCGCGGATTGAGGTAACTTAAACTATCGGCCGGTATCTGTTTGGTGAGCTGTGGCCTTGGCGCATTTGAAACCTGGGCCAGTGTAGCAGTACCAAAAACAGTGAAAAGAATAGCAAAAAGAAATTTATACATTCGAATATTTTAGTGGGCTAAAATTAATTTATACAGTTGTTAAAATTTGTTAAAAGAAAAAATTTAGTTAACCTGCTCACTGGTCATACCAAAACGGCGTTCGCGTTTTTGATAATCAAGTATAGCTTCGTACAAATCTTCCTTCCTGAAATCGGGCCATAGCTTGGTTGTAAAATACAATTCGGCATAGGCAATTTGCCATAATAAATAGTTGCTTATCCTATACTCGCCGCCGGTACGTATCAATAGTTCGGGGTCGGGCATATCGTTGGTAAATAAGTTGCGTGCAAAAACAACTTCATCAATATCTTCAATTTCCAGTTCGCCGCTTTTTACCTGTGCTGCTATATTTTTGGCAGCATGTAAAATTTCGCGCCTCGAGCCGTAGCTTAAAGCCAGTGTAAGAATCACTCCGGTGTTATCCTTAGTGGTTTCCATGGCGTTGTTAAGTTCCTTTAAACATTTAGCGGGCAGCAAATCCAGATCGCCAATGGCGTTAAGCTTAATGTTGTTTTTCATAAAGCCGGCTATCTCCTTATGGATGGTGCTTACCATTAACTCCATAATGGCCATAACCTCAAACTTAGGGCGGTTCCAGTTTTCTGACGAAAAGGTATATAGTGTGATATATTTTACACCCAGTTTATCGCATCCTTCAACCACATCCCTCACAGATATCACGCCGTTATGGTGACCAAATACGCGTAATTTGCCTTTTTCTTTGGCCCAGCGCCCATTGCCATCCATAATGATAGCCACGTGCTTAGGTAGTTTTAACAAATCAATCTGATCCAAATATTCCATATTGCTCATTATCAAAAGCCGGTGTTATGGCTATAAAAAAGACATGCCTGTTTTAAATGTTGTCAATGCTATGTCTAATAAATATTTGTTTTTTAGACTAATCCGCTTCATAAATCAGCCGCCAACAGCCATAGTTAAGAGCTGCGTTGCCGGTTTTTTCAGGGTACAAAGGTAAAACTTACTTTGTACTTTTTTAGTATGCGGCAATAAAAGATAATGTTATTGTAAATAATACCCGCAAATGTCATAAAAAACACATAAATGGCATTTTATGCAGCCGTTTATTTTTAATTTATAAACCAGCTAAACGCAAAAAAGGGCATCAACAACCAATTAAATAGTCGTGATGCCCGTCAAAAGTATATGTGTAAGGTTAGGTGGAATTACTTGAATATCATTTTAATAAATGCCTTTTTGTTTTAAGGCATCTATATCGGGTGCGGCAATATCAACAATAGAATATCTGTCTGTTTTGGTGATGGTCAATTCGTCCAACGTACTCACCAAACTGCTATAAACAGAATGGTCGCTGGGTTTAACTAAAACAATCATGTCTTTACCATATTTATCATGAATCATTTTATTGGTTTCGATAAGTGCTTTACGCAAACCAGTATGCCCAAAGCCAGCCACGGTGGGCGCTATTACAGGATTCTTAAGTTCGCCCAGGTAATACACAACCTTATCATTTTTTCCAAGGCAAATGGTAAGGCTGCGGCTGGCGGGTACGCCCCGCTCCTGGCTGTCTACCGGCATAACTAAATCCATAGCTCTTGATTTAGCCAGTGTAGTGGTCATAATAAAAAAGGTGATGAGCAGGAAAGCCAGGTCGACCATTGCTGTAAGATCAACCCTGATGTTTTGTTTTTTGCGCCCGTGGGCTGCGCCTGATTTTTGGGGGGAAGCAGTTAATTCGGCCATGACATTATAGATTAAGGTTAAAATTTAAAAGCAGTATTAAATACTGATTTTAATACCAAAACGAACTATAAAATCATTTATTGCGCATTTAACAAAATTTAATTTGTTAAATATTGTTAAATTAGAATTTAATTTTGAAAATAACAACGCTTGGTAACAAAGGTGTAGGAGATAGTGAGCCCAACTATAAAATAACTGTCGCGTGGCTTAAGGTCGCCGCGCTGGGTGCCGGCCGAACCGATGTAGATGCCGTTTTTTTCGCCCGACCGGTCAGATAATGCCCGGGCTACACCGGTTAATTTGCTCTTATCGGCATACATACCGCTTACATCATCAAGGTAATCGGTAAAGGTGTAGCGGTAACCCATATCTGCCGCCAGGCTAAACTTTCCGCCGATATTGTATTTTATGCCTATGCCGTACGGAATTACTATGGTATTGTCGCCATACTGGGTTTTCTGCCCCTCGGTTTTCAGTTGCCTGAGCGATCCGGCGCTGCCGTTATAAACCGTACGCGGATCATAAGCGGTAATACCTACACCTGCGTATATAAAAGGAGTAAATTTATTAGGGCCGGCATCGGGTATATATTTCAGGAAATTAAACTCGCCAATAGCGGCAAGCTCCATTACACCATCGGTAAAACTGAGGTTACGATCACGAAATTGCTGGCTGGAGGATGTACTATCGGCCGCGCCAAACCTGGCATAGCTAAAGTTTAGCTTTGCCGAAAAGTAACCGTCAAAATTGCGCTTAACATATAGGCCTGCCGATGCCCCGCTTATTTTAACCGGGTTATCGGGGTTTAAATCGCCAATGTAACCTGCCCCGCCAACAGAGCCGCCTACCTCCCAGGTTTGGGCCTGTACATGATATGAAAATATGAAGAGGAGTGCGAAAAGTACAAATTTGGGCATCAAGCAAAATTAATAATTACGGGCATCCAATCCCCATAATAGTTTGTTTCTTAACGTGGTTAAGTAACTTTCATTATTTAACCTGATTAAATTTAGCTGGAAGTTTGCTTTTTGTACCAGGAATTTCATGGTTTCGTCCATAACCGCCATCCGCGAATCGCACGATACCAGGTATTTGGAACTGCGGGTTTCAACCTCGAAACATAGCTTGCTATTATCGGGCAATATAATTGGGCGCACATTCAGGTTATGCGGCGATACCGGGGTAACCACAATACTGTTTGATTGCGGGAATATAATTGGCCCGCCGCAGCTTAGCGAATAAGCAGTTGAGCCGGTTGAAGTTGATATAATCAATCCATCGCCCCAGTAAGAGTTTAAAAACTCATCGTTCAAAAATACATGGGTGATGATCATGGCTGCGTCATCGCGCTTATGAATAGTTACATCATTAAGCGCGAAGTTATCATTACCAAACACATTGGCCTTTGATTCGATGCTGAGCAGTTCGCGGGAATCCAGCGTAAACTCCCTGTTTACCACAGCGTGTATAGCCGCGTTAATATCGCTTTTATTTACGCTGGCCAAAAAGCCCAACCTGCCAAAATTGATACCGATAACGGGGATGCCCGAATCGCGGATAACAGTTACCATATCCAGCAAGGTGCCATCGCCGCCAAGGGTTATAAAAATATCTATAAAACCCTTTAACGAGTCTGTGGCTTGCAGTACATGATATTTTACCCCGTTTATTTTATCCTTCAGGTACTCATGAAGCTGATAGTGCACATAAATATCCACATTGTGCAAGGCCAGGTTATCAAACACCTGCTGTATATAAGGTATAACCGAAGGTTCGTTAAATGGCCTGCCGTAAACTGCTATTTTCATTTGTTCATTGGTTCATTAGTTCATTGGTTCATTGGTGCAAAGTTCACTGGTTCATTAGTTCATTGAGCTTTTGCGGCGGGAATAGTGGCTCATTGGGCTGTTTTATAACTACCTGGTCTTTAATGTGCTAATGATATAAACTTTAATCTGCTTTGGTTTTTGCGTTTTTACCAATGAATTTTAAATATGAATTTAATTTGAGGTGGATGGTTTGAAGTTTTTCAAATAGTGCGTTAAACTGTTTCATTTATCAGGTTCCTGTTTTTTGATTTTATCAGCCACCCTTTTGTCTCTAAAATCGAGCCACGGCTAAAAAAACAAAAATTTCTGTTTTCTTTAAAGTGATATCTGCCATATCCCTCAGCAATATTAGCCCCTATAGAATCGGCAGATCGTACAATTTGTTTGCCCACGGTATCCTTTGCAAAATGATCCCAAGCGCTAACTATCGCCCATATTTCGTCGCTAAAACTTTCGGCCAACTGATATACCTCCAAATCCTCAAGACTATAATAACTCATATTGACAATAACTCATATTGATCTATCTAATCAGCCGACAAAGCTATCGAACTTTTCACCAATGAACTAATGAACCAGTGAACTAATGAACGATTAATATTGAACTTTTCACCAATGAACTAATGAACCAGTGAACCAATGAACGATCAAAGATTCAGGTAATTCATGAGCGAATCGTACCGGTCACGGGCGTTATCATTGTTGTCGGTATGATTAAAGGTTGCTTTGATATCATACTCATAACGGAGGAATGTGGCTACAATAGTTGATATATCCTGCTTGTTTATTTTCAACGTTACCTCCATCCGGGTTGAATCGGGGAAGGTTTGCACATAAGAACTTAGTACCTGGGCATTATCTGACTCGACAATTTGCGACATGTGCGCCAGGGAATTATTTTTATTGTTGATCTCGAGCACGATAATACCGCCTGGCTGGGATACCGAGGTGATTTTGGCAAAATATTCGGTAATGGCATTTATAGATATCATCCCGAGGTAATTATGCTTGGCATCAAGCACGGGCACTATGGTAAGCTGGCGTTCATAAAACAGGCGGATAACATCGTAAATGTGCTGATCTTCCAGCACATAAGGGTTTACCAGCGATAAGGCCAATGCGCCAACAGGCACCTGGTTATCGCTTTCGTTTACCATATCATCCTCGGCTATAAGGCCCAGAAACTGCTCCTCGTTTACAATTGGCAAATGCCGCACACGAAACTCCACCATACGGTCATACACCTTCTGTATCGGGTCGGAGGTGTGTACCGGGGGTATCGCGTTAGCTATCAACTCAACTGCAACCATATTTATTTATGCTTTTATTTTCTCTAAAAATGCGCCCAGCAACACGTTAAACTCTTCGGGCCGCTCCATCATGGGGGCATGGCCACATTTATCAAGCCAGTGCAACTCGGCATTGGGTAATAATTCGTTAAACTCCACCGCTACTTCGGGCGGGGTTATTTTATCATCCTTGCCCCATATTAAACAAACCGGCATTTGCATTTTATGAAGGTCTTTTTTCATATTGTGCCTGATAGCCGATTTTGCCATTGCCAGCAGCCTTATAACGCTATGCCTGTCGTTTACTAACTTGTATACGTCATTAACCAGCTCATCTGTTGCAATTGCAGGGTCATAAAAAGTATATTGTACTTTTTCTCTTACAAAATCAATACTCTCGCGCCGCGGAAACGAACCTCCAAAGGCGTTTTCATATAAACCCGAGCTTCCGGTTAACACCATAGCCTTTATATTGTCGGGATGGGCCAAAACATATACCAAAGCTACGTGCCCGCCAAGCGAATTACCAAGTACTGTAATATTCTCCAGCTTTTTAAACTTGATAAATTTATGCACAAATTTCGACAGGCTTTTTACACCTGTAGTAATAAGCGGCATATCATAAATAGGCAATATAGGTATTAATACGCGGTATTTTGATTTAAATTGATTAACCACGCCATCCCAATTGCTCAACGAACCCATTAAACCGTGCAGTAGTAACAGCACCTCGCCTTCGCCCTCATCGATGTAACTAAAACCGTGTTCCTCTTTAAGCACGAAATCCATATAAATAATTAGTATTAATTTTCAATTAACTATACCAAAACCCGTTTTAGTATATAAAATGTGTTAATCCGCCGTAAAATTAGTTTACCGCGAACGAGTTGCAACAATTATAGCAATAATTTATTAATGTACATGTTAACGTTATATTGATTAACCGTTACTATCCCAATAATTGCCTTACAACTTCTGATATAGTTTTGCCGTCGGCCTTGCCGGCAAGTTCCTTATTGGCCATGCCCATAACCCTGCCCAGGTCTTTGGTCGATGTTGCACCTATCCGGCCTATCAATTCTTCCAAATAGCCTTCAATTTCAAAACGGGTCATTTGTTGCGGCAAATAAGGCTCAATTACGCGCATTTCTTCCATCTCAATCTCGTAAAGGTCTTCGCGGTTTTGCGTGCGGTAAATATCAGCCGACTCCTTACGCTGTTTAATTAACTTTTGCAACACTTTTATTTCGGCTTCTTCGGTAAGCTCATCGGCCGCGCCTTTTTCTGTTTTGGCCAACAATAAAGCTGATTTTATTGCCCTGAGCCCCCTTAAACGATCTGGCTGTTTGGCCAGCATAGCCAGCTTTATATCCTGGTCTATTTGTGTGATTAGTGACATTATTTATTTAGTGAATTATTGAGTTAGTGAATTAGTGAATTTTGATGTGCAGCTTGATTAGATATGCAGATTTCAAATGTGTTTCCAGATGTGCTGATTTCAGATGTGCAGATTAATATTTTAATCGGTTAGATGATTGATTAGCGCGATAAACAGTGTGCCAAAATTTTCAAATCTTCAAATTCTCAAATTTTCAAATCAACCCCTCATCTGCACATCTGAAATCTGCATATCTGCACATTATTTCCTAAATATATTCCCCGCCGTAGCTTGCGCTGTTGGCATAATTACCAGGTCGTTGATGTTTACATGGGGCGGACGCGATGCTACAAACCAAATGGTTTCGGCAATATCCTGTGCCACCAGGGGTTCAAATCCATCGTATACTTTTTTTGCTCTTTCCTTATCGCCTTTAAAGCGCACTTCCGAAAACTCGGTCTCTACGGCGCCGGGATGTATAGCGGTTACTTTTATACCGTGAGGCAGTAAATCAATCCGCATACCTTTATTTAAGGCATCAACGGCATGTTTGGTAGCGCAATACACATTTCCATTCAGGTAAACCTCTTTGCCTGCTATCGAGCCTAAGTTAATGATATGGCCTTTACCGTTTTCAATCATCCAGTTTGATACTATACGGCTTACATATAATAAGCCTTTAACATTGGTATCAATCATGGTCTCCCAGTCATCAATATTGCCGTTTTGTATCGGGTCGAGCCCCTGGCTTAGCCCGGCATTGTTAATCAGTACATCAACATTTTTCCATTGGGCGGGTATACCGTCAAGGTTTTCCTGCACCTGGGCGCGATCGCTCACATCAAATGACGATATCGCTATCTCCGTATCATATTTTTTATTTAAATGACCGGCCAGTTTTTCCAGCCTTTCCAGCCTGCGGCCGGTAAGTACCAGGTTATATCCTTCGCGGGCAAATAAGTGCGCGCATGCCTCGCCTATGCCCGATGTTGCGCCTGTGATTAATGCAATTTTACTCATAATAGAAGTATAACTATGGCTGCGAAATTATGTTTTTTAGTTTGGATTATTGTTGTGTGTGGGTAAGGATAGTTTTGGGAGGAAAGGCGGCGAAGACTCACCCGCCAGCGCTACGCGCGGCACCCTCTCTTCGGCTTCGCCGGAAAGAGGGGCTTGAAGAGTTATTAAGAAAAACCAATAGAAAATTTTTATTGATTTTTGATTAAGCTTAAGTCTTGACAAAGTCGTAATCGTAAAATATACGTTTCAACGGTAGTTAAGTTACAAATGTGCTCTGATTTTATTTAATACAGTCCCGGTATTGTTTAATATCTGATCGTTGTCAAACCTCAAAATCGTTAGGCCCAATGTGGATAAAACTTCATCGCGATTTTGATCGTAATCCTTCTTCAATAAATGTATGGGACCATCGGCCTCTATCACCAATTTAGCTTCATGGCAATAAAAATCCGCGATGTAATAAATTGTACCTTTTGTGTTAGATTGAACGGCAATAGGATATTGTCTTAGGATTTTCTTTATAAACATCCTCCTGTTTCTCAGTCGTTGCCAAAGTAATTTCTCCGCAGGCGTTTCCCTTTGTCGCAGCTCCCGGCAAAAATCTTTGATAGATGGCATGCATAAACGTAATAAATAGTCGAAAAATTCACAACGCTTTATTTGCAATAACTGAGTTTTGATTTTTTTAAAAGAGACGAGTGTAATCCTAACTTAAAATCAGCTATTCAAGCCCCTCTTTCCTGCGCAGCAGAAGAGAGGGTGCCGCGCGTAGCGCCGGCGGGTGAGTCTTCGCCGCCATACAATAGACGCTTCCCTACTCAAAAAACAAACTAAACATCACCGTATGTAACGACAACTTGCTGATAGGTGCCGAAAACGGATGATTCTCGGGCACCAGGATGTTTCCAAAGGAGTTGGACACTTTTATTTGTGGCGATAGTTTAAAAAACTCAAAATAGATATCGCAGCCCAGGCCGGCTTCGTAGGAGCTAAAGCCGCCAACGTTTTTTACCATCTTATCTAAGGGATCAAGATTGGTTTCGTCTTTTTTGGTGCCGATGGCCTTGGTATATTTTACTCCACCCAAAATATAAGCGCGAAAATCACCCAGCCTGTCCGACTTTATTTTAAAAGACAGGGGCACTTCTACCGAAGTTGTCTGGATCTGTTTTACCTGGTTTTGATCGGGATTTGCGTAAGTATAACTCAGGTTACGGTCGGCAAAAACCAACGATGGGGTTACCCGTACCTCAAAATGCTCGGTTAAGGTATAGCGGGCTAAAAAACCAATGGCAAAACCCGGTTGGCTTTTTGAGCCGATGCTGTTTACCGAGTCGGTAATGTATTTGTTAGTGCCTGCATCAAAAAAGGGTTTACGCCAGTCGGGCTTTTTTACTATTCGCAGGTCGCTGCTTACATAACTAAAGCTAAAACCAAAGCTCAGGTCTTGCTGATCGGCCCCTCCGCCCCATGCCGGAACATATTGTGCCAGCGAAATTTTGCTGCAAAATAAGAAGCATAAAAGTAAGAGGTACCGGTTTTTGATCATTTAACGCCTGTGTATATCGAACAAATTCCAAACGCCAACGGCCTGTGTTTGGTATTTTTAAAACCTACTTTATCCATCAAAGCAACAAAATTTTTTCCATCAGGAAAGGCAGCAACAGATTCGGGCAGGTAGCTGTAAGCACGCGCATCTTTACTGAACAACTTGCCAATGCCTGGTGTTATATAATTAAAGTAAAAATTGTACAACTGTTTTACAGGGAATGCCTTTGGTTTTGAAAACTCCAATACTACTGCTTTGCCACCCGGTTTTAGTACCCGTTGAATATCGGCCAGGCCAGCCTCCAGGTTTTCAAAATTACGAACACCGTAAGCTACCGTAACCGCGTCGAATTCATTATCGGTAAAAGGTAGTTTCTCCGAGTCGCCCAGTTTTACGCCAAATTTATCGCCCAGGCCGCGTTTAGCAATTTTTTGCTCCGCAATGTCAAGCATCCCGCGTGAAATATCCACACCAATAATTTTTTCGGGCTTCAGTATCTTCAAAGCTTCAAAGGCAAAATCGCCGGTGCCCGTAGCCACATCGAGGATTAGTATGGGCTGATCTTTTTTGAGCTCGTTGATAGCCTTTTTGCGCCAGATGATATCGATGCCCAGTGACATGAAATGGTTCAGAAAATCGTAGGTTTTTGATATATTATTGAACATATCTGCTACCTGTTCTTTCTTGGTAGCCTGCTCATTATTGTACGGAGTTATGGTTTTGCTCATTTTTATAATGTGCGCAAAGATAGCGATTGTATGTTGATTGGTTTTATTTGGTTGGATTAAGTTGACGGGCTTATGTAAATGTTAAGTCAATTCGCTAATTTTAAAAACCAATTTACGTGCTAACCCCGGCATGTGTTGTTTGCCCGGTTGCGTTTTTACAAGCCTGTTTAAATAAAAATTATACACAAAGTTGAATGTCCCTTATCTATGAAAGAAAAACAAGAATCCTCGCGCCGCAATTTCATTAAAAAATTAACCACTACCACCGCCGCGGTGGCCGTTGGCAATGGCCTGTTTGCCTCGCAAAGTGCAGTTAAACCATTCGCCATATTAAAAAGGCAATTGGGTTATGAGTATAACGATCAAATTAACATTGCCCTGATAGGCGCCGGCGGTATGGGCAACAGCGATACCGACACGGCGCTAAAAGTTCCGGGTGTAAAATTGGTTGCCGTTTGCGATTTGTACGATGGCCGCCTTAAAGATGCCAAAGCCAAGTACGGAGCCGATATTTTTACCACCCGTGTTTATAAAGAGATCCTGAACCGCAAGGATATTGATGCCGTAATTATTGCCACGCCCGATCATTGGCACCAGCAAATATCTGTTGATGCTATGCACGCCGGTAAACATGTGTATTGCGAAAAACCCATGGTGCATGCCATTACCGAGGGCCCTGCAGTGATAAAAGCACAAAAGGAAACCGGTAAAATTTTCCAGGTAGGCAGCCAGGGCGTATCATCATTGGGCAATGAAAAAGCGCATGAGCTATTAAAAAGCGGCGCCATTGGTGAGCTTAACTATGCCGAGGGCTTTTGGGCCCGGCGCGAACCGCTTGAAGTTTGGCAATACCCCATCCCGGCTGATGCATCGCCGCAAACGTTGGATTGGGAAACCTACATCAGCAATACTAAAAAACGCCCGTTTGACGAGAAAAGGTTTTTCCGCTGGAGGAACTATACCGATTACGGCACCGGTATGGCCGGCGATTTATTTGTGCACCTGTTTTCGAGCCTGCACTTTATAACCGACTCGATGGGGCCAAATAAAATTTATGCATCGGGCGGGCTGCGTTTCTGGAACGATGGCCGCGAAGTACCCGATGTATTGTTAGGTACTTTTGATTATGGCAAAACCCAGGCGCACCCCGCGTTCAACCTTTCGTTACGTTGTAACTTTGTAGATGGTACCAGCGGCACTACCTACCTTAAGCTGGTCGGCAGTGAAGGATCCATGGACATCACCTGGGATAAAGTAACCCTTAAACGCAACAAAACCTTTGCATCCGACGATCCTTTTTACCTGGATAAATTGAAAAAAGCAGGCGTTGGCTATGCCGAGCGTAAAAAGATGTTACCCCCTGAAGAAATAACTTATGATGCCGACAAGGGCTATATGGGTGGCCCTTATGACCATATGGTGAACTTTTTTACTGCTATTCGCAACAACGGTAAGGTAACCGAGGATGCCGTATTTGGCTATCGCGCCGCCGCCCCTGCCCTGTTATGCAACGATAGTTATTATAACAACAGCCCGATGTTTTGGGACCCGGAGAAAATGCAGGTGGCAAAAAAGAGTTAAGAATCAAGAGTCAAGAATCAAGATAAAAAAAATGTTTCCTCAAGGTCCTCCTTTTGGAGGCCTTGAGGAAACCGGATTACAGTCGATAAGTATTTACCTATTTAAAACACTTATGAAACAACAATTAAAAAAACTGGGGTTTGTAATGGCTGCAGCTGCTTTGGTTTGTGTGCAAACATCGGCAGTCAATATAAAAGTGCCGCCGCACATGAAAAAGGCGACCGCGAAAAAAAGCCCTTGGGTAAATTTGTTTGATGGCAAAAGCCTGAAGGGCTGGCATAGCTTTAACAAAAAAGGCGAGGTTAAAAACTGGACCATTGTTGATGGCGCACTGGTTTGCCTTGGCGCGGCCGAAGGTGATACCGGCGGCGATATTGTAACCGATAAAGCTTACACCAACTTTGAGTTGGAATGGGAATGGAAAGTTGATAAAGGCAGCAACAGCGGTGTGCTTTATCACGTAATTGAAGACCCAAAATACCATGCCACCTACAATACCGGCCCCGAATACCAATTAATAGACGATGAAGGCTGGCCCGACAAACTGGAAGAATGGCAAAAAACCGGTGCCGACTATGCCATGCACCTGCCCAACACCCTTAAAAAGCTACAACCGGTAGGCAAATGGAACACCAGTAAAATAATATTTAACAACGGCCATGTAGAGCACTGGCTAAACGGATCGAAAATAGTAGTTTTTGAAGCCTGGACCGACGACTGGAACAAGAAAAAAACCGAAGGCAAATGGAAGGATTACCCCGACTACGGCACCGCCAAAACCGGATTAATAGCCTTACAGGACCATGGGCATAAAGCTTATTTTAGAAATGTAAGAATTAAGGAACTATAAACAAAACGATTTAGCACCTTGCAGGTTTTTTTTCTGAACTCGGATTAAGCAGATTTTTCGGATTATTTAGATTTTGACAAAAACCTTTGATTAAAGATTTAAAAATCCGCGTAATCTGAAAAATCTGCTTAATCCCGGTTCAGATAATTACTTAGCCAAAGCCAAAAGCCCTTCAATATCCAGCCGCCTGGTAAACATGGTCAGGTCGCCATTTTCATCCAGCGGCCATTGTTCTTTGGGTCGATCCCAGTAAAGCTCAACGCCATTCTGGTCGGGATCATTCAGGTAGATGGCTTCAGATACGCCATGATCTGATGCACCGGTGATAGGGTATTTGGCATCAATCAGCCGCTGCAAAATTGCAGCAAGATCCTTACGCTCGGGATAAAGTATAGCAGTATGGTACAAGCCCGGCGCGTATTCCGGTGCCGGCGAAGCGTCTTTACTGTGCCAAGTGTTTAAGCCAATATGGTGGTGGTAGCCACCGGCAGATATAAAAGCCGCCTGATCGCCATACATCGCCATTTTATCGAAACCAAGCAGGCCGCAATAAAAATCAAGAGATTTTTGCAGGTTACTTACCTTTAAGTGTACGTGACCTATGCGTGTTTGGGCGGGGATTTTATAATCGTTCATTATATTGAATGTTTAAACATCAAATTTAAGTATTATTGCGCTTACATTTGTTTACCCATTGTAAAACAACACAAAGCAAAGCAAGCATATACCTGCATAGGTTAGCGGGCATGTGCTTGCAGTTAAAAATAATTACCTTTGCAGCATGATTGTTAAAACGGCCGAATTTATTTGCAGCAATACCCAAATTTCGAAGCTACCGCCGCCCATTAAGGCCGAGTATGCTTTTATAGGGCGCTCAAACGTAGGCAAATCTTCGCTAATCAATATGCTCACGCAAAAAAAGGGATTAGCTAAAACATCGCAAACACCGGGTAAAACCCAGCTTATAAATCATTTTTTTATTAACGACAGCTGGTATATTGTTGATTTACCCGGCTACGGATACGCCCGGGCATCCAAAACAAACAAAGCCAACTGGAATAAATTTATCCATAACTACCTTGATAAGCGCGAAAGTCTGCAATGCGTGATGGTATTGATTGACAGCCGCCTGGAGCCACAAAAAATAGATATCGAATTTTGTAACTGGCTGGGCGAAAAAGGCTTGTCGTTTGTATTGGTTTTTACCAAGGCCGACAAACAATCGAGCGTTAAAACCGACCAGAACATTGCCAAATTTAAAAAAGCCCTGCTCGAAACTTTTGAAGAGGCGCCACAATATTTCATCACCTCGGCCGAACTACAATTAGGCCGGGACGAAATTTTGGGCTTTATAGATAATATTAATAAGAGTTTTGTGGTGCCACATTATGAACCAAGAGATTAAAAAAAACTATTTTTTTGATCCCCTCTCGAGAGGGGGCGCGAAAGAAAGTGCGGCTGCAGGGGTGTGTTCTACGCCATAAAAGCAAAGCGATAGACAATTAAAAGCGAAGTTATGCCACGCAAAATAATACCATACAACCCAAATCTGAAAGACTTAGCCCGCAAGCTAAGAAACGACAGCACATTGGGCGAGGTGTTACTTTGGAATGAAATAAAAGGAAAAAGCATCGGTTTTGATTTTCATAGGCAGAAACCCTTGTTAAATTATATCGTTGATTTTTATTGCAACGAGTTAAATTTGGTGATTGAGGTTGACGGGCATTACCACAATCACGAGGAAAAAGCTGAAACCGATAATTATAGAGATCAAGAACTTGCTAAATATGATTTAACAGTAATTCGTTTTACAGAACAGGAAGTAAGAAAAGATATTGCTAATGTTTTAAGGACAATTGAAAGCTATATTGCAGAACACACCCCTCCCCCCTCTCAAGAGGGGAATCGCACGGGGCCAACGCTTTTTTGATTTACATTCATTGTAAACGCCGTGTACATCTAAAATAAACATTGAAAATAATCCCATAAAAAGGGAAACATACAACATGAAAAAATACCTTTCATTAGTAACATTTACCCATACCATCTTCGCCATGCCGTTTGCGTTTATCGGCTTCTTTTTGGCGGTAACTACTACTCAGCACACTTTCGATTGGCGTAAGCTGGTGCTTATGGTGCTGTGCATGATTTTTGCCCGTAACTCGGCTATGGCTTTTAACCGCTATTTGGATAGGGATATCGATGCCCAAAACCCGCGCACCAAACAACGGGATATCCCGGCCGGCCGTATCAGCGCGCCTGCGGCATTAACTTTTACATTAATTAATTGCGGACTGTTTATCGCGGCTACGTTTTTTATAAATCCTTTATGCTTTTACTTGTCGCCAATTGCCCTATTTGTGGTGATGGGCTATAGTGCAACCAAACGCTTTACCGCACTTTGTCATTTAGTGTTGGGGTTAGGCTTGTCCCTTGCCCCTATTGGCGCTTACCTTGTTGTAACGGGCCAATTTGCGTTAACACCCATATTCTTCTCACTATCGGTTTTATGCTGGGTAAGTGGCTTTGATATTATTTATGCCCTGCAGGATGAAGATTTTGACCGCAGCCAAAACCTCCATTCTATCCCTGCCTATCTGGGTAAAGTAAATGCATTACGGCTGTCAACGTTTTTGCATGTGTTATCGGCTTTATTTATTATGATGCCGGTATTTTTTACCCATGTAGGTATTTTATACTATGTCGGGATAGCGTTTTTCTGCGCTATGTTAATTTACCAGCACCTGCTGGTAAAACCAACAGACTTGAGCCGGGTAAACTTTGCCTTTATGACCACCAACGGCATTGCCAGTGTTGTGTTTGCGGTGTTATTCCTGTTAGACAGAATATGGACGCGCTAACAGCCCTCAACAAATTCAGGGAGCATGTCCATTTATATGTGGTGCTTACTGATGACGAATGGAATATTCTTTCGGCATACCTGGAGGTAATCACCCTAAAAAAGAAAAAAAACTTTGCCGAGCCCGGAAAAGTATGCAATCACATCGGTTTGGTTGTAAAGGGTGCGGTAAGGTACTTTCATGTTAAAGATGGCGAAGAAATAACCGGTTATTTTAGTTTCGAGGATGAGATGCTCAGCTCCTACAAAAGTTTCCTTACCCACCAGCCAGGTTTGTTTTATATCCAGGCTTTAGAAGATTCGCAGATTGTAACCTTAAGCCATAGCGCGCTTCAGGAAGTTTGCGCTAATCCGCTGATGAGTTTTAAAATGGAGCGCTTTGGCCGGCTAATGGCAGAACATTACCTTATTTGTTATGAAGACCGTGTAGCCTCCTTTGTCACCCAAACACCCGAAGAGCGCTACCACAAACTGCTTGAAACCGGCGGAGAAGTAATGCAGCGCATCCCGCAACACTACATCGCCAATTACCTGGGCATAACCCCGGTTTCGCTTTCCCGGATCAGGCGAAGGATCATGAAGATAAGCGCGTAGAGAAAGCCTCATTTGAATGATGTGTCCACTTAAAAAGCAAAGGCGCACAAATAAAAAAGCCGGATGGCTCCGGCATTCGTTATGAACTTATTTCTTTATACTTTCAGGGAAAGTGATCTTGCTTAATGCTTTCTTAGCCTTCTCCAATTTCTCTACAAAGAAAGGATCATTAGCATGATCTTTAACGTCGTTACTTATCACAGGCTTACCAAACCCTTTTTCATAAACCGCTTTTTTTACTGTAGACATAACAACTCTTGTTTATTCTATCAAATTTACTACTTAATTTTCCTTTTTACAAGGAACGCTTCATAATTGACATTTAACTCGAAGCGATAAAGTTCGTCATCTTTAAGGCCATATACATCAAAATCTGTGGTAATCTCAGCAAAAATCCGGGATATACTCATTTGATATAATCTTGTCCGTGAAGGAGTACTACCTTCCACATAAATATAGTGGTTACCAAAATGATCGCAAAATGAGTTAACCGTGTTTGCTACGGTTGCTAAAACGATATCAGTATCCTTGTTATCTGTAATTATAACGTCGCTAACGTTGCCAGTTAAAGGGTCTTCATCACCAAAAGCCAAATTGAAAATAATTGGATCATCCTGTGCCTTCATAAACTTGACAACCTTTTTGATCCTGCCTTTCGGCCCTTCGCTAAAAAACTCGTAATCCTGGTAATCACTGGTGAAAAAGGTATACCAGTCTAAATTCATTACAATATTAATGTTCGTAAACTTAATTATAAAACGGGCAATAATTCAAGATTTGACGTAGGTTAATCTCTGGAGCCTGTTCCAAATAATCATAAAATCTACTCAATCTGTTTAACTGTTTTTCTTATCTTTTGTTAACGTTTTGATAACCATAGCCACCATACCTTTGGGTAAACAAAAACGAAAAGATTATGCACACTATATTAGGAGCCGGCGGTACTGTAGCAAATGTACTCACCCGCGAATTGATTAACGCCAACCAAACCGTTCGTTTGGTTAGCCGCAAGCCAGTAAACATAACGGGCAAAAATGTAACCTGGCAAAAAGCTGACCTGTTAAAATATGACGAGGTATTGGCAGCTACCCAGGGTTCAACAGTTATTTATATGGCAGCAGGTATTGTTTATGATGCCGCCATCTGGCAGCCGCAATGGCCTGTTATTATGCAAAATGTAATCGATGTTACCAAAGCCACCGGGACACGATTAATATTTTTTGATAACGTATACATGTATGGCCTGGTTGATGGGCCCATGACAGAGGATACCCCCTACAATCCCATCAGCAAAAAAGGACAGGTACGTGCAGGCATTGCCGGTATGCTGATGGATGAAGTTAAGGCTGGTACTATCCGCGCTTCCATTGCACGCGCCCCCGATTTTTATGGTACCGATTCATTAAACAGCTTTGTGGATATGATGGTGATAACCAAATACGCCGCTAAGCAAACCGCCCAGTGGATTGGCGATCCAAGCAAAAAACACAACTTTATTTACATCCCTGATGCCGGTAAAGCGATGTTCCTGCTTGGCCAAAACACCGATAGCGATAACCAGGTATGGCACCTGCCCACCCCGCCGGCCATAACCGGCAAAGAGTTTATGGCTATTGCCGCCCGGGTATACGGCGTAAAACCTAAATTCTTTATTTTACGCAAGTACATGCTGTGGCTGATAGGCTTGTTCCAAAAAGTGGTTATGGGCACTGTCGAGATGTACTACCAGTACGATCATGACTATATTTTTGACAGCAGCAAATTTGAAAAGGCTTTTAATTTTAAACCAACAAGCTACGAAAACGGGTTAAAAGAATTGTCTGAAACATTGTATAAGGCGAAGTAGAGAAAGTCCGAAAGTCGGAAAAGTCCGAAAGTAGCTTCTGGCTCTTTTGGACTCCCGGTGTTTCGGACATTCCAACTCCTCGACTTCCGGACTTTCCGACTCCCGGACTTTCCTGACTTTCCAACTAAATCCGCATATTTGCATATACGCATATCTGTACATCTAAAATTATGATTCACAAAAAAACAAGAAAATATATCCCGGCTACGCTTGACATTAAATGGGAAACGCTTGAACCGTTTTACAAAGAACTATTGGACCGCTCCATCAACTCGGTTCAGGAACTGGAAAAATGGCTGCATGACAGGAGCGAATTGGAAGCCGCTTTAGAAGAAGATTCCGCCTGGCGCTATATCCGCATGACCTGCGATACCACCAGCGAAGAATTACTGCAAAGCTTCCAATATTTTGCTACCGAAATTTCGCCCAAAATTGCGCCTTATGATAACGGGTTGAACAAAAAGCTGGTTGCAAGTCCTTATATCGATCAGTTGGATAGCGAAAAATATTTCGTGTTTTTACGAGCCATCAAAAAAAGCTTAGAGCTTTTCCGCGAAGAAAACATCCCGGTACAAACCGAGATCCAGGTGGAGCAGCAAAAATACCAATCGATAACGGGCGCTATGTCGGTTCATATTGATGATAAGGAATATACCCTGGAGCAGGCATCGGTATTTTTAAAAGGCACGGATCGCACCAAACGCCAGGAGGTTTGGGAAAAGATAACCAATCGCCGTTTGCAGGAAAAAGATACGTTGGATACACTTTTTGACCACCTGCGCAAGCTACGCCATAAAGTAGCGTTGAATACAGGTTTCGAAAATTTCAGGGATTATATGTTCCAGGCATTAGGCCGTTTTGATTACACGCCGCAGGATTGCTATGCATTCCATGAGGCTATCGAAAAAGAGATTGTTCCTATCCTGCGCGAACAGGCCGAAAAACGTAAGGCG
This sequence comes from Mucilaginibacter sp. P2_A5, assembly GCF_056404995.1. NCBI lineage: Bacteria > Pseudomonadati > Bacteroidota > Sphingobacteriia > Sphingobacteriales > Sphingobacteriaceae > Mucilaginibacter > Mucilaginibacter sp. P2_A5. The sequence continues at coordinate 198,803 of NZ_JBFUCY010000007.1, forward strand.
GCACTTGGTTTGTCGACATTAAAACCATGGGATATGGATGTGGATGTATCGGGCAAACCTGCGTTAAAACCCTTTCAGAATGGGAATGACCTGATAGAAAAATCAATCCAGTGTTTTAGTAACATCAACCGTTACCTTGGCGAGCGTTTAGAGATCATGAAAGATAATAACCTGTTTGATGTGGAAAGCCGTAAAGGCAAAGCACCGGGCGGTTATAACTACCCGCTATCAGAAACCGGCGCGCCTTTCATTTTCATGAATTCGGCCAATACCTTCCGCGATTTAACCACCATGGTACATGAGGGCGGCCACGCGGTACATACCTTCCTTACTGCCGACCTCGAGTTAAACGATTTTAAACATTGCCCGTCTGAAGTAGCCGAGTTGGCTTCGATGTCGATGGAACTGATCTCGATGGATAACTGGAATGTGTTTTTTGATAACGAGGAAGACCTGAAACGCGCCAAACGCGATCAATTGTTCGATGTATTAAAAACGCTGCCCTGGGTGGCCGTGGTAGATCAGTTTCAGCACTGGATTTATACTAACCCCAACCATACCGATGCCGACCGCCGCACCGCCTGGATGGAAATTTATGAGCCATTTGGCGCAGGCTTTGTAGATTGGACCGAACATCCCGAAGCCGAAGCAAACCTGTGGCAAAAGCAGTTGCACATTTTTGAAGTGCCGTTTTACTATATAGAATACGGCATGGCCCAATTGGGTGCTATTGCCGTATGGAAAAACTATAAGGAGAACCCGGAGAAAGGCTTACAGCAATACATGGATGCCCTGAAACTTGGCTACACCAAAACCATCAAAGAAATTTACGAAACCGCCGGAATTAAGTTTGATTTCAGCGCCGAATATGTGAAGGAATTGGCAGAGTTTGTAAAGGGCGAGATGGATAAGATTGGATAAAAGAGTCTTATAAAAACTGCTATATATCCATTAGGTAAAACCTGAAAAAAACCGTTATGAAGCGTAACGGATATAGTTAAACGAATGTCCTAAACTACCGTCATTGCGAGGCACGAAGCAATTCTCGACATGTTAAGTTTCACATAGTCCGGGATTGCTTCATGCCTCGCAATGACGGGTATTTTATACTGATAGCCAATAACTTATAAATGCGTCATTATAAGGAGGAACGACGCAGCAATCACGGTTTTTGCAAGCCGGAGTTGCACAGCTCGCGATTGCCACGCTATCGCTCGTGACATGGTTATTGTGTGCGCCTAAAGTGCAACAGCATCTAAATACCTGTTTATATGCCGGCAGCTTGCTTAATGCATTAAACATATCCTATTTTTATGCCAATCAATTACTAACCACTTGAAATCAGCTAAATCACTGTTAGTCCGTTTAACCGCCATATGCCTTTTTATCGGCGCTTGCCAAAATATAGCCCCGTTGTATGCCCAATCGCTCCCGGTTTGGAATGACACAGCCGGGCCGGATGAACCCGGCGATTGGTTGGTTAAGCCCTCACTTGAAAAAGCTGCCATATACCAAAGTGTCGATGGCAAAAATATCATACTATACAACGGATTACTAAAACGAAGCTTCCGCATCGCGGCCAATGTTGCCTGTTACGATTTTATTAACCTCCAAAACCAGCAACAGTTGTTACGGTCGGTAAAACCCGAAGCACGCATCCAGGTAAATGGCAAAAGCTATAACGTTGGCGGCTTGTATGGTCAAAAGGAAAACGGCTACCTGGTTGCCGGTCAACTGGACGAGCTTAAAGCCAATGATAACGATTTCAAATTCAGCCACTACCAGGTAAGCTCAATAAAAACTATCATCAACTGGAAAAGTGACGGCTGGTGGGCCACCAATAAAAAACAGGCTACCGGCAAAACAATCACTTTTGTTTACCAATCGGCACTTAATGATTTAAAAGGTATTGTTGTAAACGTACATTACAGCATTTATGACGGCCTGCCGCTTATCAGTAAATGGGTTAGCGTTCAAAACCAGTCAACAGGCAGCATAACAGTTGGCCAGGTGGCCAATGAGATTTTGGGGATGGTAGAAGAAGAAACCGCCGTAGTTGGCAGCACAACCCAAATGCAGTCTCCACGAGGCATCTACTTCGAAAGCAATTACGCATTTAACAACGCCATGCGCTATATTCTTAGCGACCAAACCACCCACTGGAAAGCCGACCCCGCCTATACATCGCAGGTTAACTATGATTACCAAACACCTTGCCTGCTGGAGGTGTATCCCGAAAGGGTAATGGGCGTACAATTAAGGCCCGGCGAAGATTTTACATCGATACAAACCTATGAATTGCTGATGGACAGTTATGACCGCGAGCGACGCGGCCTGGCCATACGCAAAATGTACCGTACCATAGCGCCCTGGGTTACCGCCAATCCAATTTTCATGCACCTGGTAAGCAAAAACGACAATGAGGTACGCGCCGCTATTGATCAATGCGCCGCTACCGGGTACGAAGCTTTGATTATGAGTTTTGGCAGTCAGATAAACCAGGAAGATACCACGGTACAAAATTTAAACCGATGGAAAGTGCTGGCTGATTATGCGCATGGTAAAAATGTTAAAATTGGCGGCTATTCGTTATTCAGCTCCCGGCGCATCAGCGATTCGGATGATGTTATCGATCCTAAAACCAGCAAACCGGGTGGAGCACTTTTTGGCAACGCACCTTGCTATGGCAGCAAATGGGGATTGGACTATCGCGATAAAATTAAAAAGTTTTATGCCGCAACCGGCTTTGATATATGGGAAAACGATGGCCCATACCCCGGCGATGTTTGCGCCTCAACCACTCATCCGGGCCACAAAGGTTTAGAAGATAGCCAGTGGCAACAAATGGCTATTCAAAAAGAACTGTACCACTGGCTAAACAACCGGGGTGTTTACATTAACGCGCCCGATTGGTATTTTTTGGATGGCACCAGCAAAATTGCCATCGGCTACCGCGAAGTAAATTTTTCGCTTTCGCGCGGGCAGCAGGTGATACTGAACAGGCAAAACATATTCGATGGGCTTTGGAACGAAATTCCATCAATGGTATGGGGTTTTGTACCGCTTACCAAATACCAGGGCGGCGGGCCTGAGGCTGTACTTGAACCACTAAAAGATCATTTAAAGGATTATAAAGCCTTAATGATGCAATATTATGGCGCCGGTGTACAGGCTTGCTACCGCGGCCCGCGTTTGTACGATAGCCCGGAAACAAAGCAAACCGTAGCCGGGGTTATTAATTGGTATAAAAAGTACCGCGACATTCTTAACTCAGATATCATCCATTTAAGGCGTGCCGATGGGCGCGATTGGGACGGCATTATGCATGTTAACCCGCAGCTGCCCGTTAAAGGGCTTGTTATGCTGTATAATCCGCTAAAACAAAAAATAACGCGGACTATAAAAGTGCCGCTTTATTATGCCGGGCTTACTCATGCGGCAACATTTTTGGAGCAGGGAAAATCGAAAATAAATGTAAAACTTAACCGCGATTATAGCGCAAAATTAACTTTTACAATAGATGCAGAATGCTATACCTGGTTTTTGGTGGAGTAACTGTGCTATTAGCACAAAGCGGCGGTAAAATCAATAATATGTCTGGCCATGTGCAATTAAAGATACAGTACATTAACAGGCAATTATCATTAGCGCTTTATTGAATAGTTAATCAACCAGTTATCAACCTGTTAAAAAACAAGTAATTACCATTCTTTTATAATCGGCAAAAAACGCTCTTGCAATTCTTTTTTAAAACCGTTTGCTCTTTTTATAGTTAAACAATCTATGAAAAAGACAATTTTAAGTTTAAGCTTCATCCTGTTTGCGACTTTAGGCTTTAGTCAGGTACTTAAGCCCGTGAAGATTGATAGTTTGGTTACGGTCTCTTTACCTGCAAACTTTACCAAGAAAGATACGTTGGGCCAGCAAGTTTACCAAGGTACGGCCTCCCTTGGGTTTATAAGTGTAATACGCGCTCAAAACGCGGCAAACAATAAGCCGCTGGATAAAGAAAGAGACCTGAAAAAGGTGTTTAATACGTTTATCGATGGCATCCGGAAACAATCGCGTAATGGCAGCATCATGAACCCGCGCGATACAACCATTGGCAACCTTGAAGCACGGGTATTTACCTTAAGGGTTGATAACAGCGGATCGACCGGCGAAGCGGCCCAGTTAAGAAAGTTTATTTTGATATATACGCAGGATGTTACTTATACATTTGAATATTATTACCCCGAAGCCCGCACCGATTTGGCCAAAGCAGAATTAAACGAGTTTTCAAATTCGATTAAGGTAGCCCCCGATCTGAAACGCAACGACCAGTATATTTCAAATGCAAAAGGCTTATCAACCCCGGTTAAAATTGGGTTATATGGCGGGCTGCCACTTATTATCATTATTGTGCTGGTAACCATCCGTCGTAAAAAAAGGCTGGCTGCCGAGGGGTAATTATTTAAAAACAGTTTTTATTACCCCGGTACGCCATTTTTCTGAATGGATAAACTGTTTGTTTTCCAGCCAGGTAAGCCAAAAAACCGTAACTATTACACCAATAACCGAACCGCCTATAACATCTTCAAAAAAATGTTCGGTAAGATACATTCTTGAATAGCCAATTAAAATGGCCATTAGCAAGGCTGGGATACCCCAGCCTTTTTTTGTAGCTATATAGGTAAGCACTACGGCTGCCGAGAACGCGGTAGTAGTATGCCCGGACGGAAAACTGTTATAAGCTAATATTTCTATCCCTTTTACGGTATGTACGGGTGCCCACTGATCCTTAAAATATAAACTGGGCCTCGGAGCATCGGCAAAACGCTTAACTACCTGGGCTACCAGGCCCGTGACTGCATAGGCGGATAACAACAGCAAAGATTTCCGGTAGCTAAACAAAGCCAGGATAAATGAAAGTATGATGATAGTATAACCCTCGCCCAAATCGGTCATGTAAGGTTCTATATCATCGCCCCAGGGACTGTTCCATCCGTTTACCGCGAAAAAGATCTGCTCGCGGGTATATAGCAGTTTGATAACCAAACAGGCGCACAAAACAATAAGGTAAAGTAAAAAAAGTGGCCTTATCCTGTATAAAACGTCTCGTACCCCTATCTTCATGATGCAAAGTAAGCATATACTTATCTAATGCAAAAAAATGATTATGTTTGGGAATAGGTTGCACTTATTATTTAAATTAAATGTCGAAAAGCATATTTCGTAAAAAATCAGTCTCGAAAATATTACATGATGTTGAATGCGGTTTCAGCGATAGCGAACATCCCGGCACAGTAAACTCCCAACTAAAAAAAGAATTAAACGTAAAAGATTTAACCCTGATGGGAATAGCCGCCGTAGTTGGGGCAGGCATTTTCAGCACCATCGGCGAAGCCTCGTTTCACGGCGGACCGGCCGTTTCCCTGTTATTTATTGTTACGGCCGTTACCTGCGGATTTTCGGCATTATGCTATGCCGAATTTGCATCGCGCATTCCGGTAGCGGGCAGCGCCTATACTTACGCTTATGCTTCTTTTGGCGAACTGATAGCCTGGATAATTGGCTGGGACTTATTGATGGAATATGCCATTGGTAACATTGCCGTAGCTATATCCTGGAGTGAATATTTTGTAAACCTGCTTGAAGGTTTCAATATTCATTTACCCAAATACCTTACTATGGATTATGTTTCGGCCCTAAGAGGACACGAAGCAGTTACCAAACATGGGGCTGTGCTGGCAGATATTGCCGATAAGTTAAAGGCCGGTGCCATTGCCTGGGATAACGCACCCGGTATAGGTAATTTTAAGCTGGTAGCCAATTTACCGGCCCTGGGTATTGTTTTTATTATTACCTACCTGGTTTATATTGGTATCCGCGAAACAAAAAAGGCAACCAATGCCATGGTTATCCTAAAGATACTGATTGTTATTGCCGTTATTGTAGTGGGCTTTTTTTACGTTACTCCGGCCAACTGGCACCCATTTATGCCGAATGGCTTTGGCGGGGTTATGAAAGGTGTTTCGGGCGTATTTTTTGCTTATATCGGTTTTGATGCCATTTCGACCACGGCCGAAGAATGCGAAAAACCGCAGCGTGACCTACCCCGGGGCATGATATATTCCCTTATTATTTGTACCGTTTTATACATCCTGATAGCGCTTGTACTTACCGGCATGGTAAGTTATAAAGACTTACAGGTAGGCGATCCGCTGGCTTTTGTATTTGCCAAAGTTGGCCTGCATAAGGTAAGCTACGTAATATCCATAAGCGCGGTAATTGCAACAGCAAGCGTACTATTAATATTCCAGCTAGGCCAGCCCCGTATCTGGATGAGCATGAGCCGCGATGGTTTATTACCAAAAGCCTTTTCCCGTATTCACCCTAAATATCATACACCTGCCTTTGCTACTGTAATTACAGGTTTTGTGGTGGCGATACCTGCGTTATTTATGAACCTTACCGAGGTTACCGATTTAACAAGTATAGGTACCCTATTTGCCTTTGTGCTGGTTTGCGGTGGCGTTTTGTTACTGCCACGCGAAGAGGCGGTTAAAGGGAAATTTCATTTGCCATATGTTAATGGTAAATACATAATACCGCTGATAACCATAATTATCCTGGGTACAATAGTTTACTTTAAACCCGCCCCCCAGGTTGAAATGATGCAGTTTAAAAAACTGAGAGAAAAACCAGTCATTATTGACGCCCTTAACGCAGGCGAAATAAAGGCCATATATGCGTCTGTAGTTAAACTCAACACCGGCACCCCCACCTTGGCCGACACTGCTTCGCAAAAAAAATATTTTAAAGATCTGGAAGAAGATAAATTTAACAGCGCCTTACGGATAACACCAATCAGTGAGCTAAAAAAATACCACCTTGGTTTTGATGGCTTCCTGTACAATTTTCCTAATTACCTGTTCTTTATCCTCATTATTATAATTGCCATATATAGCTTCCTCAAAAACTTTTCGCTGATACCTGTTTTAGGGCTCATGAGCTGCTTTTACCTCATGACCGAGCTTGGCTATACCAACTGGCTCCGGTTCCTGATATGGCTGGTAATAGGCCTGGTTATTTACTTTACCTACAGCTACAAAAACAGTGTATTAGGCAGGGAGGTTAAAACTGCCTAATCAATAACGTTATGTGGATATGCCCCATTTGTAGCCGCGAATTTGGAAATACCAACCAGGTACACTCCTGTCGCGAACGTAATCTGGGCGATTTTTTGAATGGTAAATCCGCCCACACAGTTGAGTTGCTTGATCACCTGGTTGAGGAGCTTTTAGCCATGGCACCCATAAAGGTTTATCCTACCAAAAGCATGATCGCGTTTGGCCTGCGTACCAATTTTGCCTACGTTACCCAATTAGGCAAAAACTTTATTGATGTAGTTTTTCCGTTTGATGAGATTTATGCCGATAATCTCTGCTTCAGCAAAATTAAAACAGTGCCCGGTACTAACCAGCACAATCACTATTTCAGGATGTATTTGAAGGAGGATATTAATGATGAAGTGAGGGGATATATGAGAAAAAGCCTCACCCAAACCCTCTCCAAAGGAGAGGGCTTTTGATTTGCAGGGTTAATTCCGGCGCAACCTCTTCAAAACAGAGGTTCTGATTTACTTGACTAATAAACGGTTCGACTAATTTGATGAGTAAAAACGACGTAAAAATTACTGGCATTAAACCCAAGTGGCAAGGATTCGAAACCGCCGATATTATTTTATGGGAGGTGCTCAAACAGTATTCAAAAACAAGCAGGCAACATCCTACTGAAGCAGAGAACATGATGTGGCAACTTTTAAGGAATAACAAAACAGGCTATAAAATAAGACGACAACATGCCATTGATGGTTATAGTGCTGATTTTGTTTGTTTAGGAAAAGGATTTGTCATAGAAGTAGACGGCGGATATCACCTTTTAACCAAAGAGCAAGATGATTTAAGAACGTTAGTTTTGAATGAATCAGGTTTTGACGTCCTCCGATTTACCAACGACCAGGTATTAAAGTATCCTCAAAGTGTACTTCTGGAAATAAAAGAAGTATTAGACAAGCAACCCAACAGAAAAATTTAACCCTCTCTCCTTGACGAAGATTTAGACCAATATAAATTTGTTGAAAATATATTCTGCGTTTAGTAAGAACCCTCTCCTTTGGAGAGGGCAGGGTGAGGCTTCTTCCCCACAATCCATTTCTGCAACTTCCACGTAATAAAAGCCGAACCTGCTCCAACAATAGCCCCGCCCAAAACATCGCTTGGGTAATGCACGCCCAGGTACATGCGCGAGTAGCCAACCGCGCCGGCATATAAAAACGAAGGTGCAATAACATACCACTTAGGAATGGCCAAACTTAATGAGGTGGCTGTTGAAAACGCAAAAGACGTATGTCCTGATGGGAATGCCGCGTCTGTTGGGAACTCCTTTGCATATATCACATCGGGATGGGAAACAAATGGCCTTTGCCGGTCAAATATGTTTTTAATTGCATACGTTGCGGTCCCGGCGACAATAAAGGAGGCCGCTGTTTGCAGGCCGCTTATTTTAAGGTTATCATCATGGTTGATGTAGCCTGCAACCACTAAGCTTACCGGCGCGGCTACGTTCACGATAATAGCTTTATGGCTTATAAATTTCCACTTACTATCAGCTCCGGCCGGCGGCCCGTTAATACTTTTAAGCAGGTTAAGATCGGCGCCCTGGGCAAATAAGCCGGTTACAAAAAGCAGGGCTAATAAGGTTAATTGTATTTTTTTATTCACAAATGTTAAATCGGGAGCGTAAATATGCAAAAACAATCTGTAGTAATTTTGGATTATTTGCCTGTTCCCGCGTTCTTCAATGCCTTGGTAATAAAAAGACCTCCGGTAACCGGAGGTCTTTTTATTACCATATTCCTAATGGTCTTTTTTTAATTTACTCTATGGATTTCTATAGCATCAGGTATCGTTAGCATCAAGGGCACTTTCTCAACCGTAACAAAGCTCAAATCAAGGCCGAAGCCACGTTCTTCCGAAAGACTTAAATGCTTCAGATAAACATAAAAATCCATAATAAAGCGCTCATAAAACGACAGACTGTGCGAGCGGGAGAAAATCTTCTCGATCACGACAAACCTAAAATCGCCAACAATTTTGTGCTTATTCAACGATGTATAATGACTGGTTATGTCAACTTCGCCTTTTTTCACTAGGTCTTCAACCACTTTACGGAACAGCAGGTTAATTTGCTGCTCAACCCTAAAGCCGAGTTTAAAATCGATACGGATTAGTTTATTAGGGATCAAAAAGTCAACTTCGTACTCGCGTTTGTAAGGTTCGTCCACCACATCAACGTGAACCAGCCAGTATACATCTGCCCGTTTAGGCTGTTTTTGTAAAATTGAGTAAACAATTTTCGATTCAATTTCGGAGTTAAAGTTGGCGCTTGTTAAATACACCAGCTGCGATGCATATTTAGGCACGCTTTCATCGGCGCTCAATTCATTAATAATGTTGTAATAATCATCAATTCCAACAAATTTAACATAACGGTTCCTGATCTTACGGGCAGTATGCCATGTCCACATCACTGTAAACAATACAAAGCCTATCGAAAGCGTAAACCACCCGCCATGCAAAAACTTAACCAGGTTACCTGTCAGGAAAGTGCCTTCTATAACCAGGTAAACAGCCAAAAAGGTATTGATAATGTAGTTGGGTACCTTTTTACGTTTCAGGAACTTAGATACCAGTATGGTAGTCATTAACATGGCCACCGTAATACTTAAACCGTACGCCGCTTCCATTTTATCAGAGTGGCGGAATATCAATACCACTCCTAAGCAGCCGGCCCAAAGCAGCCAGTTAACGCTGGGCACATATAGCTGGCCTTTTTGTTCAGACGGATAATTTATTTTCACTTTGGGCCAAAGGTTAAGCCTTACGGCCTCTGCAATCAGCGTGAACGATCCCGATATCAGCGCCTGGCTGGCAATGATAGCAGCTACGGTAGCAATACCGATACCGAATATTAAAAACCACTCGGGCATTATTTTGTAAAAAGGGTTATTGACGTTCAGGTTTATTACCGAGCCGTTTCTTTCCAATAACCAAACTGCCTGTCCAAGATAGTTCAGTATCAAACAGGCTTTAACGTAAATCCAGCTGATGCGGATATTCGATTTACCACAATGCCCCAGGTCGGAGTATAAGGCCTCGGCACCCGTAGTACACAAAAACACGGCACCTAATATAATAAAGGCATTGTGACTACCCGCAGAGCTTAATAACTCGTAAGCATAATACGGATTTAATGCCCTGATGATACCAGGCGAGTGAACGATGTAAGAAATACCCAGCACCCCCATCATGGTAAACCAGATAAACATAATTGGCCCAAATGCCTTACCAACCAGCGATGTACCAAACTGCTGTATAATAAACAGCCCGGTAATAATGGCTATAACAATTTTTACAGTTGGCAAATTTGGATAATAAGTTTGTAAACCCTCAATAGCCGATGAAATGGTAATGGGTGGGGTAATAATACCATCAGCAAGCAACGCACAGCCGCCTATCACTGCGGGCACTATCAGCCACTTTGCTTTACGGCGTACTAATGAGAACAGTGAAAAAATACCACCTTCGCCCTTGTTATCTGCACGTAACGTTATTACCACGTACTTAAGGGTGGTTTGCAGCGTTAGCGTCCAAAAAATAAGGGAAACCCCTCCCAGTATTAATGTTTCTGAAATGTGGTTGGTACCAACAATGGCCTTGAATACGTATAATGGCGAGGTACCAATATCACCGTAAATTATTCCTAAACTGATGAGCAGGCCAGCCGCCGACAGTTTTTGCAGATCTTTATGATTTGACACTATGTGTTAGTTTGAGACGGCAAAAATATTAATTTTTTACATTTCAAAGTCAAATTATTAAGAGTTCATGAAGAATTAGGAACTTTTTTATAAATAACGTAAAATTTACAGGCAATTAGGTAATATTAATGAAGTAATTGAAAGCCAATGACATGTATTGATATAAAAAATAAAAAAGTAAGTAAACAAGCCGTTTTTTATTTAGCTTTAATAAATGTAAAAAAAACAATAATTCAATCAAACATAAATAGGCATTAAACGTATAACCAATTAATCAGTCTATACATAAAAACAGCCCTCATTGTTAAATTTTGTTAAAAACATTAACAAAAACGTCAATTTCTTAGGCCGTGAGGGCATTATTTATACTTTTGTACGGAAACTTAATAATGAGGCGAAAAATTACTTACCCTTTTACTTACACCTATGCGTGGTCCATATTAATTGCTATGGCAATTTTTATGAATTTTGCATTTGCCAAAGGGGTTGCGTCTCCAAAAAAAGGCGATCCTAATAAACTCAAAAGCGATACCGTATACCACGTAACCAAAACTAAAGGCGGTAAACCCTCCTATCTAAAAAACGGGCTTCACCTGGCGCTGCCGCCGTTAAAGCCTGCAGTAACATCAACTGTAAAAGTAAATGTATCCCGCCCTGACGATAAATTGTTAAATGATGTGCAGCTATACCCCAACCCGGTAACCGACCAACTCAACCTTAAGTATACCATCAGCCGCAATACTAATGTTACGGTTAAAATAATGGATGTTTTGGGCAACGATATCACCACCGTATTTAACCAGCGTGTTGAAGGCGGCGACCATAACATTAACTATCCCATTAACAACAAGCTCACCCGCGGCTTTTATTTTGTACGTGTAGTAGCCGGTACCGAATCGGTTATCAAACGTATTTCGGTATTGTAGTTCATTAGTTCATTAGTTCATTAGTTCATTAGTTCATTAGTGGTAATTTGCCTTGATGATATTTGTTTTAGCTATTTAACATAATCCCACCACTCACCACTCACCACTCACCACTCACCACTCACCACTCACCACTCACCACTCACCACTCACCACTCACCACTCACCACTCACCACTCACCACTCACCACTCACCACTCA